>JAIEMS010000047.1 GCA_019751915.1 Burkholderiaceae bacterium
CAGCAATCCCGTCCAGCGAAGCCTCGTATTCTACACCGCTTTTTAGCAACATATCAACAAAACTTAGAAACTTTTTTAAAGCCCCTCAACACTACCATCCGCAACCCCAGCTCTCGCCGAAACCGCAAAACCATCAATCCAAAAAGAATCAATCAGCAGCGAAGCCCTCGATTATGGCACAACTTACGCCACCAACGCAAACTCTTTAACAAAAACTTCCAGAAAGTTGCCACTTCAAGGCAGAACGGGTCTCTGACCAGCGCAAAAGTGCTTCCAAAGCAGCCCTGTCTCCCAGACCGGTTGCCGAATGTGGCTTGCCGCCCATAATCCTCAGCACTATGGCATTGATTACTTTATTAGACGCACAGCTGGCCTTCGGGCACGTAGCTCTGCTAGACCACGCAACTTTCTCTCTGGAGGTAGGCGAGCGTGTGGGCCTGATTGGGCGCAACGGTGCAGGCAAATCCTCACTGTTAAAGATACTCGGAGGGCTGGCGAATACCGATGACGGTGCGCGACACGTACAGCAGGGCATTCGCATTGCCTATGTAGCGCAGGAGCCTTTGCTGGAACCGAGTGCCACGGTGTTTGAAGCCACGTCGGAGGGGCTGGCCCACGTCATCGCGGTGCGTGATCAATACTTAAGTGGCGCAGAAGGGCTGGATCTGGATGCGCTGCAAACCCAAATCGAGGCCTACGACGCTTGGAATTGGGAGCAGCGCGTCGAAGAAACCCTGCAGCGCCTGCACCTTGACCCACAGGCACGCATCGAAAATCTCTCGGGCGGCACCCGCAAGCGGGTCGCACTGGCACAAGCGCTGGTGACACGCCCCGATGTGCTGCTGCTGGACGAGCCTACCAACCACCTCGATTTAGATTCCATCGAATGGTTAGAAGAACTGCTGGTCGATTTCAGCGGCAGCGTTGTCACCATCACCCACGATCGGGTCTTTTTGGATCAGGTAGCGACCCGCATCGTCGAACTTGATCGCGGGCAGTTGCGATCCTACCCCGGCAACTTTGCCCAATACCTGTTGCAAAAACAAGAGCAATTGGCCCAAGAAGAAACGATTTCGGCCAAAGCCGACAAGCTGTTGGCCCAAGAAGAAATTTGGATTCGCAAGGGTGTCGAAGCGCGCCGCACCCGCAGCCAAAGCCGCATTGGGCGTTTGGAGGCGCTGCGTGCCAGCCGCGCCGCACGCCGCGAGACGCTGGGCAGCGTCAAGATGGATTTGGCCTCGGGTGCGCCCAGCGGCAAAATCGTCGCTGAATTGGAGGGCGTTTTCAAGGCGTTTGGCGACAAAACCATCGTGCGCAATTTTGGCGGCACGATTTTGCGCGGCGATAAGGTCGGGCTGATTGGCCCCAACGGGGCCGGTAAAACCACTTTGCTCAAACTCATTTTGGGCGAATTGCAGGCCGACAGCGGCAAAGTGCGCCAAGGTGCCAATCTGCAAGTGGCTTACTTTGACCAGATGCGCCACGCGATTGATCTGGATTCGACACTCGAAGACTTCATCAGCCCCGGCAGCGAGTGGATTGAGATTGGCAAGCAGCGCAAGCATGTCAAAAGCTATTTGGGCGATTTTTTATTCTCGCCAGCGCGCGCCCACTCGCCGGTGCGCTCGCTGTCGGGCGGTGAGCGCAACCGTTTGCTGTTGGCACGCCTTTTTGCCCGCCCCGCCAATGTGCTGGTGCTGGATGAGCCAACCAACGATTTGGACATCGAGACGCTCGATTTGCTCGAAGACTTGCTGCAAACCTACGAAGGCACGGTGTTCTTGGTCAGCCATGACCGGGCTTTTCTGGACAACGTGGTCACCAGCACCATTGCTTTTGAGGGCGATGGTCTGTGGCGCGAGTACGAGGGCAGTGTGCAAGACTGGCTGCTTCAGTCCCGGCGCAGCCGCGAGATTGCAGCAGCAGCGCTGTCGGCTTCTGCGGCCAGTCCAGCCGCTGCTGTGGCGGCAAAACCGGAAAATTTAGGTCAAAATGCCCCGCAGCCCGCTACTGATAAACCTCAGCAGCTATCAAAAAAGAAGCTAAGTTACAAAGACCAGCGCGATCTCGATCAGCTTCCGAGCCAAATCGCTGCGCTGGAAGAAGAACAAAAAAGCATCCAAGAGGCGCTGGCCGATGGCACGCTCTACAGCAGTGACCCGGCCCGTGCTACGGCGCTGCACGCCCGCGAGGGCGAAATTGAAGAGGCCTTGATGCAAGCGCTCGAGCGCTGGACGCTGCTGTCGTCCTGAGCGCTGCGCTCAAATCGACAGCGGATCCACATCCACCAGCCAGCGCACCAGCGCCTTGTGCTCGGGCTGGGTGCGGGTGCTGTGCAGCAGCGGTTGCCAAGCGGCCAAAAACCGCTGCAATGCCACGCGCGAGGGCGACTCCAGCAACATTTGTGCGCGCTCGACGTTAGCAACGCGCTGAATGGTCAAGGGCACCGGCGGGTAGAGCGTGACGTGCTCTAGCCCCGGCAAGGCGCAATTTTTGGCCGCTTGGCTGGCTGCGGCCAAGAAGCCCTGCGCCACTTCTTGGCTGCGGGCATCGGCACGCACCAAAGCCTGAAACGCAAACGGCGGCATGGCCGCATCGCTGCGCTCTTGCAACTGCTGGGCGGCAAAGGCCGGGTAGTCGTGCTGGCGCAAAGCCGCAACGATGGGGTGCTCGTGGTGGAAAGTCTGCAGCCACATCTCGCCGCGACTGCCTTGGCTTTCGATGTAGTCGGCATCGCGTCCGGCACGGCCACTGGCCTGCATCAACAGCGCAAACAGCCGCTCGGGGGCGCGAAAGTCGCTAGAGAACAACGCCCCATCGGGCTGCACTGCCGCTACCAGCGTAATGCGCCGAAAGTCGTGGCCTTTGGCTATCATTTGGGTGCCGATCAACACATCAATATCACCCGAATGCACTTGTGCCAGTTGTGCTTCAAGCGCGCCTTGGGCGCGGGTGGTGTCGGCATCAATGCGGGCCACCCGCACCGGACTGCCGTCGGGCCGGCGCACATCGGCCAGCAATCCGGCCAGTTGTTCTTCGAGCTGCTCGGTGCCACGCCCCATCGGGGTGATGTCGGGGCTGCCGCAGCCGGGACAGGCACGTGGCACCCGCTGGGCAAAGCCGCAGTGGTGGCAACGCAAGGTACGGTCGATTTTGTGGAAAACCTGATGGGCGCTGCAATGGGGGCAATCGCTTTTCCAGTCGCAATCCGCACAGTGCAGCACCGGGGCATAGCCACGCCGGTTCAGCAAAATCATGCACTGCTCGCCGCGCTCGACGCGCTCTTGCAACGCTGCCAGCAGCGGTGCCGAGAACACCGTGCCCCGGGGCTGGTGGTTCATATTGACCACGCGCAGGCGCGGCAAGGCGGCTTGGCCGATGCGACTGGGCATGTGCAGGCGCAGGTAACGCCCACCTTGCGGCTCTTGTGCCGTGGGGGGGCGGCTGGCGTGCCAGCTCTCGAGCGACGGCGTGGCCGAGCCGAGGATAACTTTGGCCTGCTGCTCGCGGCCCCGCCAAATCGCCAAATCGCGTGCCGAGTAGCGTGCGCCTTCTTGCTGTTTGTAGCTAGGGTCGTGTTCTTCATCGACCACGATCAGCCGCAGCATCGGCATGGAGGCAAACACCGCCATGCGGGTGCCCAGCACAATGCGCGCAGTGCCGCCGTGGGCGGCCAGCCAGCTTTTGAGGCGCTGCGGATTCGTCATGCCGCTGTGCAACGAAACCACACTGGCCGCGCCAAAGCGTTCGGTAAAACGTGCTTCGAGTTGGGGGGTCAGGTTGATCTCGGGCACCATCACCAGCGCTTGGGCGGCGGGGTCGGCATCCAGCACTTCTTGCACGCAGCGCAGATAGACCTCGGTTTTGCCGCTGCCGGTGCTGCCAAACAGCAAAAACGGGCCGGGTTTGGAGGATATTTCGGCCCTAGCGCTTTCCTGCTCTGGGCTGAGTGCTATCAAATTTGAATTATCTGGGGAGCTGGACTGGTGCCCGGCTGGGCGGCGCAAGCGGCGCGCCAGTTGCTCGGGGCGCAGGTCGCGCAGTTGTGGCGGCAGCGCCGACAGCGCCACCTCGCCCAAGCTGCGCTGGTAGTAACGCGCCGCAAAAGCGACCAAGCGCAGCCAGTGCACATCCAGTGGCGCAATGCCATCGAGGACGGCGGTGATCGGGCGCAGGCCCATGCCCTCGGGCAGCGCAGCATCGGCTTGCCAGACCACGCCCAGCACTTCACGCCGCCCCAGTGGCACCCGCACCAAGGTGCCCGGCGCGAGGGTCTGCGGGCTGGCGTAGGTGAGCACATCCCCCAAAGCGCTGTGGACGGGGGTATGAACTGCAACGGCAACGGTGCTGGGGCGGTCGGCAGGCACGTGGGTCAGCGCTGGCGCAGCGCCCGCGACTGGCTGTGCACGGCCTCGACCAGCGCGGCCACATGCTCGGGCGGTGTGAATTGGCTAATGCCGTGGCCCAAATTGAAGATATGCGTCGGGCCAGTGGTCGCGGTATCGGTGTGCGGCGCACCAAAACTTGCCAACACCTTGGCGACTTGGGCCTGAATCTGCGCCGGTGGTGCAAACAGCACGTTCGGGTCGATATTGCCTTGCAGCGCCTTGCCGGGGCCGCCGACCTCGCCACCGACCAGCGCGCGCGCTTTGGACAAATTGGCCGTCCAATCCAGGCCGAGCACTTCGCAATCGAGCGGTTTCATGTCTTCAAGCCACAACGCTCCGCCCTTGGTAAAGACGATGCGCGGCACATCTTGGCCGTCAGGCCCGGTGCGCTGCAATTGGGCCAACACGCGGGCGGTGTAGGCCAAGCTAAATTCTTGGAATGCGCCATCGGCCAACACGCCGCCCCAACTGTCAAAAATCATCACCGCTTGGGCACCGGCGTTGATTTGGGCGTTGAGGTAGTGGGCCACGGAGTCGGCATTGACGGCCAAAATGCGGTGCATCAGGTCGGGGCGCGAATACATCAGCGACTTGACCCAGCGGTAATCTTGCGAGCCTTTGCCCTCGACCATGTAACACGCCAGCGTCCACGGACTGCCCGAAAAACCAATCAGCGGCACCCGGCCATTCAATGCCTTGCGGATGCTGGTGACGGCATCAAAGACGTAACGCAGCTTGTCCATGTCGGGCACGGTCAGTTGGGCTACATCGGCCTCGGTGCGGATGCTGCGGGCAAAACGTGGGCCTTCGCCTTCGGCAAAGGTCAGGCCCAACCCCATAGCGTCGGGTACGGTCAGGATGTCGCTGAACAAAATGGCCGCATCCAGCGCAAAACGCTCCAGCGGTTGCAGTGTGACTTCGGTAGCGTAGTCCACGTTGGTGGCCAACCCCATAAAGCTACCGGCCTTGGCCCGGGTGGCCTTGTATTCGGGCAGATAACGCCCGGCTTGGCGCATCAGCCACAGGGGGGTGTAGTCGGTGGCCTGACGCCGACAGGCGCGCAGGAAGGTGTCGTTCAGGAGGGGGGCAAAGCTGGAGGATGTCATGGCGGTGATTGTCGCAGGGCATTTCTGGTGTGTTGACGGCTGTGGGGGTCGTGCGGGAGCCTCAAAAGGGCCGTGCAGCCCCGGCCAGCAACTGCTGGGTGCTATCAAAAGAGGTTTTTTTTAAAAAAATGGCTTATGGTGTCAACATTCGGGCTGGCATACCGTTATAACGGTGTGCCGCCGTTAATTTGCGGCGCGTTTTATCCTCTCCTTTTGCCGTTGAAAGAAGTTCACCATGCACAAAATCCTCGCTACATTGATCGCCGGTTTGTTCGCCGCAGGCGCTGCATTCGCACAAGCTCCTGCTGACGCTGCTGCTCCAGCCGCCGCTCCTGCTGCTGCTGCTCCTGCTGCCGAAAAAGCTGCTCCTAAGGCCAAGGCCAAGAAGAAAGCCAAGAAGGCTAAGAAGGCTGCTGCTGCAGCTGCCGCTCCTGCCGCTGACGCAGCTCCTGCCGCCAAGTAATTCGTTACTTGCGCTGACACAAAAAACCCCGGTCTTCCGGGGTTTTTTCATTGGGGGAATCGAAAACGCGCCGGGGCTTTGCGCTCAGAGTTGGCCCAGCCCTTGGAGTCGACCATGCTCGACCAAGGTGCAACGCTCTTGCACCACCTGCAACCCAGCGGCACGGGCACGGGCTGCGGCCTCGTCGTGGCGCACCCCCAGTTGCAGCCACAGCGCTTTGGCACCGATGGCAATGGCTTCGTCGGCAATCGGTGGCACGTCGGCGCTGTTGCGAAACACATCGACCACATCAATCGGCCCATGCTGGGCTGCCTCGGTCAGCGAAGGCCAACAGCGCTGGCCTAAAATTTCGCTGGCCTGTGGGTTGATCGGCACGATGCGGTAGCCCTGCTGCTGCAAATATTCGGCCACATGGTAGCTGTCGCGGTGCGTTTTGGGCGACAAGCCCACCACGGCAATGGTGCGGCAATCGCGCAAGACAGACAAAATAGTTTCTGGGCTGGCATCGGGCATGGCAAGTGGCTTTCGGTGCAAAAAAGAAGGAAAGTGCCAGATTACAACGCCGCCAGCGCGCTGTGAATTTGCGCTGGGCTGAGAATTTCCGTCATCACCAGCGGCGCGCGCTGTGGCGCATACAGCACATACACCGGCACACCGCTGCGCCCCAGCCGGGTCAGGGCCTCGGTGATGGCCGGATCGCGGCGCGTCCAGTCGGCGCGCAGCAGTGCCACGTTGTGCGCGGCAAAGTCAGCCTGCACCGCCGCATCGGCCAAGGTGGTGCGCTTGTTGTATTGGCAGGTGACGCACCACGCCGCCGTGAAATCAACAAACACCGGCTGACCCGCCGCCGTCACATCGGCCACGCGCTGGGCCGACCACGCTTGCCACGCCCCAGCGCTGGCGGTGCCGGTGGGGGCTGCCATTTCGGTTGTTTGGATGATATACGGGCCAACAGCCCCCGCCAGCCATGCACTAGTAGCTATCAAAAAAGTAGCAATGACCGTGCGCACCCGCCCGCGCAGCGTCAGCGACCAAGCGCAGGCCGCCAGTGCCACCAGCAGCGCCAGCAGTGCGCCAGCACCGTCGATGCCGCTTTGCTGGCCCAGCACCCAGACCAACCACACCACCGTGGCAAACATCGGAAAAGCCATGGCGTGGCGGAAAGTCGCCATCCACGCGCCGGGACGCGGCAGCCATCCCGCCACCGCAGGCACCACGCTAGCGAGCAAATAGGGCAACGCCATACCAACCCCCAGCGCAGCAAACACCGCCAGCGCCTGTGCGCTGGGCATACCGACAGCAAACCCCAGCGAAGCCCCCATGAACGGTGCCGTACACGGCGAGGCAATCGCCACCGCCAGCACCCCCGACAAAAAGGCATCGCCCACCGGATGGCGCGCTTGCAAACTTGCCAAGCGTCCGGGCACGAACATTCCAAACTCAAACAAACCGGCCAGATTCAGCCCGATCAAGGTAAACAGCGCCGCCAACAGCGCCACCACTGCAGGCGATTGCAACTGAAACCCCCAGCCCAATTGTTCGCCCGCAGCACGCAACCCCAGCAACAAGCCCCCCAGTGCCAAAAACGACAGCACCACCCCTGCGGTGTAGGCCACGCCCGCTAACCGCTGTGCGCGCCGCTGGCTACCGTGGCGGGCAAATCCCATGACTTTGAGCGCCAATATCGGAAAAACACAGGGCATTAAATTGAGCAACAACCCACCCAGCAGCCCCCCCACCAAAGCCGCCAGCAGCGACCCCAGCGCAGGCGTGTGGGTGGTCGTCGTAGGTGCCGCGCCTGCGGCGCTTTGGTTGGCGGCCAGCGCTGCCGCCAGTGCCGGCGAGACCTCGGTGGGTGAGGCCGTGCTGGCCCATGTGCCCTGCACCGTGGCAACGCTGCGCCAAGCGCGGTCGGGCATGGCGGCGTGGGTCTTGTCGGCCAAGGTCAGCAGCAGCGGCAAGGTAGCGGGGCTAGCGCTGCGCTCGGGCGACAGCGGCACACTGGCCGTCCACACATCGCCCTGCCACGCTTGCTGCCAGTCGGGACTGGGTTCAATGGCGTGTACCAGCACCGAGGCCGTTTCGGGCCACAGCGCCAGCATCTGGCCGCGCAGCTCGGCGGGCAAGCCCGGCACCGTGATGTGCAAGCGCTGGCCGTCGATGCGGGCGGTGCTGTTGCCCGTCAGTGCCAACGGTTGGGCCGCTTGGCTTTGGGCAAATGCTGCCCCATGCAAGGCCGTAGAGCCGCGCAGTGGCAAGGGCAGTGCAAAATCACCTTCTTCTGGAATGCATTCAACCCGGCACACCAGCCAACTGGCGTGCAGGCGCACCATGACCTCACCGGCCCCAACCAGCGGTGCCTTGAATGCAGGTGTCACGTGCAGCGGAGCCGCCAGCAGCACCTCGCCCTCGTAGCCGTAATTGACCAGCGTGCCAATACGAATCGGGTGCGGCACGGGCCAAGCAATGTCGCCCACCTCCAAACCGGCAGGCAGTTGCCAGCGTAGCTCGGTGGGCAGACCCGAATCCCCCGGGTTCTGCCAGTAGGTATGCCAGTCTTTTTGGTGGGAAATTTGCAAGCCCAACCACAGCGGCTGGCCCGGCGCGAGGCCCTCGGGGGCGTGGGCGATCAGCTCAGCGCGCACATGGGGCGTGGTAACGACGCTGGCGCTGCCTGCGACGGTATTTTTGGGATTCAATTGTGCTCTAGCGCTGGTTCCAACAGCACTAACAGCTATCAAAAAAAGAGCGAAAGAGAAAAATCGCCAAAGGCGGTAAAAAGAGTTTTGCAGCATGGTCGCACGGTATGAGAGTGGCCCGCTGCTTTGGTTCCGGGCAGGGGATAGTGTTCAAGCAGCCGATGGTAGTGCAGGGCCAAAACAGTGCCCGCCTGCACTACCATCGCTGCCATGACAGCCCCCCTGACTGCCCCTCCCCTGCCCTCGCGCTTTTGGGCAAACCTCAGCACCCGCGACTTTGCCCAGTTACGCACCACCGGCAGCGCCGCTCAAACCATCGCCGTGCTGCCAGTCGCGGCGGTAGAGCAGCACGGGCCGCACTTGCCGCTCTCGGTCGATGCCACGCTGCTGCAAGGCGTGGTCGATGCGGCACTGCCACTGCTGCCGCCCGACTTGCCGGTGCTGTTTTTACCGCCGCAAAACATCGGCCTGAGCACCGAGCACGCCGACTTTGCCGGCACGCTGACACTCTCGCCCGCCACCGTGATAGCGCTGTGGACAGAGCTGGGCCAGTGCGTGGCGCGCGCTGGAGTGAAAAAGTTGTTGTTGCTCAACGGCCACGGTGGTCAGGTTAGCGTGATGGACATCGTCGCCCGCGAGCTGCGCCAGCGCTGCGGCTTGCTGGTCTATAGCGCCAGTTGGTTTAGCCTGCCGCTGCCCGAAGCGGTGGCAGGGCAGTTCAGCGCCCACGAGCACCGTTTTGGCATCCACGCCGGAGACATCGAAACCTCGATGATGTTGCACTTGGCACCACAAACGGTGTGCATGGCGCAGGCAGAAAATTTCCGCTCGACCTCACAAGACCGCGCCGAGCATTACGCCCTGCTGGGCAACGGCAAAAGCGCCAAGATGGGCTGGGCCATGCAGGACTACCACCCAGCGGGCGCAGTGGGCAACGCGGCTGCGGCCAGCGCAGACAAAGGCCAGGCGGTGGTCGAGGCTGCCGCGCAGTCGCTGGCGCAGTTGCTGCAAGAGCTGCACCGGCTGCCCCTATCGACGCTGGTGGCCCCGCTCAAACACCCACCATCCAAACGGCAGTAGCCACCAACACCAACGCCATCGCCCGGTTGAACCACAACAGCCGCCCACCTTGGGCCAGCCACCGGCGCAGCAGCGCCCCGGCAGCGGCATAGGTCAAGTTGCTGGCAAAGGCAAACACCAGCAACACCGGCACGACCATGCCGACGCGCTCAAGGCTGTCCGCGCGCCCGGCAATCCAGCCGGCCACCACCGTCAACGCCATCATCCACGCCTTGATATTGACAAATTGCAGCGCCACACCTTGCCAAAAACCCACGCACAAGCGTGCGCCTTCGGCCTGCGCCAAACGGCTGCTGCGACCCAGCTTGAAAGCCAGCCACAACAAATAACCAATGCCCAGCACCTTGATGACCCCGCGCAGAGCAGGCACCGCCAGCACGACCGCGCCTACGCCGCCAGCGCACAGCAACAACAGCCCACACCAACCTACCGGCACAGCGCAAACAAAGCGCAGCGCCACAGGCAGGCCGCGCTGGGCCGCTAAAGCTGCCGACAAAGTGGTGTTAGGCCCCGGCGAAAACGCCATCGCACTGGCAAGGGCCAGCAATGCTGTCCATTCAGCTGGGGGCATGGAGCGATACCAGCGACGCTGGTTTCAGGCCCGCGCGTTTTTGGGACGCGGCACCTCGATCTCAGACAGCACCCGCAGCAACGCGCGGTTGACGTCCTCTGGGCGCAACTCGTGCTCTTCGCACAGTTGGCGCACTGGGGCGGCATCGTCCGATTCCAGCGCATTGGCCAACTGCAAACTCGGCGCGTAAGGGCCAACGCCGGTCACAGCCGCATCGTAAATGCGCTCGGACAGCGGCAAACGCTGCAAAATAGCGCCCAAAGAATCGCGCAAGAGCTGGTCGAGCTGCGAGAACAAACCGCACAAATAGACCTCGCGGCGCAGCTCAGTTTCAATGCCCGCCTCTAGCAAACGCTCGGTCAGGCGCGCGCGCAGCACCATCGACTGGTAGACCGGCTGCAAATCTTCCTCGGTGGTAGCGTGGGGCAACTGATCGCCCAGCCAGCGCTGAATCGAGCCGTAACCCATCATCACCAAACCCCGGCGCAGCGAACCAATGCCAGTGCGCAAACCCAGCGCTGCCGAGTTGGTGTAAGTCATAAAGCGGTAGGCCAACAGCGGGTCTTCGGCCAAGATGTCTTCAAAGGTCTCCAGCGATTGCTCCGCATCGATGGCCTTCATCAGTTTGAAAATGGTCGCGTGACTGGGCTGGGGAGCCACATTACGCAAACCATGCAGCACATCTTCGGTCGGCCAGCCCGCCAGCGCCAGCGCATTGCGCTGATCGAGGCAATGCTCCATCACCAAACGGCTGGCAACGCCCTCGTACATCTGCCCCGCCAACACGGGGCTGCGCTCTGGCCCCGCACGCAAGGCAGACAAGGCCACCTCGGGCGACAAACTGAGCAAACTGTTGTCAAAACAGCGGGCAATTTCGGGGCCAGGCAACTCGGTCAAATCACCGCGCCAGACCATGCGCAAGCCCCGCGCTTGGGCCGCACGCACCTGCTCAAAAATCGCCGAATCGTTGAGCCAATTGCCGCGCACCTCAATCCACGGCGCACCGGGGCGTGCGTGCTCCAATAAGTCGAGCAGCAACTGGCGCGTCTGGGGCGATAGCAGCAGCGGCGGCGAACTGGCGCTCCAAATTTCGCGCAGCGTGCGCAGCAAGTGGGGCAAATCCACCGACACATTGACATCCAGAGGATGGATATACAACTGCACACCGACCAAGGTGCGGGCACGGCCCCACAACGGCCTGTACCCCAGCGTCAAGCTGGCCAGAACAGATTGCACCATGAATGCTTAGGCAATAAAGTTAAACAGCGAGAGCTTTTGCACCATCGAATACGACTTCAGTGCGGCCTCGTAGCCCGTTTGCTGGCCCTGAAAGTCTGAAATGCCCTGCACCATATCGATGTCCTCAGCCCGCGAACGGGCCGCTTCCAATTGAATCGAACGCTGCGATTGGTCGCCAGTGATGCGGTCAGCGCGATTGAGCATTTCGCCAGCGTAGCCGCGCAAAGTGTGAATCCGATCCAAGCCCTTGTCCAAATTGGCAATGGCTTGGCCGATGGCTTGAGCGGCTTGGTTGCTGTCGGCAGAGGCCGTGATTTCTTTGACGGCGGTATCGAGCACGCTGACGACGCTGGTGCTCGGCGTTAAGGTAATGGTGTCGCCATCGGCAGGCGAGTAGGTGATTGTTCCATCGACCGCTACGGCAGGTGTGGAATTGACGGTGAACTTTAAGCCCGGCAAAACAGTATCACCACTGACTTCAAAACTTAATGGTTTATCAGGAGAGTAACTTGGCACTGGAATACCAGCAGCAGAAAAAGGAGTAGTTGTAACAGGATTAGTTGTCGGATCGGTAATTTTGTGAACTTGGTAAGTTGCCGTGGCTGGCGTAGCGCCACTTGCAGGAACCACCGTAAATTTAACTTGATAGCTGTCGCCAGTTATTTTTGATAAATCAGCAACTTCTACCGGCGTGGTGTTGAGCTTGCGGCCATTCAGAGTTTTTGGATCGGTCGGGCTGGCTGGATTAGAGACATTGGCGTGGTAAACGCCATCGCGCTGGTACTGGAACGTGAATGCAGCATCGCCATCGAGCGACAACGAAATATTGGTTTCACTCGGAGCGACTTGCCCGGGCAAGCCTTTAAATGCGTAATCCGGTGCCGTCGACTGCGGCCCCAGCAAGGGCGAGAGGTCACTGCCCAACGCACTGAAAAGCGGCTGGCCGTTGGTGTCTTTGCGGCTGGTGATCGAATAAAACTGATCGCGCAAACCCTGAATTTGGTTGGCAATGGTGCGCCGGTCGGCCACGCTGTTGGCAGCATTGCCAGCACTGACCATCAATTGGCGCATTTCTTGGGCCACGCCCACGGCTTCGCCCAGCGAGGCCTCGGCTTGGGCCATGGTGTCGCGGCGCAAATCGAGTGCCCGCTGTTCGGTTTGGATGCGCGAGATGCGGGTCAGCGAGCGCTCGGCTTGGGCCGCAGCCACCGGGTCATCACTGGCACGCACCACGCGCTTGCCGGAGGTCAAATTTTCTTGCAAACTGGCCAAACTCGACTGGCGTTGGCTGAGGTTGCGCAGGGTGTTGTCGTACTGGTTGGCTGTGCCGACGCGGTAAAGGGTATTGCTCATGGCGGACTCCGTTCAGGGCTTTGTTTAACGACCAACGCTTTGAATCAGGGAGTCAAAAATCCCCTGCGCAATCTGAATCATCTTGGCCGAGGCTTGGTAGGCCTGCTGGTACTGGATCAGGCGGGCGGCC
The DNA here is from genome assembly GCA_019751915.1 of Burkholderiaceae bacterium. Lineage (GTDB taxonomy): Bacteria > Pseudomonadota > Gammaproteobacteria > Burkholderiales > Burkholderiaceae_C > Simplicispira. Next base: position 13,030 of record JAIEMS010000047.1, read on the forward strand.
TCTTCATCGAGATTGACCCCCGAGACCGCAGCGCGCTCTTGATCGAGGTTGGAGGCAATGGCCGACGACAACTTGGCCGCAAACTGCGCGCTTTGGGTGCGCGTGCCGACTTGGGACATCGCACCGGCAAAGCCATCGGTCAGGGCAGCGCCGTCAAACAACTTGGCATCGCGCAAACCCATCAACGCACTGGCGTTGCCAGAGTCGCGTTGGTAGTAGGTACCGTATTGGGGGTCTAAGGCGTTATCTACCGTAACGGTATCGCCCTTGTGTAACAAATCAGTCGCAAGGTAAGCCTTTGGCAAACCGTTCAGGGTTATTTCCCAGCCGTCAATTCGAATGGGTTGACCCGGCACATAAACTTTTTCGTCAGATGCAACAATATCTGTCGTCGCGCCAGTGGTTGTGTAAATAGTCTTTCCGCTCGTAGCCGAGATAGAAAACTCAATCTTTACCCCATTTCCGGCAATCGGTGGCACGACAAAAGTAGCAGGCTGACCTGTGGCATCTAAACCGGTAACTTTCAAGCTCGCCAATTGCAGCGAGCCATCGTTGGCCGCGCCCATTTTGGCGTTGATTGGGTTGGCGGCAGCCAGTTGGCGCGGCGAAAACTCTGCTGCCTCCATCTGGCGCGCTGCATCTTGCAGCGGGTTAATGAGGAATTTATCACCCGCATTGGCTCCGGCAGTCGTAGAAAAGGCCGCACTGGGGGTGTTGCCATCGGTCAGCTTGAGGCCTTGAGCAGTAAAATAGTCTCCTAATTCGGTTAAATTGACAAAGCCAAAGGTTTTCCCGTCGGACTGGCGCGTCACCGTGCCACTGGCACCGCCACTGAAGGTCACGTCGTAGTTGCTCGCTTGCAACTTGGAGACATCGGTCACTTCCAGCCCCATCACCACCAGCGGCGCAACATTGTTTTTGCCCTGCACGGCATTGCCCAACGAAACTGGCTTAAACAGGTTGTCGCCGACATTGCCATCGAGCGTCAGGCCGCGTTTGTTTTGTGCATTCAGCGTTTCGCTGATGGTGGTAGCCATGCGCCCGAGCAGGTTACGCCCTTCGGTCAGGTCGCCATTTTGAAAGCGCAGCAGACCAGAAATCTCGCCGCCACCGAGCATGCTGTCGTTCAGTTCGATGCTTTGTGAGCTACCGGGGGCGGTAAAAATCAGTTTCTTCTGTGCGCCATTGGTGTTGAAATCTTGGGGTTCACCAATCGACAGCGTGGCCGCTGTATTGCCCATCACCAGCGGCTGGCTGCTAGCGACAAACAGCGTAATGGAGCCATCGTCGGCAGCTACCTGCGACGTTTGCACATACTGATTAACTTGGCGAATCAGCTGGTCACGCTGATCGAGCAGGTCGTTGGGCGGTTGGCCCTTGCCTTGGGCAAAAACGATGTCACCATTGAGCGATGCAATTTGTTTGGTCAGGTTATTGACCTGCACCACATCGCTGTTGACTTGGTCATCCACCACCTGAGAGATTTCGTTCATGCTGCTGGAGGCTTCGCGCACGCGCCGAGCGGTCTCGTCGATGCGGGTCAGCACCACGCCGCGCGCGGTCATGTCGGTGGGCGAGCTGACCACGTCCGAGAACGCATTCATCATGTCGTTGATGGCCGAGCCCAAGCCGTTTTTTCCACCCGAGAAAACCTCTTGCAACTGCTTGAGCCGATCAAGGCGCGCGGTATCGCCCGCATCGACTGCTGCAGCAGCACTGGCTTGGCGTGTCAGCAAATCGCTGTGGTTACGCAAAACAGCTTCCACAGCCACGCCATTGCCAATGTAGCCACCGGCTTTTAATTGACCCGGCTCGGTACGCAGCGAAACGGTTTGCCGCGAGTAACCAGCGGTATTAACGTTGGCAATGTTGTGACCAGTGACTTGCAGCGCAGCTTGGTTGGTTTGTACCGCACGGGCACCGACATTCAAAAGGCTCATGATTTAGCTCCCCAATTTTTAGGCTTGGTCACGCTGCACACGCAGCGCGCTTTGGATGGCACCGCCGAGCTTGCGGGCGTATGCCGGGTCGGTGGCGTAGCCCGCTTTTTGCAGCGCAGTCGCGTAGCCTTCAACTGAACTGGTCTGAGCCCGTGCTTGCTCGTAGCGCGGGCTTTGGTTAATCAAACGGGCGTAATCGCGAAACGAATCTTCAAAAGAGTCGTAAGCGCGGAACTTGGCCGAAACCTTGCGCGGTGCGCCGTCGATGTATTCGGTGGTGGTGATTTCGGCCACCTTGCCCGTCCAGCCCTTGCTGGCCTTGATACCAAACAGGTTGAACGAGTTGCTACCGTCGGCATTGCGAATTTCGCTCTTGCCCCAGCCCGTTTCGTGACCGGCTTGGCCGAGCATGAAGCTGGCAGGAATGCCGCTTTCTTTGGCTACGCGCTCGGCAGCAGCTTCATGAAACTGCACAAAATCGTCGCGTCCCTTGGGGGCTGGGCCTGTCGCGGCTGGGGTACTGCTCACAGGGCGGTTGACGTTCGCAGCCGCTGTTTGGGTGCTGCGGGCCAAACTCAGGGTCGAAGGCACAGAAAGCTGGGCATCGCCACCACCGCCCATCTGGCGCGAGAGTTGGCGCGAAATGGCTTCAGACAACCCCCCGGGCAGGCCCGACATGCTCACCGACAGTTGCTGGTCGAGCAAATCGGTGCCCAAATCGTTCTGCTGCGAGTTTTCAAACAAGCCCGACTTCATGGTCGCTTCGCGCATGCTTTTGATCATTTCGCGCATGAACAGCGACTCAAACTGCTTGGCCGCCTCTTTGCTGGCCAAAGCGCCGTTTTCTCCGGCTTGGTATTTGAGTTGGTTGAGTGCGCGGGTATCGATGGCCAGCGTATTCGCGCTGCTGGCGCTGCCCGATGTGGGCATGGTCATGGGCAGAGTGAGGGCCATGTCAAATCACCTCTAGTTCGGCGTTGAGGGCACCGGCGGCCTTGATGGCTTGCAAAATAGCCAACAGGTCTTGCGGCGTGGCACCCAGTTGGTTCAGCGAGCGAACCACATCGGCCAATTGAGGCGAGTCGGGCATCTTGATCAAAATGCCTGGCTCCTGGGTGATCTTGATGTCGGTCTTTTCGGTCACCACGGTTTGCCCTTGCGACAGCGCGTTGGGCTGGCTAATCACAGGCGTGGAGCTGATGCTGATCGACAAGTTGCCGTGGGCAATGGCGCAAGGCCCGAGCGTGACGGCTTGGTTCATGACAATCGAGCCGGTACGGGCGTTGATCACCACCTTGGCCGAGGGGGTCGATGCCTCGACCGGCAGGTCTTCAAGGTCGGCCAAGAACGCCACCCGCGCACCGGGGTCTATCGGAGCTTGCACCTGCACCGTGCGGCCATCCAGCGCCGTGGCGCGGCCACTGCCCATGCGGGCGTTAATGACTTGCGCCACCCGGCGCGCAGTCTGAAAATCGGACGAATTCAAACCCAACGTGATGGTGTTGCCTTCGTTGAGCGGGGTTGGCACCGAGCGCTCGACCTGTGCGCCTTGCGGAATACGCCCGGCACTCAGGTGGTTAATTTGTACTTTGCTGCCGCCTTGTGCAGCGCCAGCGCCGCCAATGACCACATTGCCTTGCGCCAAGGCGTAAATTTCGCCATCAGCACCGCGCAGGGGCGTGACCATCAACATGCCACCCTTGAGCGATTTGGAGTTACCCATCGACGAGACATTCACATCAATGGTCTGGCCCGGCTGGGCAAAAGCAGGCAATTGGGCCGTCACAATGACAGCGGCAACGTTCTTGAGCTGCAACTGTCCGGTCGAACCGGCAGGCAAAGTGATGCCCATTTGTTGCAGGTAGTTCTGCATGGCCTGCGTGGTGTAAGGCATTTGCGTGGTTTGGTCGCCCGTGCCATCCAGCCCCACCACCAAACCATAACCAGTGAGTTGGTTGGTGCGCACACCTTGCACCGCCGCCACCTCCTTGATGCGCAGCGCCTGCGCTGGCAAGGCAGTACACAAGGCTACAAGCATCACACCAAGCCAACGCGAAGCGGCCATACGGTGTGCCAAAGGGGGAGCAAAGACGACTTTCATGCCACCATTGTCAAAGCAAGCCCCCTTGCAGGAATGCCCAAAAAGCGCCGCTATTACCCGCTAATTGGCGGCAATAACGGCGCTTTTTCGGTGCTTTTTTTTCGCCCCCCCAAACGACAACAGCACCAACCGACCCCAAGGTCAGCGGTGCTGTCGGCAAAAGGAGGGGCAAAATGCCCAGTTTGGAGAGAATTTCAGGTCAAAAACGACTCTGGCCAGCTACTAGCCTAGATAATTAGCTATTATTTTTATAGCAATAATCCGTGTATTAGAACGGCGATACGCTGTTGAAAAACCGCCCCAACCAGCCCATCGTCTGCACTTCGGCCTGTGCGCCACGCCCGCGCGACTCAATGCGTACATTGGCCACTTGGGTGGAATTGACCACACTGCCGGGCTGCATCATGTTCGGATCGACCGTGCCGGAAAAGCGCAGCACATCGACGTTTTGATTGACCCCAATTTGCTTCTCACCCGAGACCACCAAATGGCCGTTGGGCAACACATCAATCACGGTGGTGGTAATCGAGCCAGTAAAGGTATTGGCGCTTTCGGTGCCGCCCTTGCCGGAGAAGTTGTTGGTAGCGCTGGCACCGACCTTGGTTTTATTGGTCAGCGTAGTGCCATTCATGAAAGGCAGGGCCGTAATGCCGCCTTTGATTTCCGACTCACGATCAACGGTTGAAGACGATGTCTGCTTGGCCGTGATTTTTTCGACAATTTGCACCGTCACACTATCGCCGACCATGCGGGCGCGCCGGTCTTCAAACGAAGGGCGGTATCTGGCACTTTGAAACAGCCCCCCCGTCGCAGGGCCGGTAACGTGGGGCAGTGCAGCCACAGGTGGCGGCGTGGTGGGCAAAAGATCCACGGGCGGGGGTGGCGACAAGGTGGCGCAGCCGCTGCACAGCAGCACCACGGCGGCGCTCCAAGCGCTGGCAGGGGGCCACAGGCGAGCGGACGGTGTCGTCAGGGTGGTAGCGGTGTGCATAGGAAAAATCCTTGGGTAGATTACAACTGAGACAACTTGGCCAGCATCTGGTCAGAAGTGGAGATGGCCTTGGAATTCATTTCGTAAGCGCGCTGCGTCTGGATCATCGTCACCAGCTCTTGCACCACATTGACGTTGGACGCTTCAAGGTAGCCTTGTTTGATGGTGCCCAAACCATTGGTGCCCGGTGTGCCCTGCTGGGGCTGACCCGATGCGGCAGACTCTTTGAACAGGTTTTGGCCGATAGGCTCCAAACCTGCCGGATTGATAAAGTTAGCCATTGCCAACTGGCCCATCGGCTGCGGTGCCGTGTTGCCTTGCAGCAAAGCCGATACCGCACCAGAGGCATCAATGCTGACACTGGTGGTACCGGGGGGCAAAGTGATGCCGTTGCCCACAGGCAAGCCACTCGAATTGACCAAACGCCCCTGCGAGTCGAGCTGGAAAGAACCGTCGCGGGTGTAGCCAATGGTGCCATCGGGCATCGTGACCTGCAAGAAACCATTGCCATTGATGGCCACATCCAAACTGTTGTTGGACTGCTGCAAACTGCCCTGCACAAAGTTACGGCTGGTGGCAACGGTACGCACCCCCAAGCCCAAGTGCAGGCCGGTGGGCAACTGGTTTTGCTCGGTGGTGTTGGCACCGACTTGGCGCAGGTTTTGGTAAATCAAATCCTCAAAAACCGCGTTGTTGCGCTTAAAGCCAGTGGTCGAGACGTTGGCCAAGTTGTGCGAGATCACGTCCAGCTGGGTCTGCTGGGCTTCCATGCCAGTTTTGGCAATCCACAGTGAATTAATCATGGCGTTTTCCTTAGCCGTTCATGCTCAGCAACTGGCTGGCGGTTTTGTCGTTGGTTTCGGCGGTTTGCAGCAGCTTCATTTGCTGCTCAAACTGGCGGGCGGCGGCGATCATGCCGACCATGCTTTCGATGGCATTGACGTTGGAGCCTTCAATGGCACCGGTCAGCATGCGGGCGTTGGCATCGTTGGGCATTGGGTTGCCGTCGCGGGGACGAAACAAGCCATCGTCGCCCCGTTGCAGCGGGTTCTCTGGTGTCGGCGTAGCCAACTTGACTCGACCAATGGTGGCAGCAGGCTGGCCTGCAGCTTTCGCTGTGATGGTGCCGTCAGAGCCGAGCGACACCTCTGCGCCCGGGGGCACATCAATCGGGCCACCCCCATCCGAGAGCACGGCCAGCCCATTGCCCGTGAGCAACTGGCCGGTGGTCGAGACCTCAAAACCACCGTTGCGGGTGTAGGCCTCAGTGCCGTCCAGCCCCTGCACAGCAAACCAAGCGTTGCCCACGGCCATCGCATCAAGGTTACGCCCGGTACGCTGCACTGGGCCGGGAGTGGGCACGTGGCCCGAGGTGGCCTCTAGTGCAAACACCCGGGTTCCGGAACCCGGCCCTTGAATGGGTACCGAGCGGAAAGTGGACATCTCTGCCCGAAAGCCATTGGTGGAGGCATTGGCCAAATTGTGGGCCAGCACCGCCTGCCGGCTCGCGGCAGCAGTAGCGCCGGTCATGGAGGTGTAAATGATGCGATCCATAGGGGGCTTTCGGTGTCAGAGGTAGGTCAGCAGAGGGCTAAAACGATCAACGCAGGTTGACGATGGTCGAGATCACCTGATCTTGCGTCTTGATGGTTTGGGCGTTGGCTTGGTAAGAGCGCTGGGCAGTCATCATGTTGACCAGCTCGGCTGTCAAATCGACGTTGGAGTCTTCCAGCGCACCCGAGCGCAAACCACCAAAGTTGCCATCGCCAGGCTTGCCCATGACAGGCACGCCCGAATCAATCGTTTCAACCCAGTTGTTATCGCCCACGGGGGTCAGGCCTTGGGGATTGCGGAAGTTTGCCAACGCCACCTGCGCGACCGTGCTGGTGGTGCCGTTGGAGTAGCTGGCAACCACGGAGCCATCGTTGCCGATATTGACACCTGTCATCTCGCCAGCGGCATAGCCGTTTTGCTTAATATCAGAGACAGAAAATTTGTTGCCAAATTGGGTAACCTTCGACAAATCCAAGAAGACACCGGGAGGCACACCCGTGCTGTTAATGGCCGTGGTGATATTGGGATTGCTGGTGGGCAAAATATTCGTCAATCGCACCCCAAAGCCAGAGTCTGGAGCCGTGGCAGCCGGTGCCGTAATCGCACCACTGTCGTTAAAGGTCAGCCCCGTCAATACAGCAGTCGCGGTGGGGTCAAGCGAATCGTATACATCCCACGTATTGGCGGTTGCCGTTTTTTGGAAATACAGATTGACCGGTGTTGCAACGCCTTCGCTGTCGTACACATTGACCGATGTGCCATAGGTCGAGCGCGGCGTAGCAGGTACCGCAGCGACTGCAGGTGGGCCAACCACTGCAGCAGCCCCGGCTGCATCCTTAGCGCGTGCATCCAAATTGAAGGTCGCTGTGACGGATGTAGTTTCTTTGGCTGCAATCGGTGAACCCACTGGAAAATTCAACGGCACAGCAAGTGTGCCAACCACGCCTGTGGTCGGATCGGCCTTGTAGCCCATCACTGTGGCACCACTATTCGTAACTAAATCCCCAGTTTTATTAAGTTTGAAGTTGCCTGCACGGGTGTAAGCCGCCGAGCCATTGGGCTGCTGCACTTTGAAAAAGCCATTGCCATTGATCGCCACGTCCAAGCCATTGCCAGTACTGGTCATGCTGCCTTGGGTAAATTGCTGCGATACGGCGGCCGTTTCGACACCAAAACCGGCACTATTGGTACCAGCCCCCATAGAGGCTGCCACCAATGCGGAAAACTCCGCGCGAGAAGCCTTAAAGCCGGTAGTGTTGGCATTGGCGATGTTGTGACCGATCACGTCCAGATTTTTACTGGCCGCGTTCAAGCCCGAGAGGCCTTGTTGGAAACCCATGATGTGCTCCTGAAAAAATAGCGTGTCGAATTAAAGAATGGCCTTAATGCCCGTTTGGGTGGTGGTTCCACCGCTGGCCAAGTCCAACTGCAATACGCCCTTGCTCAAACTGACCGAAGAGACTTTGTCGATGGTCAGCGGTGTCGAGGCCACAGCGGTGTCGCCATTGGTTGCCAGCACCTTGAATTTCAGCGGGCCATCGCCCTTGTATTGCGAGGCATCCCATTCAAAGTTGTAGCGCCCTTGCTCGACTGCACCCAAATCCACTACGCCCAGCTCTTTGCTATTGGCATCGAGCACTTGCACCTTGACGCTGGTGGCAGCACCATCGACATCCAAGGCACCGTAGGCTTTACCGGCCTTGGTATCCAGAGCCATCGTGTTGCCTTCCACCAAAACTTGGTGGCCCACCAACGCGGTGCCCTGCATCAGTTGCTGCGAAGAAAATTGATCGACCATGCCTTGCACGGTGGTATTGAGCTTCTCGATGCCCGTCACGGTATTGATCTGCGCGATTTGCGAAGTCATTTGCGCGTTGTCCATCGGATTCATCGGGTCTTGGTTGTTCAATTGGGCGACCAAGAGTTTGAGAAAACGGTCTTGCGATCCGGCCGCGTCGTTGGCATTAACGCTGCTAGTGGAGCTGCTGCTAGCAGCGGTGTTGTTAACACCACTGGTAGCGCTGGTGGAAGAGATAGCGGTTGTCATGGCAGTGGGCTTTCAAGCAGGGGCGGGCACTCTCACTGGCCCATTTGCAAAGTTTTGAGCAACAGCGATTTGGCCGTGTTCATGACTTCGACGTTGTTTTGATAGGAACGCGAGGCGGAGATCATGTTCACCATCTCCTCGACCGCATTGACGTTGGAATGGGTCACATAGCCTTGTGGGTCGGCCAAGGGATGCTGGGGATCGAGCACACGCTTGCCAGGTGCATCGTTTTCCTGAATGGCACTGACGCGCACACCTGCCGAGCCTTCCGGCCCCATCGGTGCCGATTGAAAGATGACTTGGCGCGCCTTGTAGGCCTTGCCATCGGGGCCTGCGACAGCATCGACGTTGGCCAAATTACTGGCCACGGTGTTGAGGCGTTGCGATTGGGCGCTAATGGCACTACCGGACACGCCAAAAATGGAAAACATGGACATGGTACGAATCCTCTGTCGGTTAACGGGTCAGTGTTTACTGACCCTGAATGGCACTGAGCATGGTTTTTGACTGGCTATTGATAAACCGCAGCGTGGCCTCGTAGCGCACCGAGTTGTCCACAAAATTGGCCCGCTCGCGGTCCAGATCGACGCTGTTGTTGTCCACCGTGGGTTGCGATTGCGTGCTGTAACCCAAGGCGACGGCATCGCGGGCGGCACTTGAGCGCACTATGGGTATCGGCAAATGGCTCTGATGGGTGGCTGCTACTTTGGCAACCCCTTGGCTGCTCAAGCTAGATTCGTTCTGCGTGATTTCTTGCAAAACACTTGGAAAGTGAAAATCGCGGGCGATGTAGCCCGGCGTGTCAGCATTTGCGATATTGCTGGCAAGGGCGCGCTGGCGCTCAGAACGCAAGATGAGTGCGTTGCTGTGAAAGTCCAGCGTTTGGGTCATTTTGTTGAGCATGGGGGGTAGCCTCTCGCCGTCGGTTGCATGGGCTGCCGGGCCATCCAAAAGAGGGCGTGCGGCGTGTGGAAATTATGGAAAAAGCCCCAGCTTGCTAAAGTGCAATGAAGCCGGGGTTTGGCGGGCACTTCCTGCCTTTGCAGCACAACAGAGCTGCCATAGTGGAGGGACTTGCTGTCCGCAGCGCCTTTGTGCGCGCGGGAACGGCGCTTTGCCGTGATATCTGGAGGTCTCGCATGCCCTGCACCGCTTTCTTCGCTTCGATTTCGCCCCTAGGTCGGTGGCTAGGGGCGGTAGCGTTGTCAGCAATGTTGGCGCTGGGGTGGGGGTCCCTAGCACAAGCGCAGGCCCCCACGCCCCAAGATGTCGGGCAAATTACCCAGCGCTGGATTGATCAAACCCTGCGCAGCGGCCCACCGTCGGTGCTACGGATGGAGGTTCAGGTCGGAGCACTTGATGAACGCCTGCGCCTAGCACCGTGCGAGCGCATCGAACCCTATTTACCCGTTGGCAGCAAGCTGTGGGGGCGTGCCCGATTGGGCTTGCGCTGTTTGGTGGGGCCAACACGCTGGAATGTATTTTTACCAATCACCGTCAAGGCCCACGGCCCCGCATGGGTGCTTCGGGGCAGTGTCGCAGCTGGAGCTGTGTTGTCCGAAGCCGACGCGATACAAACCGAAGTTGATTGGGCTGCCGAATCGTCTCCTATTGTTGCCGAGCCCTCCCAATGGATCGGGCAAACCGCCGCATACCAACTGCAGGCAGGTCAAGCCCTGCGCCAAGCTATGCTGCGCCCGCTGGCCTTGTTTCAGGCCGGAGCACAAGTGCGTGTGGTCTCCAAAGGCCCGGGCTACGCCATCATCTCTGTAGGCCAAGCCATGACCCCGGGCGGAATTGGGCAAACTGTGCGTGTCAAAATGCCAAATGGAAAACTCGTCAGTGGCGTAGTGATCGAAAACGGTACCGTGGAGCTGCCACTGTGATTTCGTTACAGCCATATGACGCTAAAGTCCGAACCCCACAGGTCGATAACATAGCCACGAAAACCCTCAAATGCAGAGGACAGTGGAGAATTTCAATGAAGATAGGTCACACACCCGAGTTGCCCGGCGGTGCCGTGCAACCGTCGGTTCCTGCCAAGCAGCAGGCACAGGCGGCTGCCACGGCCACCGAAGAACTCGCCAAGGGCGCGCCCGCGGCGTCGGCCGCCGGTGTGCCCGTCATCGTCACACTGTCGCGCAACGCCCGCGATCTAGAACCTCCGGGGCGTGCAACCGCCGAGTTTGATGCCAACCGTGTCAAGGCCATGCGCGCCGCCATCGAAAACGGAACCTTTCGCTTCAACCCTGAAGCCGTTGCCGACAAGCTGCTGTCTAACGCCCGCGATTTTCTGTCTCTGTCTGTGCGATAAAACCCCAGATTTGGCGACGCTTTTCTCTTATCCCTCGGAGCTTCTATCACCATGGTGCACTCCTCTCCTGCTTTTCTAGAACAAGCGCTGGTGGCTGTCGAGTCGGAGCTGCGGGAGTTGTCAGCGGCCTTACTGGCCACCGACCCCTTGGCTCTGCAAGCGCACAGCGAACAAATGCGGCAAGTCGCCATTGACTTTATTGCTGCCTTAGAGGGCATTCGGGGCAGAGTTTTGTCTGACGAGGTGCAGCAGCGCATCCGCAAAATTCATGAGGCACTGTCGGTACAACGCGACAGTCTGGCACGTCTGGCCGCTGTCACTGATCGACAAATGGCTGTGTTACTCCCCTCAGCAGAGGCTCCACCGACCTACGCCAGCGTCCGTGGAGTACCAACGGGCTTGGCACCAGCTGCACGCATTTACAGCGCGGCAGGCTAACGGGCAGCAGCAAGCACAGCATCCTTGTGGATGCTGAATGAAGTCCTTGCTGATAACGAACAAACCAAGTCAGTGGGAACTCATCTTGGCACGCAGCCGTGCAATCGATTGGCTGTGCAACTGGCAGACCCGTGACTCGGTCACACCCAGCACCGCAGCGATTTCCTTGAGGTTCATATCGTGCTCGTAGTACATACCCATGATGTACTGCTCGCGCTCGGGCAAGCTCTCGATGGCTTTGACCAATGCAACTCGCAATCGTTGATCACGCAGCAGAGCCAAAGGATCGGTCTGGTCGTCTATGACCTCGTGCCGCTCCAGAAAACTCTCGTCTTCATCGCCATTGCCACGCGTCATGTCCTCTAAGTACACCAGCTGCGTTCCACGCACCTTGCCCAGCAAACTTTGGTAGTCAGCCAAAGTCATCTCCATCTCGGCGGCAATTTCGGACTCCAACGGGCTACGCCCCAATCGCTGCTCCAACCGGCGAACCGCTTTTTCGATGTCTTTTTGGCTCTTGCGAGAACTGCGTGACATCCAATCTGTTTCGCGCAACTCATCGAGCATGGCCCCGCGAATACGCTGCGTGGCAAAGGTTTCGAACTGTACGCCTTGGGCGGCCTCATAGCGCGATAGTGCCTCTGTCAGTCCAATCATGCCCACCTGCACCAAATCGTCTAACTCTACATTCGGAGGTAGCTTGGCAAGCATATGGTGCGCCAGACGACGCACCAATGGGACGTACTGGCGAATCATCGCATCGCGATCGAGCTGGCCTTTGGCGGTGTAAGTCACATCAATGGCTCTGTGCAAAATATGCCAAAGGGGCGGAATGGGCCTGCTGGCCCGGCTGCCATGCCAGCGGTGCTGGCGCGGTGATAGCACCTGCATTTTCCAAAAGCAACAACGCTAATCGCTGCAAGTCTGGCGCATGGTCTTCATAAACTAAGGTGGCACGCAGACGCTGACCTAAGTGGTGCATCACACACCGCTCCAGCGCCTGAATATTCTCACGGGCCTGCTCTTGCTGGGCAACATCGGCACTGGAGACCATATAGGCCACCATACCTGTCAAACCAGCATGCATTGTCAAATGTTTGAGCTGACGGTAACACTCCACCAACTCTGTCTGGCCAGGACGGGTCAGGAGCAGCGGCATCGTTGGGCACCCGGTCAGCATCGTTGTAGTGAGAAGCTCCATGGGAGCATGAATCACCACCACGGAATAGCGCCGGAAAATCGGCTCCAATGGTTCCAGTGTCTGTTGTGGCTGACCCTTGCGCTGGGCTGCATTGACCAGTGTGAGCAAACCCAGTGCCGCAGGCACCACGGTCAATGCTCCCACATCGGCACAGGCACCGGGGGCGCTGTATTCATCCCAAGGCGCGTGGAGAAGCATTTGCTGCAACCCTGGTGCTTGGTCACTTTCTACGGCCATGGCATCCAGTACCACCACTGGGTAACCTAAACTTTGCAAGCTACGGCAAGCTTGCCACATTGCTTCCATCGTTTTGAGGGTACCCTTGGGACTAGAGACCACCATCAGACGCAATTCATCTTGCGGCTGATGGCAATGCAAGCTGGCCCCTTGGTGGAAGCTGGCATCAAGCATGGAGTGCTCCTCTGTTAGAGAAAGGCTCCGTTGAGTGCGTAAAGAAGAAGTTCAGTTCTTCTGTTTTAGGATCGAATGCCGAACGTGCAGGCGAACGCATAGATGTGCTGACCAGCTTGTTAGCATCGGCTGTCGCCCAGTCTTCGGGCACACGCTGACCGTTGGTAACACCACGCAGCACCATTTGGTGGCGAATCAATGCATCCAAGGCGGGGCCAAGTTTGACCGCTTCATCAATCTTGGAAAGGATGGCTTGTTGCGATCCTGTGGTCTTGAAAGATGTCAACACATCGTCAAGCGTGTCACCATGGCTGCCAGCATTGAGCACCAGCAGGCGCTTGATGTGGGGCAACGCCAGCACATCCAACATATCGCGCTTGCGTGGGTCACGCGGGGCAACGCCAGTGGTGTCAATCAGCACCATTTTCTTACCACTGAGCAAGCCCAGCAGGTCTTGCAATGCTGCTTGATCGTGTGCTTGGTGTGCCACTACCCCGAGCATGCGGCCATAGGTACGCAACTGGTCATGGGCACCGACCCGGTACGTATCAAGGGTAATCAAACCAACGCTCGCGGGGCCGTGAATTTGGGCGCACAAAGCAGCCAGCTTGGCAGTCGTGGTGGTCTTGCCCACACCGGTTGCTCCCACCAGCGCATAGACACCACCTTCTTCGTACAGAGGCATTGAGCCAATATCAGTCTTGAGGTTGCGTTCAAGCACTTCCATGAGCCAGCGCACCGAATCCCCAGCAGTCAAATCGTCAGGCAAACGCTCTAGCACAGCACGGGCCAAGGATGGCGAATACCCAGAGCGAATGAGCTTGAGCATCAAATTAGATTGGATCGGATTCTGGCGTGCCTGACCCAGCCAAGACAGCGTATTGAAACGATCTTCAATCAAATTCTTTACCGACTGCAATTCCTGAAATAATCCCTGATCCTTGGTGACAGGCGCTGCCGAAGCAGCTACCGGCTCACGGCGGGGCTGTACCACGGGTTTACGTACAACAGGGGCCACAGGCAAGCGCTCTTGCTTGCGTTCTGCGGTCAGAACGGGGTGCAGAGCATTCTGAGCACGGGTAGGCTGGCTGGCTGCATTCATGGTGGTGTGCTCGCGTGTATCTCGAGGTTCGCGTCGGACACTGGTGTCCGGTGCATCCATAGGGGTTGCTTCTTGAAGTGCTTCATGGCGGCGACGCAGCATCCGTTCACGGACATAGTCTTGAAATGACAACGTACTCATAGCCAGTTGCTCGGTATCACCATGAACATCCTCATCCAAAGAATCCTCCTGCAAATCACCCATCGAAAGGGCCAGAGGTGCATTCCGGATCACTGCTGGCTTGGTTTCGGCCACTGGCGGCGGCGCTGCCTGTGCTGAACCCTCGCTGTGATCGAGTGAGCTGATGGACTCCTCTGCTGTAGCCACGACCTCAACACCATCCGGAGTTGGACGGTTAGATAAGATCAGGGTTCCTTCCCCAAAGGTCATGCGCGCCTTGGCCAGTGCCTCACGGGCTGTGGCTGCGTAAAAGCGTTTGATGTTCATGCCGATGCTCCTTTGAGAATGGGCCCAATGCGAATGGTGTGTGTTTCAGGGATTTCGCTGTGTCCCAGCACTTGAAGTCGTGGTGCCATACGGCGTACCAAACGGGCTACGGCACTGCGAATGGCATCAGGAACCAGCAAACATGCTGGTAAACCGATTTCTTCTTGCTTGAGGGCTACCTCAGCTGCCCGCTGCGTCAGGATGTCGGCTACACCGGGATCGAGCGCCGGGCCAGCAGCGTTGCCTAATGCCTGCACCAGCAGGCGCTCTAGTCCGGGTTCAATAGCAATCACACTGAGCTCCCGGGTTGGACCATAGATTTGCTGCACGATAGCAGGCGACAAGGCAATACGAACGCGCCTCGCCAACTCTTGCGGATCGGTAATATGGCCTGCGTGCTCGGCCAGTGTCTCGATGATGGTGCGGATATCGCGGATATGAACCGACTCTTCCAACAACAACTGCAACACTTTTTGGAACGTCGTGATCGAAACCATTTTCGGGATCACCTCTTCTATCAATTTGGGAGCCAGCTTGGCGACATGTTCCACCAATTGCTGCGTCTCGGT
The DNA here is from genome assembly GCA_019751915.1 of Burkholderiaceae bacterium. Classification (GTDB taxonomy): domain Bacteria; phylum Pseudomonadota; class Gammaproteobacteria; order Burkholderiales; family Burkholderiaceae_C; genus Simplicispira. The sequence goes on from JAIEMS010000047.1 coordinate 28,145, forward strand.
GCGGCTGAGCAGCTTGGCGGCTTGAACTTGCATCAAGTGTGACAAATGTGTCGCCATCACGGTTTCCGAATCAACCACAGTAAAACCAGCCATTTGCGCCGCTTCCTTTTGGCGTTCGTCGATCCAGTGGGCTGGCAAACCAAAAGCGGGGTCGGTAGTGGGTGTTCCGATCAGGGGCGTAGTAATACCACCGGGGTTAATCGCTAAGAACATGCCAGGGAAGGCCTCTCCCTCACCGACCATCACACCACGCAGCGTCAAGCGATAGGCACTGGGTTTAAGTTCGAGGTTGTCACGCACGTGTACCGGAGGCGGCAGAAAACCAACTTCTTGGGCAAATTTACGGCGTACACCCTTGATCCGTGTCAGCAAGTCACCTTGGCGCGTCTTGTCGACCAAAGCAATCAGACGATAGCCAAGCTCTAAGCCGAGCAAATCCACAGGCTGCAAGTCATCCCAAGTTGCTTCGCCATCGGCTGGTGGTGCAGCAGCAGCCGGCGCATCGACAGGCGGTGGGACCTTGGCCTTCTGCAACAACACCCAAGCCATGTAGCCGAGCAAGGAACCAATCGCCAAGAAAACCACATGGGGCATACCGGGAATCAGGCCCAACAAAATCAAAATACCGGCTGTAATACCCAGTACACGTGGTGAGGTAAAAAGTTGCTGAACAATCTGTTGCCCCATATCGGAGTCTTTGCCCACGCGCGAAATCACCATCGCAGCGGCCACCGAGATCAGCAATCCCGGAATTTGTGCCACCAGCGCATCACCAACGGCCATCAAGATGTAGGTGTCTGCGGCCTTACCAGCCGATAAACCATGCTGAACCATGCCGATGGTGAAACCACCAACGATGTTAATCAGCAAAATCAAAATACCAGCCATGGCATCGCCACGTACAAATTTAGAGGCACCATCCATCGAGCCAAAGAAATTGGCTTCTTCGGCCACCTCTGCACGGCGACGTTTGGCCTCAGCCTCGTCAATCAAACCCGCATTCAAATCGGCATCGACAGCCATCTGCTTACCCGGCATAGCATCGAGGGTAAAACGCGCAGAAACTTCAGCAATACGCTCGGCACCTTTGGTGATCACAATGAAGTTGATCACCACCAAAATAGCAAAGACGATCAAGCCGACAGCGAAGTTGCCACCAATCAAGAAGTGACCAAAAGCCTCAATCACAGCACCGGCAGCGCCTGGGCCAGTGTGCCCCTCCATCAGCACCACCCGGGTAGAGGCCACGTTGAGCGACAGGCGCATCAGCGTAGTCAGCAGTAAAACCGAAGGAAACGCAGCAAAATCCAACGGCTTGAGCATGTAGGCAGCCACCATCATCACCATCAATGCCACCGCAATATTGATAGTGAAGAAAGTGTCAAGCAGCCAAGTCGGAATGGGCAACACCATCAAGGCAAGAATAGCCACCACTAATAAGGGGGCAGAGATGCCTTGGGCGGCTGCGGCATTGGCACCTGCCCACTGCCGGGCGGAATTGATAGATATGTTCATGGCTGCTTACCTTGGGGGGCTGTCCGGTTCAACGGATCCAGCTCGGGTGGAACATGGGGTTCTTCTAGCGCATCGGGCATACGACCCTCGCCACGCAAAGCGGCCTTCAGGCGATACACATATGCGAGAACTTGGGCCACAGCGGTGTAGAGCGTGGCGGGAATGGGCTGGTCCAGATCGGCATGTGCATACAGCGCACGTGCCAACATTGGCGATTGCAATACCGGCACGCCATGGGCATTTGCCAGATCACGGATTTTCATGGCGATCAAATCTGTGCCCTTAGAAATGACCTGTGGCGCACCCATCGTTTCGCCGTCGTACTTCAGTGCTACTGCATAGTGGGTAGGGTTCATTACCACAAAATCGGCCTTTGGTACAGCGGTAACACTGGCACCATCGGCAATCTCGCGCTGGCGCTGGCGCTGGCGCCCCTTCATTTGCGGATTACCATCGGATTCTTTGTGTTCTTGCTTTACTTCTTCATGCGACATCTTCAGCCGAGATTTGAAGAAGAAAACTTGCAGCGGAACATCTATCAGTGCCGCTAAGAAAACTACCAGCAAGAGCATGGCCATGCCGCCAGAAATCCAATCAGCTACATGACGCAAAGCCACAGGCGAGGGCTGAAGTACCAAAATGGCCAGCTCTTCAATACTGTTGCCCATGTATTTCCAAGCTACCAAGCTAAGGATGGTTGTCATTAGCACCATCTTGGCCACATTGGTCATCTGCTGCTTAGAAAAAAGATTGGCAGCACCAGAAATCGGATTCAACCGATTGAACTGTGGTGTGATGGGCTTGAGACTGAGTACCCATCCGCCAGCGGCCACAGCACTGACGAGGGCTGCTGCACTGGTCAGCAAGGCAAAAACGCTGCTAGCAAGCAACCCGACCATTGACATGCTTTGTAAGCGCTCCAGCATGCGCTCGGGCGAACGCATCGTGGTCGCATCAAACAACAATTGATGGCTCAATTCCAACTGTATCCGGTCAAACAATTGGGGGGCAAGCATGAGCAAACTTGCAGCACCCATTCCAAGAATGGCAAGGTGCGACAAATCCCGCGAGCGCGCAGCTTGCCCATCAGTACGGGCTTTTTGAAGCTTTCGCTCGGTAGCAGGAAGGGTGCGGTCTTGGCTCGAGTCCATAGTGGCATGACAAGGTAGTCATGCCATTGTCGTGAGCAATGCCGAAATCTAAAGCCCGAAAAACGAGCTTAAAACCGTGTTTATCAAAAACCTAAACTAGCCAAAAGATCGTCGACTTGGGACTGATCGGTAACGATGTCTGGTGTTTTCTCAGGATCAACCACAGGTCCAGCTAAATGCACCGTAGCATGGGGAGTTTTCGATACCGTCGAGGAGGCGGGAACACCAGGAAATGACAAGGTGCCCTCTGGTACTGTGTCAATAACCAACTGCAACAACTGCTTTTCAATGGTTCCGGCCAATGCCACCACACGGGCAATCACTTGGCCCGTTAGATCGTGGAAATCTTGGGCCATCATGATTTCGGTCAGGTGCTCATCGGTCACTTGGGCCATTTTCTCAATGTCATTGAGAAAATTCATGATTTCACCCTTAGCCACAGCAGCCACCGGGTCTTTAACCAGCGCATCTATCATGCGACGAGTCTCTGAGGCCAGATGCTCGTTGTGCGATTTTGCCTGCTCGACACGGCCAAGTACCTTTTCAGCAGCCTCTCCGGTCAGTCTGGCAATGTACGACAGGCGGCTCTGTGCATCAGGCAACTCACCCATCGTGTCACGCAGCTTGTCTGCATAACCCAACTCGTTAAGAGAATCGTGAAGCTGACGGGTAAGCTGCCCAATCTGAACATGAACCCTGACCGCACTGTTGGCAGGAGGAGAAGGGGTGTTGCTGGTATCCATGGTGGTTTACAACCCCAGCTTCTTGATGATCAGGTTGACCTTTTCTTCCAGCGTGGCTTTGGTAAATGGTTTAACGATATAGCCAGACGCACCCGCTTGGGCAGCAGCCACAATATCTTCTTTGCGAGCCTCGGCTGTCACCATCAGCACAGGCAGATGCTTGAGCTTTTCATCGCTCTTTACTTCTGCCAGCAACTGAAAACCGTTCATGTTGGGCATGTTGATATCAGTGACCACAAAGTCAAACTTGCTACTACGCAATTTTTGGAGTGCGGCCACGCCGTCTTCCGCTTCGTCAGCATCGGAATACCCGCTTTCTTTGAGCAGGTTGCGAACGATACGACGCATCGTGGAGAAGTCGTCAACGATCAAAAAGCGAAGGTCAGAGGACACTTGAGACCCTTTCGGTCGGAAATTGCTGCATATATTGTCGTAGAGAGAAATGGACCGCCACAGGTTTTTTACCTGACAGGGCCGTCCGCAGGGAGATTTTCCTGCTTTTTATCCGGCAATTGTGCCGTGGGGATGATCGGGGCGCTTCTGGTGAGCAATCTTTCTTCTGCTTCGCGTGTCAATACCGTGATGGTGATGCGTCGATTCGCAGGTGCACGGGGATTGTCAGGCTCCAGTAAATCACTAGCAGCCAAACCAACCACGCGGGCTAATTTGGTATCAGACATACCTGCTGCGACCAATTCTCGGCGCGACGCACTAGCCCGATCAGCAGACAGCTCCCAGTTACTGTAGCCGCGTTCGCCATTACCGTAAGGCGTAGCATCGGTATGACCTGCCAAACTAATACGGCTTTCAACACCGGCCAATGCTGTACCAATCACACGCAAAATATCGCGCATGTAGGGTTTGACCAATGCACTGCCACTGTCGAACATAGCCCGATTTTGGTCATCCACAATTTGAATTTGTAGTCCATCTGGAGTGACATCAATGCGAATTTGTGAGCGGTACTCATTGAGCCGAGGGTTCTCGGTGATGATGGCATCCACCTTGGCTTGCAAGGCCTTGATGCGCTGGGCATCTTGCTTGGCCTGCTCTGCCTTGGCTTTTTCAGCAACACTTTTGCTGCTATCTTTGGATTTGTCTTTGGGAGTTTCGGTCGAATCGGCTCGGCGCACTTGTCCATGCAATTGACTCAAATCATTACCACCGCCTGGAATCACACTAGAGCTGTTACCTGAACCCTGTCCCCCTGCCATAGCAACCTTAACGGGATTGTTAAAGTATTCTGCAAGACCTTGTAGCGTGCCTTCGGTGGTGGAACCAAGCAACCACATCAACAAAAAGAAGGCCATCATGGCCGTCATAAAGTCAGCGTAAGCAATTTTCCAAGCACCACCGTGCGCGGCATGACCACCCTTTTTAATCCGCTTGACGATGATCGGCTGGAGCTTCTTTTCGGCCATAGTGCAACAAACTCAGGAATAGGTACCAATAGGACGCATCATTTTTTGTCGCGGACGTACTCTTCCAACTCCGTGAAGCTCGGACGCTCGGTCGAGAACAACACCTTGCGGCCAAATTCTATAGCCGTAGCCGGGTTGTAACCCTGCATGCTGGCCAACAATGTGCATTTGATACACAGCAACTCCTTGGCTGCATCGTCTGCCTTTTGTTCCAACAGACCACCCAAAGGCTCAACAAAAGCGTAGGCAAGCAAAATGCCCAAAAACGTGCCGACGAGAGCAGAACCCACCATACCACCCAATACGGCCGGTGGCTGGCCTACCGAACCCATTGTATTCACCACACCAAGCACCGCGGCCACAATACCAAAGGCGGGCAACCCACCGGCCAAACGTGCCATTGCTGCCACGGGTGCATGGGCTTCTTGGTGATGGGTCTCAATCTCGTTGTCCATCAAGGCTTCAATTTCGTGTGCATTGAGGTTGCCAGAGACCATCAAGCGCAGGTAATCTGTCGTGAACTCAACCACATGGTGGTCTGTGCCTACGGTGGGAAAACGCTTAAAAAGATCTGACTCATGCGGTGCTTCAACATCGCCTTCAATAGCCATCAAACCTTCTTTACGCGCTTTCTGCAGAATTGCATAAAGCATTGCCAACAACTCTAAGTACCGAGCCTTGGTGTACTGAGAGCCTTTGAAGATGGTCGGCAACGCTTTCATAGTTGCCTTCAGCACTTTAGGCTGATTGTTGATGACAAAAGCCCCCAATGCAGCGCCACCAATAGTGGCCATTTCAAACGGCAATGCTTTTAGCACCACGCCAATATTACCGCCGTGCATGATGAACACGCCGAAGACGCAGACCAAGCTGAGGATGTAACCAATGATGACGGGCATGCTGAATTAGGTGTGTCGACGGCGAACGTTGTGGAGGACGAATGTATCTTGCAAAGTGCAAGCCTTCAGCTTACGGACAGTAATGTACCGGAACCACACCACAGTGATGGGATCAGTTGCAGTACAAAAGGAGCATAGTTCGCTGGCACCCGGTCAATCTGTCCAAGCATGGTACCAATGCTGAAGATTTTCGCCTATTAATGTCCATTCGCTGGCAACGCGCGCTTGCAACACCAAGCCCTCTTGGTGACAAGCGTTGAGATCGGCTACACGCTCCAAAATGGCATCACGCCAATCCTTGTATCTGTTCTTGACCCTCGTGGCAGGCAGGTCGCATTGGTAAGGCGTGACATCCGAACAAATCACTGGAACACCACACCAGCCGTACTCCAACAACTTGAGGTTGGACTTGCACTCATTGAAGGCATTGCTTTCGACAGGTGCAATGGCCAGATCCCAATCTTGGGTCAGGGCCATCAACTTGGCTGGATACTCCAGCGTCGGCACCCCCGGAATGAATTCTTTCACATAAGGCCGGATGTTATCAGGGCACATGCCCATAAAAACCCAATCGACGGTACCTGCTAAGTCTTTGATGACATCAGCGACCATATCAAGGTCACCTTGGTGGCTAATACCGCCTGCCCAGCCGATCCGAGGCTTACGGCCCACCTCTTGCATCGCCCATGCCTGACGGTCTGGTGGCACAGCGCCCCACATGGGGGCAGATAGCCGATTCATTACCACCCGCACGTCGTCGTTGTAACCTGACAATTCACGGGCCAAGGCCTCCGTGGACACAACCAAACGATCGCACAGTCCGATCGCCTTGAGAATTTTTCCACGCAAATCTTTGGGGAAATGCTCATAATGAGCGCTCTTGATAGGCACCCGAGCCAAATGGTCATCGACTTCGTAAATTTTCTTAATGCCCTTGAGGGGTGTCAATGCCTTTAAATTGGCTAACATCACATCGGTACTTGGCCTCTGAAAAACCAGCGTATCGACACCGCTACGCAATGCCAAATTGGGCGAAAAAATCTCCATCGAAATACCACCGCGACACAAGCCAGCATCGAGCATCGCTTGCATGGGTTGCATGATGCGGTAATTGCCACAACCTTGAATATCGGCTGGAAAGGCGGCAATTTTGTGCTCTGTCAACTTTGGGAACTTATCAACACGCAGCAGAGAATTACTCTCAAGCTCGTAGCCCCGCCCAATCAGCGACAAGTTAGGGTTATATGCAGGATCGTTGGCAATAATGTCAGGCCAGCGCTGGTACATAGCCGCCTGCTCGCGGGCAAAGCGTTGCATTTTCTGTTCATCGCTTGCTTTTTCGATGTTGGCCTTTTGGCTGGCAGCACTTTCATGCAACAGGGTCGCCAGCGGTGTCCAAACGATCCGACGTCCGGTTTTTCCAACCCTCAAACAAAAATCGGTACTGGTGTAGGAAACGCCAAAGGTTAACTCATCAAGACCACCAACCTCTTCATAAACAGCTTTTGACACCAACAAGCAGGCCGCAGCGACTGCCGAGAAGTTTTGCGTGACTTGGGCCCGGAACAAATAGCCCGGATCGGTATTCTCAAGCCCCAATAACGGATGGTCGGCAGGGCCACCCAAACCCAGCACCATACCAGCGTGCTGTAGTGTGCCATCGGGATATACCAGCCGTGCACCCACAACACCCACACCATCGCGCAACGCATGGCGAACCATGTGGCCTAGCCAATCTGCTTGCAATGCGGCCGTGTCGTTGTTCAGCATCAAAATAAACTCCCCCCGGGCTTGTGCCACAGCCAAGTTGTTCATTCGTGCAAGATTAAAGGGACCAGGTGCTGACAACACCCGAATTTGCTCGCTCCCTAAAGCCGACAAACCTGCCAAAAACTCCCGCGCTTCTGGTGTTTGGCTATCGTTGTCCACCACCAAAATTTCAAAATTTTGGTAATCAGTTTTAGACAGCAGAGACTCAATGCACCTGCTGAAAAACGGCAATAAATCACGGGTTGGAATCACAATACTGACCAACGGTGTTCGTGTCAGTGGATACATCACATGAAAGGTGCCAGGGCCTGGGCCTTCAGTCACTTCAGCACCGGGTGCGTGGACGGCCAAATGCTGATCTAACACCAAAGCCAACTGTGCCCACATCGCAGATGTCGATGCAAATATTGGTGCGGAGATAGGTGATAAGTGCAACAACACCATCGGCAGGTGTAACACTGCATTGGTATGAACAACGCTTGCCTCTAAAGCTAACTGGTATGCATGCACCAAATCCAAACAAGTAATGCTTGGAGGAAGATACTGTATAGCCCAGGAATTCTTTAAAAATAAAGCACGCCCCATATAAGGGGTACTTCTGAGCAGGTCAATGTTTAAATCTGGCTTAAGACATGGCTGTTGAAAACTACCATCAGCACCCCATTCATCATGGTCAGAATAAACCAATACTGTAGATGGAGTGGCTTGGTTAACGATTAACCACTCTAACATCGATAACGCAAAAATTTCTAGTGTATCACCCGGATGCAGAAAAATTGTCCAGCCGTTATCTTGTATTTTAGTATTTAATTCATCGCCCTCTTTCAATTCGAAAATAACATCGGGCTGACGGGTTTGCAACCCTAAGCTCTGACGAGTTCGCTCCAGCGCCAATTCATCAAAAATCTCAGGATTAGAAATAAAAACAGTTAGATGCAATCGTCGATTTTCATCAACATGAAAACCTTGCTTCGTGGCCAACCTAAAATAATTCAACCAATCCGAATAAACCTTGTTTTTTTCATTTTCTTCGGTTTTTTTTAATGTGCTGTCGATGCTTTTTTTCAAATTATCTGCAATTTTTTTAATTTCAGATACATTATTTTTTAAAGACTTTTTCATTTTAAATTAAATTCCAGCTCTATACTCTTTTGCACCTATCTCGACAGTGTGCATAAACCCAGTAACTTCAGAAGGAATAGAGCCATCAAAGATTTCATGCAAAACTTTTTGCAAGAGGTAACTACTCAATCTTTCATTGCAAAAAGCCAATGCCCGGCGATGATAAGAATCCAATTTAACCGGTCTATGCTTTTCTAAAAAATTAAGGCATACCACTTCAAGCTGCTCCATGATAGAAAGAAATATATTAATTGGAAATGTTCCTAACTCAATCCCTCCCGGAATAATTAATTGATTATTCATCAAGCCAAAACACTCCTCGGCTGTAATAACCTCTAACTCTACAGCAACAGCAAGATAGCGTAAAAAATCAGCTGCTTGATGGTTGCACGCATACTGCATAAAAGTATTGCCGATATTTCTTGGCTTAGCGACAAGAAAATAATTTTCTGGTTCAGAGTACCAATTCTTGTATTCAGGAATTTTATCTTCATCAGAAATAAAAAGCATCGTTGGGTAACTGCTCGTCTCAACTCCAAACTCTTTTTTTGATACAAATTTTCTATATTGCGTAATAGTAATCAAATCAAAATCAGAATATTCAATTCCCTGATCTACCAAAAAACGGCGAATAGCAAAAGCACCAGCAGCACCAGTCAAAAAAGGATGCCACGCCATTAAATCAGGATAAGATTTATTAACATCTAAAATATGATGCCCTGCATCGGGATATTTTTCTGATCCAAGCCAGACAATAGATACAGAAGGATCAAGCTTAATGCTTTGCTCTTTGTGAGAAATACAAAAAATTCTGTTCATTTATATTCTTACAATAAAATTAAACTAACAAGCGTGCAAATCAAATTCAACTCAGCCGCTTCAGCCAAGCCCCCGGCCAATGGGTAATATTGCTTGTTAGTTCACTCTCGTTAAACAACCATGCAGGCTGCTCTAA
>JAIEMS010000028.1 GCA_019751915.1 Burkholderiaceae bacterium
GGGTGGCCTCTTGCTTGAATTCGAGCGTGTAGCGCGCCCTTGATGTTTTCGTCATTTGCGTTTCCCTTGTCTGAATTGAACCACTCAGCAAGGGATACGTTTTTGAGGGGCAAGGTCAGTACTAGGTTGGACGGCTTTGTTCTAGTCGTTGGTCGGCGTGAAAGGATTCGAACCTTCGACCCCTTGCACCCCATGCAAGTGCGCTACCAGGCTGCGCCACACGCCGACAAGACTTCTATTATAGTCACAATTTGCTTTCCAAAAGCAAAAATGTCCAAATTCCTTGGTGCGGAAACCGAATTTGTTGCATCAATGAGCGCTAACTTGTTGATCTACATGGAATCACCAAAGCCTCAAGCAGGAGAAACCGTTTAAAATCAACAAGTTAGGCGTTTACAGAACAACACCCCGTCATTTACCCCAGCTGTCCTTCAACCCGACTGCCAAATTAAACACCGGCTTACCGGCTGCATGGTCGGTGCGGTCAGCGACAAAATAGCCATGGCGTTCAAACTGGAACTTGTCGTCGGCTTGGGCATGGGCCAATGACGGCTCGACGATGGCCGTTACCACCTTCAGACTATCGGGGTTGAGGCATTGCAGAAAATCTTTGCCACCTGCGTCCGGCTGTGGGTCGCTGAACAGGCGGTCGTACATCCGCACCTCGGCGGCCACCCCATCTTGCACTCCAACCCAAGTGATTGCCGCTTTGACCTTGACGCTGTCCGCGCCGGGGGTGCCGCTCTTGGTGTCGGGCACGACCGTTGCCAACACCTCTGTCACGTTGCCATCGGCATCTTGGTTGCAGCCAGTGCATTCGATGACGTAGCCCCCCTTCAGGCGCACTTTGTTGCCGGGGAACAGGCGCTTGTAGCCTTTGGGCGGTACTTGGGCAAAGTCTTCGTGTTCAATCCACACTTCTTTTCCGATGCTGAAGTGGCGCAGCGGCGACTCCATGCCCTCGGGCGGGTGGGGCAGCGCAGGCAAGCTGCAAGGCTCCAAATGCCCCACGCCCATCACTTCGTCCCAGTTGGTCAGTACCAGTTTGACCGGATTGAGCACCGCCATACCCCGGTGGGCCTTGAGTTCGAGGGTTTCGCGCAAGCAGCCTTCAAGGGTGCTGTAGTCAATCCAGCTATCGCTTTTGGTGACACCGATGCGCTCGGCAAACAGCTGCATTGCCTCAGGGGTGTAACCCCGGCGGCGCAGGCCCACAATGGTCGGCATGCGGGGGTCATCCCAGCCACTGACTTTTTTCTCATTCACCAATTGCGCCAGCTTGCGCTTGCTGGTGACAACGTAAGTCAGGTTGAGCCGGGCAAATTCGTACTGGTGTGGTGCTGGGCTGGCCAACAAGCCGCCTTCAATCAACCGTGCCAACAACCAGTCGTAAAACGGGCGCTGGTCTTCAAACTCCAATGTGCAAATGCTGTGGGTGATTTGCTCTAGCGCGTCTTCAATCGGGTGGGCAAAGGTGTACATCGGGTAGATGCACCATTGGTCGCCGGTGTTGTGGTGGGTGGCACGGCGAATGCGGTAAATGGCCGGGTCGCGCAGATTGATGTTGGGCGAGGCCATATCAATCTTTGCTCTCAAAACCATAGCGCCATCGGCATGCTGGCCGTCCCTCATCTGCCGAAAACGGGCCAAATTCTCCGCTGGGGTGCGGCTGCGAAACGGACTATCGACACCGGGTTTGCCAAAATCTCCCCGGTTCACGCGCATTTCTTCGGCGCTTTGCTCATCGACGTAGGCGTGACCGGCTTCGATCAAATATTCGGCAGCGCGGTACATAAAGTCAAAGTAATCGCTGGCTTGGTAGGGCGCGGCATCGGCGCTGCCGTTCCAGTCAAAGCCCAACCATTTCACGGCATCGATGATGCTGTTGACGTATTCGGTATCTTCTTTTTCGGGGTTGGTATCGTCAAAACGCAGGTGGCAAATGCCGCCGTAGTCGCGTGCCAGACCAAAGTTGATGCAGATGCTCTTGGCGTGGCCGATGTGCAAGTAGCCATTCGGCTCGGGCGGAAAGCGGGTGCGGATTTTCGCTGGGTCCAGCGCGCCTGCGCTGTGGTGCGCGGCATCGCCCGGGCTGCCAGCCCAGCGGCGGCTGGCGTAAGTGCCTTTATCGAGGTCATTTTCGATAATTTGGCGCAAAAAATTGCTGGGTTTAACAGCGTCTTGGGGGGTGTTGGTGGGGGTGGAAAGGCTCATAGGGCCATTTTAGGCGGCGGCTCCGAGCACTGAGACCAACGTGGGCGGGGGTTTTTGTACGTCCAGAAACATCTTTGACGGGCCACCCTGCCATCCTTTAACCTCTCTGGTGCGTTATGTGTCTGCGGGGCGCTGGCTCGGATGCCAGTTGCCCCACCCCATCAGGAGATTTTTATGGTCCAAAACCGTTCTTTTCGAGCTGTACTGGCTGGCGCAGCGGTGGCTTTGGCTGCGCTGGCAGGGGCCAGTACGGTGCAGGCGCGCGATGTAAGCTGGTCGATAGGTGTTGGCGTACCCGGCGTAGCGGTGGGCGTGGGCAACAACTACCCCGAGCCTGCACCGCGCCCAGTCTATTACGCCAATCCATCGGGTTATTACGTGCCCCAACCAAGGCCGGTGTACTACGTGCCGCCACCGCCGGTTTACTACCCGCCACCGGCCTATGTAGCCCCTGCGCCCATTTACTACTACCGTGATGGCAGTCGCCACCACCACCATCGCCACCCGGGGTACGGGCATGGCTACAGCCAATACAACCATCACCGCCAAAACTGGGACAGCCGCTAGCCGCGCCGTGGGCGATTTTGGGGCGCAGTGCGCCGCATAATCCGGCGTTTTGGCCTGTTCGGAGTTTGCTTGTGAAAACCGTTTTTGTCCTCAATGGCCCCAACCTGAACCTGCTTGGCACCCGCGAGCCTGCCGTCTATGGTGCGCACACTCTGGCCGATGTCGAGCACATGTGCGCCGCTGCCTGTGCCCGCCACGGTTTGGCGCTGCGCTTTCACCAAAGCAACCACGAAGGCGCTCTGCTGGACTGGATTCACGAGGCCGGTCGTCTGCACGCTAGCGGCGACTTGGCCGGTGTGGTGCTCAACGCTGGCGCTTACACCCACACCAGCATTGCCCTGCCCGATGCCATCAAAGGCACGGGCGTGGTGTTGATTGAGCTGCACATCAGCAATGTGCACGCACGCGAGGCGTTTCGCCACCATTCGTACCTGTCTGCCGTCGCCAAAGCGGTGATGTGTGGTTTTGGCGTTGCCGGCTACGGTTTGGCCATTGATGCTTTGGCGCAAATGCAGCCACCGGCGTGAACCATCCTGCGATGGCGCTGCCCACGCTCGCAGTGCTGGAAGATGAAGTCGAGTTCACGGCCATTCGTGCCCAAGGGGCGGGCGGACAAAACGTCAACAAGGTCTCTAGCGCGCTGCACTTGCGTTTTGATGTCGGGGCATCGTCGCTGCTGCCCGATGTCAAAGAGCGCCTCTTGGCACTGCGCGACAGCCGCATCACCCAAGAGGGCGTGGTCGTCATCAAGGCCCAGCAGTACCGCAGCCAAGAGCAAAACCGCTCCGATGCCCTTGAGCGGCTCAATGCACTGGTCAATACGGTGGCCGTAGCGCCGCGCCTGCGCCGCGCTACCAAGCCGACCTATGGCTCTAAGCAGCGTCGGCTCGAAGGCAAAACCCAGCGCAGTGCCACCAAAGCACTGCGCGGTAAGGTGCGTGACGGCGGTTAAAGCCCGCCATTAGCCCCATCAGCGCAACAGTCTGTAGGCATAGCGGGGCTTGGTTGCATGGGCAATCGCTTTTACAGTCGAGAGATTGTTCCGAAAGCCTTTGATGTCTTTTTCTAGCACCACCGACACCCCTGCCAGCAGCGCCAGCATTGCACCCTTGTTTGTCTCGCACGGCGCGCCTTCTTTCGCGCTGGAAGCCGGTAGCACCGGCCCGGCCCTGACCCGCTGGGGTCAAGCGCTGCGCGGGCGGTTTCCGGCCTTGCGCGGCGTGGTCGTGGTGTCGCCGCACTGGATGGCCCGCACACCGCAGGTGATGACCGGGGCGCAGCCAGCCACTTGGCACGACTTTGGCGGCTTCCCACCGGCGCTGTACCAATTGCAGTACCCGGCCCCCGGATCGCCCATGCTGGCGCAAGAAGTGCTGGCCTTGTTGCAAGCAGCAGGCATGGCAGCGCAGGGCGACGCACAGCGCCCGTTCGACCACGGCGCTTGGGTGCCGCTGATGCACCTGTTTCCACACGCCGATGTGCCCGTGGTGCAGGTGGCACTGCCGGCCCATGCAGGCCCAGCAGAGGTCTACGCCTTGGGTGCGGCCCTGCGCAGTTTGCGCCAGCAGGGTGTGTTGCTAATGGGTTCTGGCAGCATGACGCACAACCTGCACGAGTTCTTTGGCGGCGAACGCGAACCTGCGCCCTATGTGCTCGAATTCAGCCGCTGGATTGAGGCAGCGCTGGTGCGTGGTGATTGGAAGGCGCTGCTGAACTACCGCAGCCAAGCGCCCCACGCCGAACGCGCCCATCCCACCGAAGACCACTTTTTGCCCCTCTTTTTTGCCTTGGGCGCTGCGGGCAACGACTTGCACCCCGACTACATCAGCCGCGAGGTGGTGCACGGCATGCTGGCGATGGATGCCTTTGCCTTGGAGCCGACCCATACGCCGGCCTAATTGCTATCGAAAATAGAGCTACAAAACCTCACCCAATAAGGGCTTTCGCCTGTTTTCTCTCCATTTTTAACAAAAATAGCCTGCCAGCGCACTTTGGGCAGCGTGGCTGCCTTACGGCGCAGGCCAAAAGAAGGCATCCAGCAGTGGGGTCAGCGTAGGGAATTCGTGCTCAAACTGGGGCCGATTGACGAAATACGCTTCGCAGGCCACCGCAAAAAACTCCGCCGGGGACGTAGCGCCATACGCATCAAGCCACGGATGGGAACCACCAAACCGCTGCGCCACCAGCACCCGCTCTTGGAAATCAGCATAGGCCGGCTCCCAAGCACTCCACCACAGTGCATGGGCTGCGCGTGCGCCTTGGGTTCCCCTAAAGCCTGCCGGTAGCGGCGGACAGCCATCGGCGCGGCCATTGCGCATATCGAGCTTGTGGGCAAACTCATGGATGACTACGTTGGTGCCGTGCTGGGTATGCTGGGCACCCTCGCGCACCTCTGACCAACTGAGCATGATCGGGCCGCGCTCCATCGCCTCACCGACCAGCACCTCGGTGTAGTGGTGAACAACCCCGGCAGCGTCCACCGCCCTGCGCCGGGCCAGCGCCTGCCCCGGATACAGCACGATGCCAACAAAATCGTCGTACCAACCCAAGGCCTCGGTACCACGACCCCAGTGCAACAGCAGCAGGCAAGCTTGGGCGGCAATTTGCACCGCCATGGCATCGGTAACGACCAAACCGTGGCTACCATAAAACTCTTTGCGTGCTAAAAAAGCAGCGCTCAAATGGCGCAGCTGCTCGGCTTGGGGCGCACTCAGAGCCGCCAGAAAGGGGTAATGCGCCAGCGTCGGCAGCCACAGCGCATCGGGAATATCAGGAGCCGCCAGCACCCCAGCACGCACCGCCAAGCGGTGCAGGGCGGTCTGCACCGCTTGCCACCACCGCCGCCACCACGGAGCCGCTGTGGGCAAAACGGTAGGGGCCAGTGTGCGCCGCCATCGGTGCCGAGGGGTGTGGTGCCTCATGGGGCCAAGGGGCAGAAACGCTCAAATCCTCCACCCGCATGCCAGCGCAGCACTTGGGCGCGTGGCGGTGTGGCAGCGCAGTCCCAATCACTCAGCACCACCCGCGCCAGACCATCGGCCAAAGGGTGCTCTGCCGGGCGGTGCGTGTGGCCGTGCAGCAGGGTGCTGGCACCTGCGGCCCTCAGCCACTGGCAGGCGCTGGGGCCATCGACATCGGCATACCACGCCCCCGACTGCTTGCGCGCCTCGCTCTGGCTGCGAATGCTGCGCGCTTGGGCGCGGCGCTGGCCCAAGGGCTGGGCCAAAAACTGCTGCTGCCATGCAAGGCTGCGCGCCTGCACCCGAAAACGCTGGTAGTCCACATCCCCCAAACAGAGCGCATCACCGTGGCTCAAGAGGATGCGCTGGCCCGCCCAAGCCAGCACCGTCGGATCGGACAAAGCTGTGAGGCCGCAGCGCTGGGCAAAAGCACTACCGGCCAAAAAATCGCGGTTGCCCGGCATAAAAAACACCGGCAGGCGCTGGGCCGCAGCGTGCAGCAGCGTGGAGCATTGCGACTCAAAGCTGCCGGGTTCCTCAAGGGCATCATCGCCAACCCAGACCTCGAACAAATCGCCCAAAATACACAGGGCATCGGCCTGCGTGTGCTGCAAATAGCGTTGCCAAGCGGCAAAAGTTGCGCCCTCGTGGGGCTGCAAATGCAGGTCCGCAATGAAATCGACCGCACGCCAGTCGCAAGGAGCCACAAGCTCCTCCAACGGGGGCACGGTCGGGGCGGCAGAAAGCAAAGCGACCAGCGCGCGGGCGCTGTGGTTACAGGGCTACGGCCTTTTCGATGATGACATCTTCCTTGGGCACGTCGTCATGAAAACCGCTGCGGCCTGTTTTGACCGACTTGAGCTTATCGACAATCTCGGTGCCCGAGACCACTTTGCCAAACACAGCGTAGCCCCAGCCTTGGGCGCTGGGCGTGGTGTGGTTCAAAAAGCCGTTATCGGCCACATTGATGAAAAACTGCGCCGTGGCCGAATGGGGGTCACTGGTGCGGGCCATCGCCACGGTGTAATTGAGGTTTTTCAGGCCGTTTTTGGCTTCATTCTCAATCGGGGTGCCCGATTCTTTTTGCTTCATGCCCGGCTCGAAACCACCGCCTTGGATCATGAAGTTGGGGATGATGCGGTGAAAAATGGTGTTGTCGTAGTGGCCCTTGTTGACGTAGGTCAGAAAATTTTCGACCGACTTGGGTGCTTTTTCGGCATCGAGTTCAAGGGTAATAACGCCGTGACCGGCAATGTGCAGTTCGACTTGGGGGTTGCTCATGGCAGGGCCTTTCAAAAAAATAAAGAAAACCGGTTACTTGACCACGCTGGCCGAAAGGATCGTGATCGGGGTGTTGGGCACGTTTTGGTGGCCGCCCTTGTTGCCGGTAGCCACCATCCTGATTTTGTCCACCACGTCGGTGCCACCAATGACCTTGCCAAACACCGCGTAGCCGTAGCCATCGGGTTGGGGGGCATTGAGCATGGAATTATTTTTCACATTGATGAAAAACTGCGATGTGGCCGAATGGGGATTGCTGGTGCGGGCCATCGCTACGGTGTAGGTGTCGTTCTTGAGACCATTGTCGGCTTCCAAGGCGATAGGAGCCTTGGTGGGTTTTTGCACCATGTCGGCAGTAAAGCCGCCGCCCTGCACCATGAAGCCATCAATAACACGGTGAAAAATCGTGCCGTCGTAGTGCTTGTCTTTGACGTAGGCCAGAAAATTCTCGACCGTCTTGGGGGCCTTGGCCGCATCGAGTTGCACCACGATGTCGCCCATGGAGGTGGTGAGCTTGACCACCGCATCGTTGCTGGCAATGGCCGGTTTTGCCTTGGCCGCATCTTGCGCTTGCACAGGAGATGCTACTGAAAACATAGCTGCTAGTGCCATACTGGCAAAGGCTAGAACCGATTTTCTTTTAGAAATCATCTGATAACTCCTTCGTAGAATATTTGCCACTGCGTACCCCGGCGTATCCAGTATTGGCGCCGGGTGGTGCCAGTGCGTGCGCCCACGGCCACCTCGCCAAAGGTCACGACCATAGTGTCGTCGGTATCCTTCCAGCGCAGGTACGATTTGTCCTTGAGCTGGACTTCGCGGCCCCGTTGCTCCTCAGACGGCATCAGTGCCATCAGCCAGCGTTCGGCGGGATGCTGTGAGGCGCTTTTGAAGTCGGGTGCATAAAAGCGCTGCAAGCGGGCCATGTCGCCATCGGACTTGGCTTTACTCCAAGCCTCTAGCAGAGTATCAAACTCGCGGCGCTCGGTTTCCACGCTGCCCGGTGCCACCCATTGCAGCTCTGGGGCAATGATGACCGGTGTCGAGCGTGGCTCGACAGTGCGCATCAAGCGTTCGAGGTCAGGGTTGGCAATAGCCACACAGCCATCGGTTG
This sequence comes from Burkholderiaceae bacterium, assembly GCA_019751915.1. GTDB lineage: Bacteria > Pseudomonadota > Gammaproteobacteria > Burkholderiales > Burkholderiaceae_C > Simplicispira. Next base: position 8,137 of record JAIEMS010000028.1, read on the forward strand.
CCAAGGGTGCCCGCGAAAACTGGTTGGGGGGTGTGCCGTGCACCCAGATACCCTTACCGGTTTTACCGCGCACTTGGTCTAGCGGATTGGGGTAATTGATAGGCAAGGCACCTGCGCCGTAAAAGTCGCGCAGGGTGGTCCGATCCAAGCGGCTGGTCATGAAATACACGCCCAACGGCGTGCGCTGATCGCCCTCGACATCTTTGCCAATGCCCAGTTTGCCCACCGATGCGTAGTAATCGGCCACCAAGCGCATTCCTTTGGCAGTGTTTTCAAACAGGTACAAGCGCGAGCGCGAAGCATCGACCGCCACCGCGTGCCGACTGCGCTCCGACAGCATCAAAAATTGCGCGGGCACCGTGTTCTCGGGTGGGCGGTGACGCTGCGCCTGCAGGCGGCGCTCAGACTCATCACGCAGTTGCTGCAACGACGTGGTCACGGTACTGCTGTTGCTGCGTTCGGCACCGGGCACATCGCCCACCCGCGCCACAGACCGCGAACGTGCCGACAGCAAATCACCCAGCACCAAATGGGCCAACTGAAAATCAGGGTAATCACGTACCAAGGCTTCGGCTTGGGTCAACGCTTGGCGCTGATCGCCTTGGCTGATGCGCTGGTAAACCTCCAGCAACCGGGTCTCTGCTTGCCCGTCTTGCAGCGGTGCCACAGGTTTGGCCTCGGCTTTGGCAGCACTGGCAGCGCTCACAGCAGTGACACCGGCGACCGCTCCAGCCACCAAAGCGGCCTTGCTGGCTTTTTCTGCTTTGCCAGATTTTGCAACCTTGCCCGGTTTACCTGCTATGGCAGCTTTACTGGGTTTTGCTGCCGCACGCAGCTGACCTGCTTGGGTGGTGTTGGGGCTGGTTTTTTGGGCGCTCTGAACCGATTGTGACCAAGCCACGGCATGCAGTGCCAAAGCGGACACCAGTACGCGCACTAGGCGGGAGCCACTGCGCCCACTGCGCCCACTGCACTGAGAATCAATTGCCCACAGTTTCACGCAAAATCATCCAACGGCCTTGGTTTTTGCCCATTTCCAGCATTTTTCGGCTGCTGGTTTTGAGCGCCCCGGCACTGTAATGCTGACGAAAGTGCACCGTGGCTTTGTTGCCGTTGACACTCACTTGTAGGTCTTCAACCTTCACGCTGATATGCGCCTTGCCCATCACGCGGGCACGGCGCTCGTCTTCCCAGGCTTTGCGCGTTTGCTTGCCAGCGGGCAAAAAGTCTTTGCTGTAAGAGCCTAGGTATCCATCCAAATCTTTGGACGACCAAGCCGCAGCCCACTCTTGCACAGCCGTGGTGATTTCTTGCGTGGTAGCCGTGTCGGGTTTGTCGATAGCAGGTGCGGCAGGAGCGGGCACCGATGCAGGCTTGATTGCCGGTATCGGCACAGTTGCAGGCGTTGATGCAGGAACCGATGCAGGCTTGGCTGCGGGCGTTGGCACGGGTACGGGTACAGGTGCGGATGCAGGCTTGACCATGGGCACAACCACCGGCGCTGGGGTGGGTGCTGGGGTCGAGGCAGGTTTCACTGCCGGGGCCGGACTTGGAGCAGGCAACGGACTGGGTGCCGGTGTCGGAATCGGTGCAGACGCTGGTTTAGCCGCTGGAGCTGGAGCTGGAGCTGGAGCTGGAGCTGGAGCTGGAGCTGGAGCTGGAGCTGGGCTTGGTGCCGGTGCCGGACTGGATGCTGGCGGTGGTGGTGGCGCAACGGCTGCAACCTTGGTGGCCCCCTTGCTGGTAGAGGAGAACAAATCGCGGATCATGCCCAACTTAGGTTGCACGGTAGCCGCTTGGGTCACATCAAGCTGGAGCGCCTTGTTGTAGGCCACGCTGGCTTGGCGCGCATACACATCGCCCAGATTTTCGTGGGCCGTAGCATAGCTGGGGTTGGTGCGAATAGCCATCTCCAACGCGGTACGGGCCTTGTCAAACTGGTTCTGACCAGCGTAGAGCACCGCTAAATTGTTGTAAGGCTCGGGCAATTCGGGGTGGTCTTCGGTCAGCTTGGTAAAAACAGCGATGGCATCGGTGGGCCTGCCTGAATCCGTCAGTGCTACACCGCGTAAAAACCGTAGTTGTGGGTCGCGCGGCTTAGCCCCTAAACGCTGCTCGGTTTTGAGCAAAGCCTCCGCTGGTTTGCCAGCACGCAGCAATTGGGTGATTTCGCTGTATTCATCAGCGTGGGCCGCGCTGGTGCCCAACAATGCTGTCAGTGCCAGCAGGCGCAGAACATGAGGAAGGGTGCGGCGAACGTGCGTCATGACAGGTGGGTGATAAGAAGGCGAAAAGCCCCGTAGGGGGCTTATACTGCGCCGAATTGTAGCTGAGGGGGTACCAAAGCGTGCAGCACCAACGCGGGTTTGGCCGTTGCCTCCTCGCTGCCCACAGGCCCTTCTTGTGCTGCGGGCACTTCGCCCCACGCCCCTCGTGGTGAAGCCGCTTCACCCATTTCATCTCCAAAAACTGACACCCCCATGAGTTTGCGTATCTACAACACGCTGTCGCGTGCATTGAAGAATTTTGAGCCGATCGAACCAGGCCATGTTCGCATGTACGTTTGCGGCATGACAGTCTATGACCTGTGCCACTTGGGCCACGCCCGCTCGATGGTCGCTTTTGACGTGGTGCAGCGCTGGCTGCGCGCCAGTGGCCTGCGCGTGACTTACGTTCGCAACATCACCGATATTGACGACAAAATCATCCAGCGGGCGGTGCAAAACGGCGAAACAATTCGCCACCTGACCGACCGGATGATCGACGCTTTGCACCAAGATGCCGACGCGCTGGGCATCGAGCGCCCGACCCACGAACCGCGTGCCACCGACTACGTGCCGCAGATGCTGTCGTTGATTGGCACTTTGGAGTCCAAAGGTTTGGCCTATCAAGCGGGCAATGGCGATGTCAACTACGCAGTACGAAAATTTGCCGGTTACGGCAAGCTGTCAGGCAAATCGCTGGACGAATTGAACGCCGGCGAACGCGTCGCGGTGCAAGACGGCAAGCACGATCCGCTGGATTTTGTGCTCTGGAAGATCGCCAAAGCGACCGAACCCAACGAGGTCCAATGGGCCAGCAACTGGGGTGCAGGCCGCCCCGGTTGGCACATCGAATGCTCGGCAATGGGTTGCGCGCTGCTGGGCGAGAGTTTTGACATCCACGGTGGCGGCGCTGATTTGCAGTTTCCGCACCACGAAAACGAAATTGCCCAAAGCGAAGGCGCTACCGGCCAGCCCTTGGCGCACACTTGGATGCACAACGGCTTTATCAACATCGACAACGAAAAGATGTCCAAGTCCTTGGGCAACTTTTTTACCATCCGCGATGTGCTGCAAAAGTACGATGCCGAGACGGTGCGCTTTTTTGTGGTGCGCAGCCACTACCGCAGCCCGTTAAATTACAGCGATGTCCATTTGGACGATGCCCGCGCTGCCCTCAAGCGCCTGTACACCGCACTCAGCTTGGTGGCCCCCGCCGATGTCCGCATCGACTGGACGCAACCCCAAGCCGCACGCTTTAAAGCGGCGATGGACGAAGATTTTGGCACCCCCGATGCCGTGGCAGTGCTGTTTGACTTGGCTGGCGAGGTCAACCGCAGCCAGTGCGGGCAAACTGCCGGCTTGCTCAAAAGCTTGGGCGGTTGTTTGGGGCTTTTGCAAGGCGACCCACAGGCATTTTTGCAAGCGGGCAGTGGCTTGGACGAGGCCCAAATTCAATCGCAAATCGCCGCCCGTGCTGCCGCCAAAGCAGCGAAAAATTTTGCCGAGGCCGACCGCATTCGCAATGAATTACTGGCCGCTGGCATCGTACTGAAAGACTCGGCTGCGGGCACCACTTGGGAGGCAGCGGCGTAGCGGCACTGGCCGCCAAGCCCAGAGGTCGGGCGGCCCTTGGTATATTTGAAAGCTGCTGGCGACGCTGCCGGTAGCGTACTGAGCGACAGATCAAGGAGAAACAACGTGGCAAAAAAAGCCTTCCTGGATTTTGAAAATCCGATTGCCGAACTCGAATCCAAAATCGAAGAACTGCGTTACGTGCAGACCGAAAGCGCCGTCGATATCTCCGATGAAATCGACCAGCTCAGTAAAAAGAGCCAGCAACTGACCAAGGATATTTACGCGACCTTGAGTCCTTGGCAAATCACCAAAATTGCCCGCCACCCCGAGCGCCCCTACACCTTGGACTACGTGCAGGGCCTGTTCACCGATTTTGTCGAGATGCACGGCGACCGCCATTTTGCTGACGACAAATCCATCGTCGGGGGCTTGGCCCGCTTCAACGGCCACGCCTGCATGGTGCTGGGCCAGCAAAAAGGGCGCGACACCAAAGAGCGCACCCAACGCAACTTTGGCATGACCCGCCCCGAGGGCTATCGCAAGGCGCTGCGCCTGATGAAGCTGGCAGAAAAGTTCCGTTTGCCCGTGTTTACCTTTGTCGATACGCCCGGAGCCTTTCCGGGCATTGACGCTGAAGAACGCGGCCAGTCCGAAGCCATTGGCCGCAATATCTACGAAATGGCCCAATTGGAAGTGCCCATCATCACCACCATCATTGGCGAAGGTGGCTCGGGCGGGGCGCTGGCCTTGAGCGTCTGCGACCAATTGCTGATGTTGCAGTATTCGATTTATTCGGTGATTAGCCCCGAGGGCTGTGCCTCGATTCTCTGGAAAACCAGCGACAAAGCCCAAGACGCTGCCGAGGCGCTGGGCATTACCGCGCACCGCCTCAAGGCGCTGGGTTTGGTGGACAAAATCGTGAACGAACCCGTCGGCGGTGCCCACCGCGATAGCAAGCAAATGCAGTCGCTGCTTAAGCGTGCCTTGGGCGATGCCTTTCGCCAAGTGGCCGACCTCAAAACCCCAGACCTCATCAACCGCCGCTACGAACGCCTGCAAAGCTATGGCCGGTTTACCGACACCAAGGCCGATCACCGCTAAAGTGGCTTGCGTTTGATTGGGCTGTAGCGCGCGCGATGGCTTCCAATTTTGATGCTGCCGTGCGGGCCTTTACCCCGGCCCTGCCCTTAGCGGTGGGCTTGAGTGGCGGTGCCGATTCCACAGCGCTGTTGTTGGCTTGCGCGGCGCGCTGGCCGGGTCAGGTACGGGCCATTCATGTTCACCATGGTTTGCAAGCCGCCGCCGATGGTTTTGCACAGCACTGCACCGACTTGTGCCAAGGTTTGCAGGTACCTTTAACCGTGCAGCACGTCAGCGCCCACCCGACCAGCGGCCAAAGCCCCGAAGATGCCGCTCGGACAGCCCGTTATAAGGCTTTTGAGGCAGTAGCCCGCTCCCAGCAAGAAAAGAGTGCTATTAAATCAATAGCATTGGCACAGCATGCCGACGACCAAGTCGAAACCATTTTGTTGGCACTCTCGCGCGGCGCGGGCGTGGCCGGGCTGGCGGCCATGCCTGCCCATTGGCAGCGCGGCGGCATCGACTGGCACCGGCCTTTGCTTGCCGTGCCCGGCGCTGAAGTACGCGCTTGGCTGCGCGCGCGCGGCCAATGCTGGGTCGAAGACCCCACCAATACCGACGAACACTACACCCGCAACCGCATCCGCGCCCGGCTTTTGCCCGCGCTGGAGGCGGCATTTCCGGCATTTCGCAGCACCTTTGCCCGCAGCGCTGCCCATGCCGGTCAAGCCAAAGAGTTGCTGTTGGAATTAGCGCAGCAAGATTTGGCACTGGTAGGTACACCGCCGCACATTCGTGCGCTACAAGCCCTCAGTGCAGCGCGCCAAGCCAACGTGCTGCGCCACTGGTTGCACAGCATGCACCAGACCACACCGGCGGCGGCACAACTGGCCGAACTGCTGCGCCAGATTGCCGCTTGCACCACGCGCGGCCACCGTATTCGCATCAAGGTCGGGCGCGGCTTTGTCGAGCGTGTGGGCACGGGGCTGCATTGGTACAATCCCGAGGGTTTTGGCCCCACTTTTGCACGAAACACGGCGGCGCCCCAAAACGCTGTTCAACCCGCGCCGTGATCCGGGTTTCGTCACCACACACCTCCAATGGCATTGATCGTTCACAAATATGGCGGCACGTCGATGGGTTCGCCCGAGCGAATCCGCAACGTTGCCAAGCGCGTGACCAAATGGGCGCGCGCCGGCCACCAAATCGTGGTGGTACCCAGCGCCATGAGCGGCGAAACCAATCGCTTGCTGGGCTTGGCTGGCGAATTGGCCCCGGCCCGCGCTAGCACGGCATACCACCGCGAACTCGACGCACTGGCGGCCACCGGCGAGCAAGCCTCGTCGGCTTTGCTGGCCATTGCCCTGCAAGCCGAAGGCACACCTGCCGTCAGCTATGCCGGCTGGCAAGTGCCGGTGCGCACCGACAGCAGCTACACCAAAGCCCGGATCGAATCGATTGACGACCAGCGCGTGCGGGCCGACTTGGCCGCAGGCAAAGTCGTTGTCATCACCGGGTTTCAGGGCATCGACGAGGGCGGCAACGTCACGACGTTGGGTCGGGGTGGTTCGGACACTTCAGCCGTGGCCATTGCCGCAGCGATGAAGGCCGATGAATGCCTGATCTACACCGATGTCGATGGGGTTTACACCACCGACCCGCGTGTGGTCTCAGCAGCACGGCGCTTGCACACGGTCAGTTTCGAAGAAATGCTCGAAATGGCCAGCTTGGGCAGCAAGGTATTGCAAATCCGTTCGGTTGAATTTGCGGGCAAGTACAAAGTTCCTATGCGCGTGCTGTCTAGCTTCACGCCGTGGGACATCGACTTGGCCGAAGAAGCCCAATCGGGCACGCTCATCACTTTTGAGGAAGACGAAAAAATGGAAAAAGCCGTTGTATCCGGCATCGCATTCAACCGCGGCGAAGCCAAGATCTCGGTGCTGGGCGTACCCGACACCCCCGGCGTTGCCTACCGCATCCTCGGCCCAGTGGCAGATGCCAACATTGAAGTCGATGTCATCATCCAAAACATCAGCAAAGACGGCAAAGCCGACTTTAGCTTCACGGTCAACCACAGCGACTACCAGCGCACGATGGAATTGCTGCAAACCTCTGCAGTGGCTGAACTCGGTGCCAAAGAAGTCGTCGGTGACCCCCACATCTGCAAGGTCAGCATCGTTGGCATTGGCATGCGCAGCCACGTTGGTGTCGCCAGCACCATGTTCCGCGTGTTGAGCCAAGAAGGTATCAACATCCAGATGATCTCGACCTCTGAAATCAAAACCTCGGTGGTGATCGACGAGAAGTACCTAGAGTTGGCAGTGCGCGCACTGCACACCGCTTTTGGTCTGGATAAACCCGCTGAATAAAAATTTGCCCTGAATTTAGGGCATAATAGCGGGATTGGAAACGTGACCGAGTGGCCGAAGGTGCTCCCCTGCTAAGGGAGTATGGGGTGTAGAGCCTCATCGAGGGTTCGAATCCCTCCGTTTCCGCCAACATTAAGCCCCTGATGCAAATCAGGGGCTTTTTTGTTTCTGGGTGCCTACATTCGCCAGCATTGATGTGCTGGCAAAGATCGCTACCACCGTCATCTGATACGTACCAGATCGCTGCATCTGCTGCTGTTATTCAAACATAGCGCGCTTCATAGTCGAACCCTTGAAACAGAGGATGCCTTACACATCCTCTGCCTTATTTTTTGAGGTTCGCATGTCAAATACGCCCATCCCACCGCATGAGAGTTCTCCGCGCAAAGTCATCCCTATCCATGCTGCCCCTGCATCGGACTCACTCTACGAGGCACAGGTAAAAATTCAGCCACGCTCTGTGCGCGGTGTTTTTGCCCGCTGGCGCTGGATTCTTGTGTGGCTGACACAGTTGTTCTTTTATGGCTTGCCGTGGTTGCAGTGGGGTGAACGGCAGATGGTGCTTTTTGATCTAGAACAGCGGCACTTTTATCTATTCGGGCTATTGCTTTACCCGCAAGACTTTATTTACCTCACAGCACTGTTAATTATTTCAGCCCTATCGCTGTTTTTATTTACAGCCATAGCGGGACGCTTGTGGTGTGGTTTTGCTTGTCCGCAGACCGTTTACACCGAGCTTTTTATGTGGATTGAATACCGCATTGAGGGCAACCGCAGTGCCCGTTTGCGTTTGGATGCTGGAGCATGGTCGTTTGAAAAACTCTGGAAGAAAACCCTCAAACAAACTGTGTGGCTGGCTGTGGCATTGTGGACAGGCTTTACTTTTGTAGGCTACTTTGTACCAATTCGCACACTCGCCCTCGACGTAATAGCCTTGCAAGGAGCATGGCAAATTTTCTGGATTCTGTTTTATGCACTGGCTACCTACGGCAACGCAGGTTTTCTGCGTGAGCAAATCTGCAAATACATGTGCCCCTATGCGCGTTTTCAAAGCGCAATGTTTGACCAAGACACCCTGCTCGTCACCTACGATGCCACCCGTGGCGAGTCACGCGGTCCGCGCAATAAGTCGGCTGTCGATACCTCACTGGGTGACTGCATTGACTGCACTTTATGTGTTCAGGTATGCCCGGTAGGCATCGACATCCGTGACGGTTTGCAATACGAATGCATTGGCTGCGGCCTGTGCATTGATGCGTGCAATTCGGTCATGGACAAAATGCAATATCCGCGCGGACTCATTCGCTACACCACTGCCAACGGTCTAGCCCAGCACTGGGGAATGCGCCAAATCCTGCGGCGTGTGGCCCGACCACGGGTGCTACTTTACGGTGCAGCGCTGGCAATTCTGACATTTGCTATGGTGTGCAGTCTTACCCTGCGTACGCCGTTCAAAGTAGATATCGTTCGTGATCGCAGCATCCTAGCGCGCTTGGTAACAGGCGGAGAAATTGAGAACGTATACCAATTGCAAATTGCCAATGCGACCGAATTACCACAGCGCTACCATTTGACAGCCAGCGGTGCCCAAGGAATCTATATAGCATCTGACCATCAAATCGACGTGGCCGCAGGCCAATCACGCTGGATCGTCACCCGGATACGAGCACCAGAAGGAACCGTACCCGCAGGGCCACACCCGATAAACCTAGAAATCACAACAGCCAACGATGCCAGTGTCCGGCTGCACGAGAAAACCACCTTTTTGGTTCCACGTTAAAAACGTGTCATCCAGCAACGGCAAGTTGGCCCAAAGTAGCCAGCGCCTGTTCAGTGCGTGCATTCCAAACATGACCGTAGTTCAAACGCAGACAATGGGTAAAGGCATGGGATGCAGAAAAAATGGGCCCCGGTGCCACGCTCATACCCAAAGCCAGTGCTTGGCGGTGAATCTCTAGCGCATCACTGCCTTTGGGTAATTCGACCCACAAAAAGTAGCCCCCCAAAGGCCGCGTTGCTCGGGTACCTGAGGGAAAGTAATGGCCTACGGCTTGGGCAAACACCGCTTGCTGCCCAGCCAAGGTCTGGCGCAATTTCCGCAAATGTTTGTCAAAACCACCGCGCTCCAAATAAAGTGCCAAAGCCAATTGTGCCGGGGCCGAAGCACTCAGGGTGGTGGTGAGTTTGTGCCGTGCTACTGCCCGGGTGTAGCGCCCCGGCGCTGCCCAACCAATGCGATAACCCGGTGCCAAACACTTAGAAAAGGATGAGCAATGTAGCACCAGCCCTTCGGTATCAAAAGCCTTGGCAGGGAGCGGACGCTGCTCGCCAAAATACAATTCGGCGTACACATCGTCCTCAATCAACGGCAAGCGGTGGCGCGTAATGAGATCAATCAGCGCTTTCTTTTTTGCCTCTGGCATCAAGCTACCTAGCGGATTTTGAAAAGTCGTCATCAACCAACACGCCTTGGGTTGGTGGCGCACAATGGCCCCCTCCAACGCGGCCAAATCAATACCATCACGCGGGTGGGTTGGAACTTCAATAGCATGCAAACCCATACGCTCTAGCGCCTGCAATGCCGCGTAGAACGTGGGCGATTCAACCACCACCGCATCGCCAGGGCGCGTCACAGCGGCCAGACAAAGATTGAGCGCTTCCAGCGCCCCATTGGTAATGACGATTTCGTCGGAAGGCACAGACACCCCCGCCGCTAAGTAGCGCAAAGCAATCTGGCGACGCAATCGTGCGTTGCCGGGTGTCAGGTCATCGACCGTACTCCACGGATCCAGCGACTTGACCTCCGTTGCCATAGCTTGGCCTAAACGCTGCAATGGATAAAGCAAGGGACTCGGAAATGCCGAACCAAACGGAATCACATCGCGCGCCATGCTCGATTCGAGCACCTCGAAAACGCGCTCACTGATATCTACGGCAATCGACTGATCAATAGGCCTAGAGAGCAACTCCGGCTCGGGTGGCACACAGCGCAAACGGGGGTTGACATAGTAGCCCGAACGCTCACGCGCTTGCACCAAACCGCGTGCCTCAAGCAGGTAATAGGCTTGAAAAACCGTCGATGCACTCACCCCTCGGTTCACACAAGTGTGACGCACAGAAGGCAATTTATCGCCCGGACGCAGCACCCCAGTACGGATCGAGGCTTCTATATCAGTAGCCAGAGCTTGGTAACGCTTCGCTGTTTTAGGCAGTGAATCGGTCACAGCAACCGAGAAATCAGCGCCCCTTCTGCCGGGCCTTCGAGCGCAATTCGGACACGCAAGGGGCTACCGGAAGCGACTTGTAGCGCATCCCCATCCAAGTTTTGCATCTGTGCCAGTTGCACCAATCGATTGCCGCTGGGGTGAATGATTTCGAGCGTATCGCCGACCGAAAAACGGTTTTTGGTCTCTACCTCAACCCAGCCACCATCGACCGATTTGACCTCGCCGACAAACTGACTGCGCCGAGCATTCGAGCTGCCCGTCTCGTAGTTTTGGTAATCGTTGGCAGGCCGACGCTCCAAAAATCCGCTGGTATAGCCCCGATTTGCCAAGCCTTCAAGTTCGGTAATCAACTCTGGGTTAAAGGCGCGCCCAGCCACAGCATCGTCAATGGCACGGCGATAAACCTGTGCTGTGCGCGAAACGTAATACTGGCTCTTGGTGCGCCCCTCGATCTTGAGCGAATCGATACCAATTTCGACCAGCCGCTGCACATGCTCGACGGCACGCAGGTCTTTGCTGTTCATGATGTAGGTGCCGTGCTCGTCTTCCATGATCGGCATCAGTTGGCCGGGACGTTCTTTTTCTTCCAGCAAATAAACCTGATCGGCCAATGGATGGCGAGCGCCGCCGCCGCAAGCTGCAAAAGCCGAGTTATCGTCTTCTTGTGCCTTGGCAAAATTAAAGTCGCCCTCCATCGGCTGGGCAATGGCTTCGCCTGTATTGGCATCTACCGCCGCACTTTGTGTGGCGTAGCTCCAGCGGCAGGCATTGGTGCAGGTGCCTTGGTTTGGATCGCGCCGATTAAAGTAGCCCGACAGCAAGCAACGCCCGGAGTAAGCAATGCACAGCGCCCCATGCACAAAGACCTCTAGCTCCATGTCTGGGCATTCTTGGCGAATTTTTTCGATCTCGTCCAAACTCAATTCGCGCGACAAAATGATGCGGGTAACGCCCACTTTTTGCCAAAACTTTACCGCCATAAAGTTGACGGTATTGGCCTGCACCGACAAATGAATGGGCACCTGCGGCCATTTCTCGCGCACCATCATGATCAGGCCCGGGTCGGCCATGATGAGTGCATCTGGCCCCATCGCAATCACTGGCTCGATGTCGCGCATGTAGGTACGCACCTTGTCGTTGTGCGGCAATAAGTTACTGGTCAAAAAGAACTTCTTGCCCCGTGCGTGGGCCTCGGCAATACCTTGGCCGATTTGCTCTAACCGAAAATCATTGTTGCGCGCCCGCAAGGAGTAGCGCGGCTGACCGGCATAAACCGCATCAGCACCAAAATCGTAAGCAGCGCGCATCTTCTCAAGGGAGCCTGCGGGCAAGAGGAGTTCAGGGCTTTTGCGTGTCATAAGATCAAAATAGCTGTTTCAAAACAAAATGCAGCACAGGCGGTGCTACTACAGTAACGCCTGCGTGCGTGGGTAAAGTTGCGGTTTTTCAGTCCTTGGGCCGAAAGCTGATGACCATCACAGAAGGCACCCGGCCGTCAATGTCGCGCGGCAAGGTTTCGGTTTTTTGCAGAGCGCGCACCACCGCCTCGTCCCAAGATTTATTGCCACTTGACTGAAGGATGCGGGTACCGACAATCGTGCCATCGGGTGCCGAACGCACTTCAATTTCGGTGCGTGGATTGCCTGCAATGGCGTCGGGGTAAATGATGTTGGGCTTGACCTTGCCAGCCACCTTGCTGCCATAGCCGCCCGATGGGCCACCACTACCGCCCCCAGCATGGCTGCTGCCAGCACCACCGGCACCGCCACCAGTGCCCATGCCGCCGCCACCGGCGTGGCTACCCGTACCACTCTTGCCACCGCCACTGCCCGCACCACCACCAGAGCTACCAGAAGCGCCAGAGCTGTCGCTGCCAGCAGCGCCGGCCAGAGCACGCATTCGGTCAAGATTGGCCTTGCGCGCGGCCTCAGCATCTTGTGCGGCAGCGCGGGCATCTTCGGCTTTTTTGCGTTTTTCGTCGGCCAAGCGTTTTTGCCGCTCTTGCTCAGCCCGCTCTGCTTTTTCGGCTTTTTCTAATTTTTCGCGGCGTTCTTTTTCACGTTCTTTCTCACGCTCGATCTTGTCGCGACGCTCTTTGTCTCGCTCGCTTTTTTCTCGTTCGGCCTTTTCGCGTTCTAATTTTTCACGCTCTATTTTCTCGCGCTCGGCTTTTTCGGTTTTTTGCGCTTTTTCTTTTTGCAGGCGGTCTTTCTTTTCTTGCTCTAAGCGCTCGCGGCGCTCATTTTCCTTGCGCTCTTTTTCCTGCTCACGGCGCTCTTCTAGCTTGCGCTCTTTGTCACGCTCACGGCGTTCGGCTTCTTTGCGCTCCTGCTCGCGTTCACGGCGCTCCTGCTCTTTGCGCTCTTTTTGACGCAGTTGCTCTTGTTCGCGCTTATCGCGCTCGATTTCCGCTTGGCGCTCTTTTTCTTTCTTCTCTTTCAGTAAGCGTTTTTTCTCGCGCTCAATGGCAATCTCTGCCTCATGGCTGTCCACAAGGGCTTGGCGTGGGGCTGGTGCTGGAGGTGGTTTGACTGGTGCTGGAGGCGGCAGCTTCACCGGCTCAGGCGGTGAAGGTAATTTGGCAGGCGGTGGCGGTGGCGGTGGCGGTGGCGGAAGTTTGATGGGTTCAGGTGGTGGTGCAGGAGGGGGAGCGATTGGCTCCGGTGGTGGCACGGGCGCTGGCAGGGCCGCACCGCCACCACCACCCATGGGTGCCGCCTGCGATGGCAGCCCTGCCCACAACTCGGCCTGCACGGTAGGAGGTTCATCTTTCGGTGGGGTGTTTTTCCAATGGACACCCCATGTCAATGCCACCAACAACACTGCGTGCACAGCCACCGCTTGGACAATGGCACGCAAACGACCCGGCGGACGGGGCGGAGCAAACTGGTCGCGGTCGTTGGTGCTGCGCATGGTGAATGAAAAACCCGAAAGCAGGCGCGTCAACCGCCCTGCTTGACCGATAACCCAACCCGCTGGACACCCGCCTTTTGCAAGGCACCCATGGTTTTGACTACCGATTCGTACATCACCGCTTTATCGGCAGCGATGATGACCGCTGCGGCGGCATCGGACTGGGCTTTTTGCCATTGCAAAATCGCTTGAACGGCTTCTTTCTCGGTAGCGCTGCGCACAGGGGTATCACCCATCTGAACCTGTAAGCTGCCATCTTTGGCGATCATGACACTGGCAAATTTGACCGGCTGTTTGCTGGCCTTGCCCACCGTGGGCACATCCACCAAGCCCGGTGTCAGCATCGGTGCAGTCACCATAAAAATGATGAGCAGCACCAACATCACGTCAATAAACGGCACCATGTTGATTTCATTCATAGTGCGACGGCCTCGGCCGCGCGATGCAATGGCGGGCATGGCAGGCTCCTTGCGATGTCAATGGCCCGATGGGGCCGGGCTGGTGGGTTGTGCGCCCAAATTGCGCTGCAAGATGTTAGAGAACTCCTCGATAAAGGTCTCTAGTTGATTGGCCACACGGTCGCAGTCATGGGCAAAGCGGTTGTAAGCGATCACCGCTGGAATGGCCGAAAACAAACCTATAGCCGTTGCCACCAACGCCTCGGCAATGCCGGGGGCAACGGTGGCCAATGTGACTTGCTCCATACCGGCAAAACCAGTGAAGGCATGCATGATGCCCCACACGGTACCAAACAGCCCAATGTACGGCGACACCGAGGCCACCGAACCTAGAAAAGACAAACTGGACTCGACCACGTCCATTTCGCGCTGAAAACTCGCACGCATAGCACGCCGTGCGCCATCGAGCAACACGCCGGGATCAACAATGCGCCGTTCACGCAGTTTTTGGTACTCGCGCATGCCGCTGGCAAAAATACGCTCCATCGGGCCAGTGCTTCTGGCGTTTTGTGCCGCTTTGGCATAAAGATCATTCAGGCTGGTGCCCGACCAAAATTCACGCTCAAAATCTTCGTTCAGTTCCTTCACCCGCTTGAGAGCAAACAACTTGCGAAAAATCGCTGCCCAACTGGCCACAGAGACGCTCAGCAGCAGCAGCATGACGATTTGCACCACCCAGCTTGCGTGCAATACCAAGCTGATGATGGACATATCTTGGGATTTCATGAAATTTTTTCCAGAATGGTGCTTGGAATGCGTGTGGGTCGAAAGCTGGCAGCATCCACCCAACCAATGCGAACGGTGCCCTCACTCAAGAGTGTGGGCGCTTGGTCAGACAGGGGCGGCGGCACCAGCAGCGCTTGCTGTACCAACGTCAGGCCAACGCGGCCCTGCTGTTGGAGTTGTGCTGTGACCCAAAGTTGATCGTCCAGCCGCGCCGGTGCCAAATAACGCAGGCGCGCTTCAGTGACCACAAACATACCGCCGGTTTGTTCGCGCAGTTGCTGTTGGCCCAAGCCCAGCGAGCGCAGCCACTCGGTGCGCGCGCGCTCAAAAAACTTCAGGTAGTTGGCGTAGAACACGATGCCACCGGCATCGGTGTCCTCCCAGTAGATGCGAATCGGAAACTGGAATGGCGCAGCCATTGTGTACCTCCAACCCAAGTGTGCGGCACCCGCAGGTCAGCCTTGGGCCATCGTAGGTGCAGCCAACACTTCAGCATCTTGCACACCGGGGCTGGCGGGCTGTGCCGCTGGCTCAGGCTGGGCAGGGGCTTGGCTGGCGGGCTGGGTGGCGCGGGCGGCAGCGCGGGCATGGCCTTTGGCATCGTCGGCCACTTCTGCCGGACGCAGACGCGGGGCCAAACCACCGAGCACAGCATTGACGTATTTGTGACCGTCAGTGCCACCGAACTCTTTTGCCAGTTCAACGCATTCGTTGATAACGACACGCCAAGGCACATCATGGCAATGCTGAAACTCAAAGACACCAATCCACATCACAGCGTGCTCGATGGGCGATATCTCGCTCATCTTGCGGTCCAGCACCGGCGTAATGAGCGCATCCAAATCGGCAGCGGTGTTAATGCAACCATGCAGCACGGCGTTGTAGTGTGCAGCATCGGCTTTATGAAAGCCCGACAAATCGCGCGTGAAGGCATCAATGGCTTCGGCGCTGTTGCCGCCTACCAAGTGCTGGTAGAGCGCTTGCAAGGCAAACTCACGGGCGCGGCTGCGGCCAGGCTTGGAAGATGCCTTGCGTGCGCCGGTGCCGGTCACACCGGAGCGCGGGCTGGCAGCGGCAGAAGAGGGGGTGTTCATGATAGGTCTTCCAAAAGCAGGGCCATTTCAACGGCTACGCGGGCCGCATCGGCACCTTTTTCTGTTTGGCGGGCAATCGCTTGCGCCAAATTCTCGGTGGTCAAGATGGCGTTGGCAATCGGGATTTGGTAATCCAAGGCAATGCGCGAAACGCTGGCCCCAGACTCGTTGGCAACCAGCTCAAAGTGGTAGGTTTCGCCGCGAATGATGCACCCCAGCGCAACCAATGCGTCAAACTCATCGCGCTCGGCCAGCGCTTGCAGGGCCAGCGGCACTTCCAGCGCACCGGGCACCTGCACTTGGGTGATGTGTGCTGGCACCACCCCCAGCGCCAGCAGTTCAGCGCGGCAGGCATCGGCCAAAGCGTTGGTGATGTCCTCGTTAAAGCGTGCTTGCACGATGCCAATGTGCAGTTTGCTGCCGTCGAGCAGCGGTGCTGCTCCTTTGTTTGCGTCGAGCATTGTTATTCCTTGGGGATGAAGCCGGTAATTTCGAGGCCGTAGCCCGCCATGCTGGGCATGCGCCGAGGCTGGCCCATGAGCTGCATTCTGTGTACGCCGCATTCGCGCAAAATTTGTGCGCCAACGCCATAGGTACGCAAATCCATGCGGCCCCGTTCGGGGGCTTGGGACGAACGGGCCGTGCCCTCAAACTGCGCCAGCAGTTGCTCGGCACTTTCGCCGCAATTGAGCAACACGGCCACGCCTTTGCCTTGGGCGTTGAGGTAGTGCAAGCTCGAATCGAGTCCCCATGAGTGCATGGAGCGATCAATCTCTAGCGCATCCAGCACCGACAGCGGTTCGTGAACGCGCACCGGCACCACGTCTTGGGCTGACCACTGGCCTTTGACCAAGGCCAAATGCACCGCCTCGCTGGGTTTGTCGCGGAAAGCGTGCACGGCAAATTCGCCATAGGCCGTTTGCAGTGTGCGAACCCCGACCTTCTCGACCAGCGATTCGGTACGGCTGCGGTACTCAATCAAAGCAGCGATGGTGCCAATTTTCAGACCATGCTCGGCAGCAAAAATTTGCAAATCGGGCAGACGCGCCATGGTGCCATCGTCTTTCATGATTTCGCAGATCACGGCGGCGGGGCTGCAACCGGCCAGCGCCGAGAGGTCGCAGCCCGCTTCGGTGTGCCCGGCGCGCATCAGCACACCGCCATCGACCGCTTGCAGCGGGAAGATATGGCCCGGCTGCACCAAATCGCTCGCTTGGCTGTCAGAGGCTACCGCCGCTTGGACGGTGCGGGCGCGGTCGGCTGCAGAAATGCCGGTCGTGACACCCTCAGCCGCTTCAATCGAGACGGTAAACGCTGTGCTGTACACCGTGCCGTTGCGCGCTGCCATCGGCGGGAGCTTGAGAAACTCGCAGCGTTCGCGGGTCAGGGTCAGGCAAATCAAACCACGGCCAAAGCGGGCCATGAAGTTGATGGCCTCGGGGGTGACGTGGTCGGCGGCGAGTACCAAATCGCCTTCGTTTTCGCGGTCTTCTTCATCGACCAAGATGACCATGCGTCCAGCGCGCATTTCGGCCACGATGTCTTGCACCGGAGAAATCGGTGCAGGGGTAAGGGGGGTAGTCATGGGGGGCTTTCGTCGGTGTGCCGCAGGGGTAGGTTGCGTTGCAGCGCAGGCTCCCCGGTGCGGGCCAAAGAACATGCGATGCGGCGCCGCCGCACGGTGGGTCGGTGTCTGCCTGACACGCTGACCCAAAAAGGAGCGATTTTAGTGCAGGGCGGGCCATGCGCCTACACACGGTCTGCATACCAGCGCTCAGATACTGGGCATGTCCAACACCACGTCCGACACCGGATAGGCCACGCAGGGCAAAACACAGCCGCCAGCGTGCTCCTCGGGCGACAGGCCCGGCCAGTCCATAGCGTAGCGCACGCGGCCCGCGCTGAGTTGGCCGATGCAGGCGCGGCACGTACCGCTGCGACACGAGCTGGGCCATGCAATGCCGCCTTGTTCCAGCGAAACCAGCAACGGCTGCTCAGGCCAAGCATCGCACTGTTGGGCACCTTGCGCGGTGCGGGCGGTGAAGAAAGGGGCGCTCGGGGGCATAGAAAGGCACATCCAATGCAAAAATCAGGTAAAAAATGGCTGTAGCCAGCACTACACATCGGTTTTAAGCTATGAATACAATAGCAATCATGACCAACCTCGCACAGAACGGCGAAAAACCTCAGCTGCTTAAAAAATAAGCAAACCGTCTTTGATTCTTATAAATCAATGGGTTAGCAGCAAAAATAAACAGTTTCCCCAAGTTATCCACACCGTTGTCCAAAGGCGCGAGGGATAACCCTTGGGTGCTGCACCAGCGCATCTGCTTAAAAAATAGGCATTTTGTAGAAATGTTTTTCTAATCAAGCAGTTGCACGCTCTATACAAGACTTGTCCACAGGATTGTCCAGTGCTGGCAGGGATCGCTGTGGCAAATGCAAACCCGATCAAGCGACGGTCACGCCCTTCCAGAAGGCCACATGGCCGCGCACCTGTTCGGCCTCGGGGCTGGGGTCGGCGTAAGTCCACGCTGCCTCGGGGTTGAGTTCGCCATTGACCAGCAACGAAAAGTAGGTGGCCTGCCCTTTCCAAGGGCACATGGTTTTGTGGTTGCTGAAGGTAAAGTGTTCGCGCTTGAGCGCACTTTCAGGAAAATAATGGTTTCCTTCGACCAGCACGGTGTCGTCGCTTTCGGCAACGATCACGCCGTTCCAGATGGCTTTCATGGGGGAAGTCCTTTCGGGTTGGGGCTACATCAAGCAAACAGAGTATCAAATCCATCTTCAGGCAAAAAGCGCTGCTGGTGGTAGCGCAGCCGGGTGGGGCCGGGCAGGGCGCGTTGGCGCACCGAGTGCAGCGGATCGCCGGGGCAACAAATGATGCGTGGGCCATCGTGGTCAAAGACCTCGGGCAAGATCAGCGGCGGGGGCGTTTGGCGGGCCGCTTGCAAGGCGTTGGCAACGCGCTGGTAGCGCGCTAAGTGGGCCAGACTCATGATCTGCGGAGGCACCAAATCGATCTGGCCGCTGCGGTACTGCTCTAGCGCGGCGCGCGGGGTCAACCACAGGCATTCGGTGGTTTCAAAATGGTCGGGGGTAGCCTGCTGCTGGGGCGCTTGGGCCAAAAAGAACCGGGTGTCAAAACGACGGCTGCTCACGGTGGGTACTACCGGTGTAATCCAGCGTGACCACGGCACAAGGTGGCGCGTTTGCAAGCGCAGCCCCTGCTGTGCCAGCAGCGCGTTAAACGGCAAACCCGAGCGCAGCAAGGCCCGCCCAGCGTCTGCATCCACCGCCGTGCCATCGCCTGCTGCTGCCGGTTCGGCCAACAGCAGGCCGCACTCTTCGAGTGCTTCGCGCAGGGCCGCAACGTACAAACCAGCCGCCGTGGACGCACTGGTTTCGCTTTCAGACAAGCTCTGGTGCAAATCGGCGTGGGTGCGGTCTAGGTGCTCACCTGCGTCGAGTTGGGTATCTGCTGGGTCGAGTTTTCCGCCCGGAAAAACACAAGCCCCGCCCAATTCGCGCGATTGGGTATGGCGGCGCAGCAGCAACACTTCGATATCGGTGCTGGCATCGCGCAACAGCACCAAGGTGGCAGCGGCGCGGGTAGGTTCAGGGACGGCGGGTAAGCTGGTAACAGACATGGTTTTTCACAGGCATGGAAGCAATGGCTGTGCATGCTAGCGGGCAATCTGCCTTGCGTCGTGCTAAGTTCCTGCTCCATTCAAGATGGATCGGTACCAAGAGAATATGAGCACACTGCACCAACGCATCCAAGAACAACCCGCCCAGCGCCTGACCAGTATCCGTCGGGGCATCGAAAAAGAAGGTCTGCGGGTACTGCCCACCGGCAGTTTAGCGCTGACACCGCACCCATTGGCACTCGGTGCGGCCATGACGCACCCACACATCACCACCGATTACAGCGAGTCGCAGCTCGAACTCATCACCGGCGCACGGCTGGGGGTGCAAGAGTGTCTCGACGAGCTCACGCACGTGCACCAGTTTGTGCACCGAACCTTGCAAGCGCAGGCCCCGGGTGGTGAACTGATGTGGGCTTCGAGCATGCCTTGCGGCTTGCCCACCGACGAGACTATCCCGCTGGCGCGCTACGGTAGCTCGAACATCGGACGGGCCAAGAGCGTTTACCGCATGGGACTGGGCTACCGCTATGGTCGGCGTATGCAAACCATCTCGGGGGTGCACTACAACTGGTCGCTGCCGGGCGTGGGCAGCGAAGAATACTTTGCGCTGATTCGCAATTTTCGCCGCCATGCGTTTGTGCTTTTGTTTTTGTTTGGTGCATCACCAGCCCTGTGCCCGTGCTTTGTGCAGGGGCGTGAGCACAGTTTGCAGCCGCTGGGCGAGGGTGGCCCCTCGCTGTACCTGCCCCATGCCACCTCCCTGCGCATGGGACGCTTGGGCTACCAAAGCGACGCGCAGGCCTCGCTGGCCGTCAGCTACAACGGCTTAGAGGGCTACGCCAACTCGCTGCACAGCGCCCTGACGCAGCCCTATCCGGCTTACGAAAGCGTGGGGGTACGCAACCCCGGCGGCGACTACAACCAGCTTGCCACCAGCTTGCTGCAAATCGAAAACGAGTTCTACGGCACCATCCGACCCAAACGCACCGGAAAAATCGGCGAGCGCCCGCTGCACGCCCTGCGCGAGCGCGGCGTTGAATACGTGGAAGTGCGCCTGATGGACCTCGACCCCTTCGAGCCGGTCGGCATTGCCGCGCAAACCATGCGTTTTTTGGATGTGTTCTTGCTGCACTGCCTGTTGTCCGACAGCCCCCCCGACACCCCAGACGAAATCGCCCAACTCAAGCGCAACCAACACCTGACCGCCGAGCGGGGCCGCGAACCGGGCCTGCACCTCGAGCGCAACGGCCAACCCGTGGCCCTGACTGCATGGGGCAGCGAGATTTTGGCCGAATGCGCACCACTGGCTGCGGCGCTGGATGCCGCCCATGCCACCGAAGACTACAGCGCCGCCCTGCACGCCGCCCAAGCACGCATGGCGCAGCCAGCGCAAACGCCGTCGGCGCAGGTGCTCCAGCGCATCGTGCAAGAGCACAAGAACAGCTTTTCCAGTTTTGCGCTCGCACAATCGGTCAAAGCCCGCGACGCACTGCTGACCCAACCGTGGAGTACCGCCCAGCAAGCACAGTTTGCCGCGCTAGCGAACGAATCGATTGCCGCACAAAAAGCCATTGAAGCCGCCGACTCCCAACCGTTTGAGCAGTGGCGCTTGCGCTACGTGGCCGCCGAGGGCCTAGGTTAAGTTAAGGCCTGTAGCGGCAATTTTGATACCAAATTGGCTTCTAGCCCTTATTGCACGGGCAACATTAGCTATTAAAATAGGAGCAAAAGAAAGGCTCCAACAAAGCAGCCCCCACCATACACCCCGCACGAACAGGTTGTTTGCATGATTTTTACCTCCCTTTGGCACCGCACCACACTGTGCATACGCATGACGCGCCCGGGTTTCTTGGTCATTACGGCGGTGGCCTGCCTGATCGGTATAGCCTCGGCTGGGGCCTCTGGGGTGGTGGTTTCACTCCCAATGGCATGGGCTACGCTGGTGCTGGCGTTGTTGGCACACGCAGCAGCCAATGTGATCAACGACCACGAAGATGCCGCCAATGGTGCCGATGCTGCCAACACGCAGGGCCTGTTTCCTTTTACCGGCGGCTCACGGCTCATACAACAGGGCATCGTGCAGGCGCAAGATATGCACCGACTGGCACTGGCCTTGCTCGCTTTGGTGGTGCCCGGTGGCTTGTGGCTGGCACTGCACAGCGGTGCGGGGCTGGTGGGGATCGGTGTGATCGGGGTAGGCTTGGGCTGGGCCTATTCAGCACCTCCGCTGGCATTGATGTCGCGCGGACTGGGCGAACTGGCCGTGGCGCTGGCGTGGGCGTTGGTCGTGGTGGGCGCTGATTATGTTCAGCGAGGCCATTTTGCCGGGCAGCCGGTGCTGGCAGCCATCAGTTATGGTTTGATGATTGCCAACATCCTGATTGCCAACGCCTTCCCTGATGCGCACTCTGATGCCCAAGTGGGCAAACGCACGTTGGTGGTGCGCCTCACCCCGCGTGTGGCGGCATGGCTGTATTTAGCGTTGGCACTGCTGGCACATGGCTGGTTAGCAGCCATGGTTTGGATGCACCTGCTGCCGCACAACGCTTTGTGGGCCTTGGTTGCATTGCCGTTGGCTTTGGTCGGCGCTACTTTGCTGGTTCAGCGTGCCCCTACCCCCGAGCGCTTGCGTCCAGCCTTGGTGCTGGGCATTGCCGCCGCAGTGGTGCACGGTCTGGGGCTGGCAGCTGGATTTTGGAATTTTTGAAAGAACACACACATGGCTATCCAATGGTTTCCGGGTCACATGCACCTGACGAAAAAAGCGATCACCGAACGCGTCAAAGACATTGATGTGGTGATTGAGGTACTCGATGCACGTCTGCCCGGCTCCAGCGCCAACCCGCTGCTGGCCGAGTTGACCGGCCACAAACCGACACTCAAAGTATTGAACAAGCAAGACGTGGCCGACCCCGAGCGCACCGCCCTGTGGCTAGACTGGTACAACGCCCAGAGCGCTACCGCCGCCGTGGCACTCGACGCGTCCGAGCCAGCCCCAGCACGGCGGCTCATTGACGGCTGCCACCGCTTGGCCCCTCAGCGCGGGGGCATGGCAAAACCGATGCGGGTGCTCATTTGCGGTGTACCCAATGTGGGCAAATCAACCCTCATCAACACCCTGACCAACAAACGCCAAGCCAAAACCGGCGACGAAGCGGGCATCACCAAATTGGAGCAACGCATCACTTTGGCCGATGATTTTTACCTGTGGGACACCCCCGGCATGCTCTGGCCGCGCATCACGGCCCCCGAAAGCGGCTTCAATCTGGCCGCCAGCGGTGCCATTGGCCGCAATGCTTACGATGAGGAATTGGTCGCCCTTGAGCTTTTGCGCCGCCTGCAACAGCACTATGCGCCCTTGCTTGAAGGGCGCTACAAACTCGGATTACCCGAAGGCGCTGTGGCCCAGATGCGCGACGACGAACTGCTCGAAGCCATTGGTCGCAAACGCGGTGCCATGCTGGGTGGTGGCCGGGTGAACCTGCAAAAAACGGCTGAAATTGTCATGACCGATTTTCGGGCCGCCATTTTGGGTCGCATCACCCTAGAGACTCCGACGGAATTTGAAGTCTGGCGCGCCGCTGGTGCTGTGCAGGATGCCGAGCGCGAAGCCAAAAAGCAGGCCCGGGCGCAAAAGAAAAAAGGTGTCAAAGCACCGGCATAAACAAAAAAGCCCCGCCAAAAATATTTAGCGGGGCTTTGGGTGCAGATCGGGTTACAGCTTTTGCGCTTGCATGAAACGGTCAAAAGTGCCTTCAGCAAAGCGGAACCAAGCGTTCTGATCGGCCAAGAATTTCGAGTAGTCGGAGTACATCTTCTTCCACTCGGGGTTAGTTTTGCTCAGTTCGCTGTAGATGTCTTGGGCCGACTTGAAGGCGGCGTTCATGATTTCTGGCGAGAACGGACGCAGCTTGGTGCCCGAGCCGACCAATTGCTTGAGCGCAATCGGGTTGCGTGCGTCGTACTTGGCCAGCATCGAGGTGTTGGCATAAGCCGATGCCGCTTGAACGATGGCCTTGTGCTCGCTCGACAGCGCGCCCCATGCTTTGTCGTTGATATAAAAATGCAACTGTGGGCCGCCTTCCCACCAACCGGGGTAGTAGTAAAACGGGGCCACTTTGTTAAAGCCGAGCTTTTGGTCGTCGTAGGGGCCGACCCATTCGAGGGCATCGATCGTGCCTTTTTCGAGGGCGGGGTACAGGTCAGCACCAGGAATCGATTGGGGCACCACGCCAAAGGGTTCGAGCACGCGCCCAGCAAAGGGGTTGGTGCGAAACTTCAGGCCCTTCAGGTCAGCAACCGTTTTGATCTCTTTGCGAAACCAGCCGCCCATTTGCGCGCCGGTGTTGCCCCCAGCAAAGTGAACCAGGTTGTATTTGGCATAAAACTCGCGCAGCAGCTTGAAGCCGTTGCCTTCGTTGGTCCAAGCGTCCATTTGGCGCGCGTTCATGCCAAAGGGCACGGTGCAGCCAAGGCAAAAAGTCGGGTCTTTTCCGTAGAAATAGTAAGGCGCGGTGTGGGCCATTTCGACCGAGCCACCTTGAACACCATCGAGCACACCAAAGGCCGGCATCAATTCGCCACCGGCATGCACCGAGATTTGAAACTTGCCACCCGTCATGTCACTGACTTGCTTGGCAAAAACTTCGGCGGTGCCAAAAATGGTGTCGAGCGATTTAGGAAAGCTCGATGCCAAACGCCAGCGGATAGTGGCTTGGGCATGCACCGCAGGCGCGGCACCGGCGGCCAATACACCAGCAATACCGGCATTTTTAAGAATAGAACGACGATCCATAGGGCAGTCTCCGAAAGGGGGGATAGAAATGATTTCAGCCCGATGATTGTAGGAAGCTGATCGCCCCCATTGGGGCAATTTGGCAGCGGTTTGTCACGGGTTTTCCCGTGGCAGTGCAGGAAGGCCAAAGCGTGCGCTAATCGATTTTTCGATGCCCGCAGCATCCAGCCCTTGCAAGGCCAGTAGCTTGGCCGGGTCGCCATGTTCGATAAACACATCGGACAGGCCCAATTGCAGCACCGGGCGCAGCACACCAGCGGCATTCAGCGCCTCTAGCACTGCGCTGCCCGCTCCGCCCATGATGGTGCCTTCTTCTAGCGTCACCAATGCGTCGTGGTTGGCAGCGACTTCCAGCAGCAACTCGACATCCAGCGGTTTGGCCCAGCGCATATTGACCACCGTGGCATCGAATGCCTGCGCTGCGTGCAGCGCCGGGTAGAGCAAAGTGCCAAAGGCCAAAATGGCGATGCGTGGGGCACTGGCGTGGGTTTGTCCCACACGGCGAATCTCGCCCTTACCAAAGGGCAGCCCTTCCAGACTTTCGAGGGGGGCCATACCAACGCCGACACCGCGCGGGTAGCGCACGGCCACGGGCTGATCTTGGGCAAAAGCAGTGCTCAAAAGTTGGCGGCACTCGCGTTCGTCGGCAGGGCAAGCCATGGCCATGTTGGGGATGCAGCGGACAAACGCAATGTCGTAAGCACCGGCATGGGTAGCACCGTCAGCGCCGACCAAACCGGCCCGGTCTAACGCGAAAACCACCGGCAAGTTTTGCAGTGCCACATCGTGAATCAGTTGGTCGTAGCCACGCTGCAAAAAGGTCGAATAAATCGCGACCACGGGTTTCACGCCCTCGCAGGCCATGCCCGCTGCAAAAGTGACGGCGTGTTGTTCGGCAATGCCAACGTCGTAGTAACGCTCTGGAAAGCGGCGGTGAAACTCCACCATGCCCGAGCCTTCGCGCATGGCTGGAGTAATGGCCACCAAACGGGGGTCGTGGGCCGCCATATCGCACAACCAATCGCCAAACACTTGGGTAAAGGTTTGCTTGGGCGGTGTGGTCGGAGCCATCAGGCCCACTGCGGGGTCGAACTTGCCGGGGCCGTGGTAAGCAATCGGATCGACCTCGGCCATTTTGTAGCCTTGGCCTTTTTTGGTGACGACGTGCAAAAACTGTGGCCCTTTGAGGCTTTTGATGTTTTCCAGCGTCGGGATGAGCGAATCGAGGTCGTGGCCGTCGATGGGGCCGATGTAGTTGAAGCCAAACTTCTCAAACAGCGTCGCTGGCACCACCATGCCCTTGGCTTGCTGCTCTAGGCGTTTTGCCAATTCGAGCAGCGGGGGGGCATTTTTCAGCACACTTTTGCCAACATTTTTCGCCGCAGCGTAAAACTGGCCGCTCATCAGTTGGGCCAAATAGCGGTTGAGCGCACCCACCGGCGGGCTGATGCTCATGTCGTTGTCGTTCAGAATGACCAGCAGGTTGCAATCGGCCACACCGCCGTTGTTCAGGGCCTCAAAAGCCATGCCTGCGGTCATGGCTCCGTCGCCAATGATCGCCACGGCATGGCGCTCCTCGCCCTTGCGTTTGGCCGCCAGCGCCATGCCCAGCGCCGCCGAGATGCTGGTGCTCGAATGGGCGGTGCCAAAGGTGTCGTACAAGCTCTCGGCGCGCTGGGGAAACCCCGACAAGCCCCCCAGTTGGCGCAGCGAGGCCATGCGTTCGCGCCGCCCGGTCAAAATTTTGTGTGGATACGTTTGGTGGCCCACATCCCACACCAAGCGGTCGTGCGGTGTGTTGAACACCCGGTGCAGCGCCACCGTCAGTTCGACCGTGCCCAAATTGGAGCTGAGATGTCCGCCCGTTTTGGCAACGCTGTCGATCATGAAGGCGCGCAGTTCTGCCGCCAGCGCTTTGAGGTCAGCGCGGGGCAGGCGGCGTAAGTCGGCTGGGTCGTGTACGGCGTTCAGCAGGGGATAAAGTGTCGTGGGCATGAACTACTATTAATTTGATAGCTACTAGTGCTTGATAGTCAAGCGCTGGAGGCCTTTTTGCCTGTAATAAACGACAAAATGGCTTGCGGATGGCTCAATGGGAGCGGTTGACCACCGTGGTCGCCAGCGCCGCCAGCGCGCGGGTATCGGGCAGGCCAGTGGTCACGAGCGCGGCCAGTGCTTGATCGCGCAGTGCTTGGGCATGGGCTTGGGCGCGCTCTAACCCCAAGAGCGAAACATAGGTTGGCTTGTCGTGTGCGGCATCTTTGCCAGCGGTTTTGCCCAGTGTGGCAGCGTCGGCGGTGACATCCAGAATGTCATCGACGACCTGAAACGCCAGCCCCAGCGCAGCACCATAGGTCGATAAACCTTCCAGCACCGCAGCATCGGCATGGCCGCTGGCCGCGCCCATCAACACGCTGCCTTGCAACAGGGCACCTGTTTTCAGGCGGTGCATGTGGCGCAATTGCGCCTCGTTCAGCGCCACGCCCACACTCGCCAAATCAATCGCTTGGCCGCCTGCCATGCCTGCCGAGCCTGCGGCCCGCGCGAGCAACCGGCACAGCCGCGCTTGCACGCCAGCAGGAATGGCGCTGTCGTCGGGCGTGAGCAGCTCAAAGGCCAGCGCTTGCAGGGCATCGCCGGCCAGCAGCGCTTGCGCTTGACCAAACTGCACATGCACGGTGGGTTTGCCCCGGCGCAGTACGTCGTTGTCCATGCAGGGCATATCGTCGTGAACCAACGAATACGCATGAATCAACTCAACGGCACAGGCGGCGCGCAGCGCTGCGTCGTTGTAGCTGGCGCGCAGCGCAGCATCGGGGCCATCGGCACTCGCCACTGCCTCGCGCGCGGCCAGCACCAGCAGTGGCCGCAAACGCTTGCCGCCATCGAGCACGGCATAGCGCATGGCCTCGCCCAAACCGGCAGGAGCATCCAGACCGACCCATTGCGACAAGGCCTGTTCAACCCGCGTTAAGTGCTGGCTGCTCCAGCCAGAAAAATCAAAAATCGGGGGGCGGGTATCAAGATTCATCAATGCACCCACTTTGGCAAGTCATTTTGGTCGATGTGGTCTTGCATGGCTTGTAAATACTGGTGGCAAGCCTGCAATTGGTCCAACGGCCACTGGCCCGACTCCATGCGGCCCACCAGTTGCTCCAGTTCTTCCATCGCAGCTTCGTAGCTGACAGGATCGGCGGTCTTGGGTAGGGGCATGGGAGTGGGCGCGTCCGCGAGAGTCATAAAACCTTCAATTTTAGGCGCGATAGCCCGGCCCGACATGCCAGCGCCCAGACGGACTTAATACACGCATACGGCTTGCGGGAATGTGCCCAAAAATAACCCCACGTTCTATAATCCCATTTCCTGTGAACCGGCGCTCAGCCGGTTTATTTTTTTCTACCGCGCCTTGGGCGCATCTCCCTGTGGGGAGTCTTTAGGTCAGGTCACCCATGTCTGATTTAAGTCTTCGACTGCAGCAGGCTGCAAGCCAACTACCAGTTTCAAGCTATTTCGATGAGGCGCTCTTGCGGCGTGAGCAGGAACGACTCTTTCAATCCGGGCCCCGCTATCTGGGGCACCAATTGAGCGTGCCCGATCCGGGCGACTACTACGCACTGCCGCAAGAAGGCCAAGGCCGGGCGTTGGTGCGCAATACCCAAGGGCAGGTCGAGCTGGTCTCTAACGTCTGCCGCCACCGCCAAGCCGTGATGCTCAAGGAGCGCGGTTCGCTGCAAAGCCAAGGCAAGGGGCACGCAGGGGGCAACATTGTTTGTCCGCTGCACCACTGGACGTACAGCCCCGGCGGCACCTTGTTGGGGGCACCGCACTTTGCCCACGATCCGTGCCTTAACCTGACCAACTACCCGCTGCGCGAGTGGAATGGCTTGCTGTTTGAAGACAATGGCCGCGACATCGCTGCCGATTTGGCCGGTATGGGCCCGCGCACCGAACTGAGCTTTGAAGGCTACGCCTTTGACCGCGCTGAGTTGCACGAGTGCAACTACAACTGGAAGACCTTTATCGAGGTCTATCTAGAGGACTACCACGTTGGCCCTTTCCACCCCGGACTGGGCAACTTTGTCACCTGCGACGACCTCAAGTGGGAGTTCCAGAAACAGTATTCGGTGCAGACCGTCGGTGTGGCCTCGACGTTTGGCAAACCCGGATCAGACGTTTACAAAAAGTGGCATGAAGTGCTGCTCAAATACCGCGAAGGCCGTATGCCCGAGCGCGGCGCAATTTGGCTGACGTACTACCCGCACATCATGGTCGAGTGGTATCCGCATGTGCTGACGGTCTCGACGCTGCACCCCATCAGCACGACCAAAACGCTGAACATGGTGGAGTTTTACTACCCCGAAGAAATCGTAGCCTTCGAGCGCGAATTCGTCGAGGCCCAGCAAGCTGCCTACATGGAGACCTGCATTGAGGACGACGAAATCGGCGAGCGCATGGACGAAGGCCGCAAGGCATTGTTAGCGCGCGGTGACAACGAAGTCGGCCCCTACCAAAGCCCGATGGAAGACGGCATGCAGCATTTTCACGAGTGGTACCGCGCCGCAATGGGCGAGGACGGCCCGACACGCTAACCCTTTTGCTATTAAAAATAGAGCATCCAATGCTTGCCAAGCAAGCGCTGGATGCTTTTTTATTCGAAAATCCAAAAAACAACGCCTTTTTTGCCTTCTGATGGACAGGATGCAAAGAAATCCGGGCTACCGCAATACCCTTGCAAAGGTGAAAAAGGGAGTGTACTTGGCTGGTGGTGCAGCAGGCACTTGCCTGTGGTGGTGGGCGGGGTGATCCGCCGCTTTGTAAGGGAAATTCCTACAAGGGCCGGAAAAAACCAGACAAGCAATCTAGTCCAACCCTGACTTAATTTTTGATTGGACTCAATTCACAATCCATTTCACCGGATCACGCTAAAAAACATACAGCATGCAAACCGGGCCGAACTGAAAAGGATTGCACCATGACCAACGAACAACTGCTTGCCGAAATTCGCGAAGCCAACCTGACTTACCTGATGCTCGCACAGACACTGATTCGCCATGACAAGGCCGAGGCAGTTTTTCGTCTGGGCATGAACGAAGAGGCCGTCGATATTCTGGCATCCCTGTCGCCAGCGCAAGTGATGAAATTGGCCTCTAGAAACACCCTTCTTTGCAGCTTCCGGGTCGATGACAACTTGGTGTGGAGCTTGCTCACCAACCACAACACACCCAAGAAGGTCGGCAACGAAGCCACCAACACGCTGCATGCCAACATCCTTATGGCAAGTCGCGTCTCCGAAGTGCTCT
>JAIEMS010000055.1 GCA_019751915.1 Burkholderiaceae bacterium
CGAGCCGATCTGCACGCCGTCGCACTTGCTGAACCCATTGGTCAGCTTTTGCAGGTCGTAGCCCGAGAGCCACTGGTGGCGCTCCCGGATAGCGCGGTGGCTGGTTTCGTTGCAGAAGTTCCAGACCTGATTGACCTCACGTGCCATCTGACGCAGCACTTTGGCGTGCTTGTCTTTGATGCGCAGGCGCAGGGTTTTGGTGCAATCCATGGCGCATATTATTCCATCGAGGAGCATCCAACGGGACGGCTGCGCTGTCCGCGCTCTTGACCTCGGGCTGAACCCCGAGGCTTCCCACGCACCGGGTGATACCGATTGATTGCTATCAATAGTGTAGCTATTGTTGATGGCCCCATCGGCGCTAGAGTCATTTTTGGCTTTGTCATAATGGCGCTGGATGAATTCTGAGTTTTTTCTGATCTCGCTGCTCAATGGCATCAGCTACGGGCTGCTGCTGTTTATGCTCAGTTCGGGCCTGACGCTGATTTTTAGCATGATGGGGGTGCTCAATTTTGCCCACACCAGCTTTTATATGCTGGGGGCCTACTTGGCCTACACCCTGTCTGGCGCTGTTGGGTTTTGGCCTGCGCTGGTGCTGGCACCGCTGGCAGTGGGGGTTTTGGGCGCGTTGTTTGAGCGCTATTGCCTGCGCCGGGTACGCCAGTTTGGTCATATTCCAGAATTGCTGGTGACGTTTGGCCTGTCGTACCTGATTTTGGAGCTGGTGCAGCTGGTGTGGGGGCGCTCGACGCTGCCTTATGCCTTGCCGGTGCAGTTGCAGGGGCCGCTGTTTACGCTGTATGGCATGCAGTTCCCGAAGTCGCGCGCTTTCATCATGGTGGTGGCCTTGTGGATGCTGTGGGTGCTGTGGCTGTTGCTGACGCGCACCCGCATTGGGTTGGTCATTCAAGCTGCCCTTAAACACCCGGAGATGGTGCAAGCACTGGGCCACAACGTGCCGCGCGTATTCACGCTGGTGTTTGGCGGTGGCTGTGCGTTGGCAGCCTTGGCAGGGGTGATGGGGGGCAATACCTACATTACCGAGCCAGCTATGGCCGGTGCCGTTGGCTCCATCATTTTTGTCGTGGTGGTGGTGGGCGGCATGGGGTCGTTGGCTGGGGCCTTTGGAGCCTCGCTGCTGGTGGGTTTGGTGCAAACCTTTGCTGTGGCACTCGACACCTCCTTGGCCCATGTGCTCCGCGCTTGGGGCTGGGCGGTTTCGGAGGCCACTTGGGGCTGGCCGTTGCTCAAGCTGACGGCTTCGCAAGTGGCACCTATCTTGCCGTACTTGCTGCTGGTGCTGGTGCTGATTTTTCGACCCAAGGGCTTGCTTGGTACCCGTGACGACTGAAACC
Organism: Burkholderiaceae bacterium; assembly: GCA_019751915.1. Classification (GTDB taxonomy): domain Bacteria; phylum Pseudomonadota; class Gammaproteobacteria; order Burkholderiales; family Burkholderiaceae_C; genus Simplicispira. Next base: position 1,356 of record JAIEMS010000055.1, read on the forward strand.
ACAGCGATGCCCATATTTACCCCCCGGTTTTTGCTTTGGAGCTTGTTTGCGCTGGCGCTGCTGGTGTTGCCCAAGGTATTTAGCAGCAGTTTGGCGCTGACGATGTTGTCCCAAATGGGCTACTTGGTCATCATCTGCCTGTCGTACAACATTTTGCTGGGCCAAGGCGGGATGCTCAGTTTCGGCCATGCGGTTTATACCGGGCTAGGCTCCTTTGTGGCTGTCCATGCCATGAACTGGGCGGGCCAAGGGACGCTGCCAATGGCGTTGCCGTTGGTGCCGTTGGTGGGCGGTGTCGCTGGCCTGCTGTTTGCTGTGCTGCTGGGTTTTGTCAGCACACAAAAGGCGGGCACCCCATTTGCCATGATTACGCTGGGCATCGGTGAGTTGGTGGCGGCCATGGCGTTGATGTTTCCCGAGTTTTTTGGCGGCGAAGGGGGCATTACCGCCAACCGGGTTTATGGCAGCACCTTGATGGGGCTGACGTTTGGCCCGGCGATACAGGTCTATTACCTGATTGCTGTGTATTGCTTTGTGTGCACTGCGGCCATGTTCGCTTTCACGGCCACCCCTTTGGGGCGGATTTTGAACGCTGTGCGCGACAACCCCGAGCGGGTCGAGTTCATTGGCTACGACACCCACAGCGTGCGCTACTACGCCTTCATCATTGCCGGTTTTTTTGCGGGTATTGGGGGCGCTTTGGCCGCGATTAATTTTGAAATAGTCACAGGTGCCGACAGCTTTAGCGTACTGCGCTCAGGCAACTATTTGCTGTTTACCTTTTTGGGCGGGGCCGGATTCTTCTTTGGCCCGATCATCGGTGCGGTGCTGTTGGTGCTGGCATCGGTGCTGCTTTCCGATTTGTCCAAAGCTTGGCTGCTGTACCTTGGGTTGGTGTTTTTGACGATGGTGATGTGTGCGCCCGGCGGGTTTGCCAGCTTGGTGGCGGCCTCGTTGCGTGGGGGCCGATGGCGCACGCTCTGGGTGGCTTATGTGGCATTGGCGGGCACGGCACTGGTGGCGGTGTTGGGTGCGGCCTGCATGATCGAGATGACCTACCACCTGCAATTGAATGCCACCTCGGGGCCGCAGCTGCGCTTTTTAGGTGTTGTGCTCAACGCCCACGGGCCAGACAGTTGGTGCGGCGCGGTGCTGCTGTGCCTGACTGGGGCCGGATTGTTTGAACTGTCGCGCCGCCAGTTTATTGGCCAGTGGCGCAGCACACAGCACGACCTTGAAAACGATGCCCAGTTCGGTAGCGAACCAGCACCATGAGCGATACCCCCCCTTTGGCGCTAGAGCTGCGCGATGTGCGCAAGCGCTTTGGTCAAACCGAGATCATTCGGGGCATTGATTTGGCGGTGGCACCCGGCGAGCGCATTGCCATTATTGGCCCCAATGGGGCCGGAAAATCGACGCTGTTCAACCTCATCAGTGGGCGTTTTGCGCCCAGCAGCGGTCAAATTTGGCTCCACGGCCAGCGCATTGACGGCCAGAAGCCGTTCCAAATTTACCGCCGGGGTTTGGCGCGCAGTTTTCAGATCAGCCACCTTTTTACCCAACTGAGCGTGTTTGACAATCTGCGCTGCGCTGCGCTGTGGAGCAGGGGCTACCGCTACAGTTTTTGGCATTTTTTGTCGCGGCTGCACGATGCCAATGCGCTCACCGCTACCCTGATGGCCCAAATTGGCCTCGAAAAAAAGCGCGATGTGTTGGCGCTTCACCTGACCTACGCCGAGCAACGGGCGCTCGAAATAGGTATCACCATTGCCGGAGGTGCGGGCGTGGTTTTGCTCGATGAGCCTACCGCAGGCATGGGCCGCAGTGAGACGGCGCGTTTTGTGCAGCTCATCAAAGAGGTCACCCAAGGCCGCACGCTGCTGGTAGTCGAGCACGATATGGGCGTGGTGTTTGACTTGGCCGACAAAATTGCCGTGGTGGTTTATGGCGAGGTCATCGCTTTTGATACCCCCGACAAAGTGCGCGCTAACGCGCGGGTGCAAGAGGCGTATTTAGGCTGCACTCTGGCCGACGCGCAGACTTTAGGGCACAGCCATGCTGCATATTGACCAATTGCGGGCCGGTTATGGCCAGAGCCAAGTGCTGCACGGCATCTGCTTTGATGTGGCACCGGGGGAAATTGTGGCTTTGCTTGGGCGCAACGGCGCTGGGCGCTCCACCACGGCCAAGGCCATCATGGGGCTGATCGGCTGGACGGGCACGGTGCAGTGGCAAGGGCAAAGTCTGCAAGGAAAAAAGACGTTTCAGATTGCCCACCTCGGACTCGGTTACGTGCCCGAGGGGCGTGATGTCTTTCCCCAACTGACGGTGCAGCAAAACCTGCTGCTGGGGCAAAAGGGCCGTGGCAAGGCCAGCCGGTGGTCGTTTGACGATATGTACCGCATGTTTCCGCTGCTGCAACAGCGCCAGCACACTGAGGCGGGGGTGCTGTCTGGCGGCGAGCAGCAAATGCTGGCCCTGTGCCGCACGCTGATGGGCAACCCCGACCTGATCGTGATTGATGAGCCGACCGAGGGGTTAGCGCCCAAAATGGTCGAACTGGTAGGCCAGTATCTCCAGACGCTCAAGGAGCGCGGCGTTGCTGTGCTGTTGATCGAGCAAAAATTGACCATTGCCATGCAGGTGTCTGACCGGGTGTTGGTCATGGGGCGTGGCACCATCGTTTTTGATGGCACTCCCGATGCCTTGGGCCAGCGCAGCGATATTCGCCAAGAGTGGCTCCAAGTGTGAGTGCGCTTGTGGCTATCCTTGCCGCTTTGCTTGCCCGGAGTGACCTGTGTTGAAATTTGGTGTCGAAATCCCCTTTGTCAGCCATCTTGGCTTTACTTTGCACCGTATGGAGGCTGGCGAAGCGGAATTGCACTACGAGGCCCGGCCTGAACACCTGAACTCGTTCGATGTGACCCACGGCGGTGCCTCCATGACTTTGTTGGATGTGGCAATGGCCACGGCAGCGCGCAGCCAAACCCCCGACATTGGCGTAGTGACCATCGAGATGAAAACCAGCTTTATGCGCCCGGCCCGTGGCCCCTTGGTCGCTAAGGGCCGCATCATTGAGCGCACGGCGACGCTGGCTTTTACCGAAGCCTCGGTGTTTGATGCCCAAGGGCGCTTGTGCAGCCATGCCACGGGCACCTTTAAATATGTGCGCCGCTTGCCTGTGGGTGCTCGCAGCAGCCACGCATTCAAGGCCCTATCGACCGATTGAGTTGCTTTGCGGAGTACCATCCCGCTTTACCTTGGGCTGAACTCGGTGCTAGTTCGCATGGGGTAAGGGTGGAATGCTATCAAAAAAGTAGCTCACAAGTGGTTTGACAGACATCTAAAAGAAAGCGACTGACTCTAGAATCAACGCCATCCAGACCCCTGCCATGTTCCGCCGATCCACTTCTTTTACCCTCCACTTTTGGTATTCCTTGGTTCTATTGGTGACCTTGGTTTGTACCTTTGCCGTGTACGTGCGCTTTGAAAAACGCATTGATGTGCTCAATGAGGAGCGCCTTGGGTCGTACGTGCTGGTCGATGAGTTGCGCCAGTCCTCAGACGACCTGACACACATGGCACGGCTGTACGTGGTAACGGGGGAGCCCCGTTTTCGGCAGTATTACCAAGATATTCTGGATATTCGCAACGGCGTTAAACCCCGGCCCGAGCGCTACGACAGCGTTTATTGGGATTTTGTCGTGGCCACGGGTGCTGCACCTCGACCCGACGGCAAGCGGGCAGTTGCGTTGCTTGATTTGATGCGACAAGCGGGCTTTACCAACGAAGAGTTTGACATTTTGGCCCAAGCCAAAGGTATGTCTGACCTGCTGACGCGCACTGAACAAGAGGCCATGCGTCTGCGTGCACTACAGGGCCAGAACCAGGCCGCCAACCACGCCTTGGCGCTGACCCTGATGCACAACGCTGATTACCTCTCGGTCAAGGCGGGCATCATGCAGCCGATTGACCGCTTTCATGCGCTGATGTCAGAGCGCACCCAGCGTGCTGTGCTAGAGGCCGAACACAATGCCACGCAGATACGATGGGTGTTGGTGGGCTTGGCGCTGGGGTTGCTGTGTATTTTTTACCGTGCGTCGCAAGCGCTGTACACCGTGATGGGGGGCACGCTGGAGGAGGTCGATAGACACATTGCCCGCATGGGGCGGGGCGATTTCTTTGCACCGGCGCGGGCTAGTAGCTACAAGCAAGGCACCGTGCTGGCACGTTTGGTCGAAACGCAGGCCAAGCTCTTGCGCATGGCCGATGAGCGCGATCGGGTGCAAATCGAATTGCAATGCAGCGAAGTGCGCCTCAAAGAGGCCCAGCGCTTGGCTTTGCTGGGCAATTGGGAGCTTGACTTGGTCAGCAATACTTTGAGTTGGTCGCCAGAGGTTTACCGCATTTTTGAAATGGATCCCGCACTTTTTGGCGCTTCTTACGAATCCTTTTTAAATGCGGTGCATCCACAAGACCGCGATGTGGTCAATCAGGCCTACGCTGATTCGGTGCGCCATAAAGTTCCGCATGTGGTGAGCTACCGTTTGCAAATGGCCGATGGCCGCATGAAGTATGTGCAGCAACAATGCGAAACCTTTTATGACAGCAATGGTCAGCCACTGCGCTCTATCGGCACGGTGCAAGACATCACTGCCAGCAAGATCGACGCGCTGGCGCTGGAGCGTTTGAACCGCGATTTGCGCCTGCTCAGCGATTGCAACATGGCGCTGGTACGTGCCCAAGACGAAGACAAACTGCTGGCCGAAATTTGCCGCCTGTGCGTACACACGGGCGGCTACCTGATGGCGTGGGTGGGTTACGCCCAGCACGACCAAGCCCACAGCGTGCTGCCCGTGGCGCACTACGGTAGCCACGATGGTGGGGAGTATCTGCGCCAAGCAAACATCTCGTGGGCCGATGTGGAGCACGGCCACGGAGCAGTGGGTACAGCCATTCGCACCAAAGAGCCGATTTTGGTGCGCGATATTGCCTCCGACCAGCGCATGCGTCCGTGGCACCCTGCGGCCATGGAGCGTGGCTACCACTCGGCGGTTTCTTTACCGCTCATCAATGGCACTGCGGTGCTGGGGGCATTGACGCTGTATGCATCCGAGGTTCAGGTTTTTGATGCCGAGGAAATGCGCCTATTACAAGAGCTTGCCAATGATTTGGCCTATGGCGTTGTCACCTTGCGTACCCGCGCCGAGCACGCAGTAGCCAAAGAGCAATTGGAATTCTTAGCGCATTTTGATGCGCTGACCCATTTACCCAACCGTACTTTGCTGCGTGACCGCTTTGAGCAAGCGACCCTGCAGAGTTTGGGTGGGCCAGAAGCCTTGGTCGCCCTGCTGTACCTCGATTTGGATCGGTTCAAGCAAATCAACGACAGCTTGGGGTATTCGGTGGGCGATGCGGTCATTGTGCGGGTGGTCGAGCTGTTGCAACAGTGCGTACCGGCCACGGCCACGGTCAGCCGACTCAGTGGTGATGAGTTCGTCATTTTGCTGACCGACACCAACAGCGCCAGCGAGATTGCCGTGTTGGCGCATGCCATTCGCAGTGTTTTTAGCGATCCTGTGAAGGTGGACGAACACACGCTGAACATTTCTTGGTCGATTGGGATTGGCTTGTTTCCGGGCGATGGCCAAGAGTTCGACACCCTGCTGAAAAACGCCCACACCGCTGTCGATAGCGCCAAAGAAGCCGGGCGCAACACCTATCGCTTCTTCGCGCAGCGCATGAATGTCGATTTGGTTGAGCAAATTCGCCTTACGGGTGGCTTGGCACACGCGGTGCGGCGGCGCGAATTTTTATTGCATTACCAACCGCAGGTGGACATTGGCAGTGGCTTGATCGTGGGTGCCGAAGCGCTGGTGCGTTGGCAGCACCCTGAAGATGGCTTGCTGGCACCGGGCAAGTTCATTGCGCTGGCCGAGAGCAGTGGGCACATCGTTCAAATTGGCGAGTGGGTGCTGAACGAGGCTTGTCGGCAAGCCAAAGTGTGGCTCGATCGCAACCAGTTCACCCCGGTGATGGCGGTCAATTTGTCGGCGTTGCAGTTCAAACATGGCAACGTCTTGGAGATGGTCACCAGCGCCTTGGCCGTTTCGGGTTTGCCCCCCGATCGGTTGGAGCTAGAGCTGACCGAGTCGATTTTGTTGCAAGACGTGGATGTCACCATCAAGACCTTGCACCGGCTCAAGGCGCTGGGTGTCAAGCTGTCGATTGACGATTTTGGCACCGGCTACTCCAGCCTGTCGTACCTCAAGCGGCTGGCGGTAGATAAACTCAAAATCGACCAGTCGTTTGTCCGCGACATGCTGACCGATAACGACGGTGCAGCCATCGTCCGGGCGATTGTCCAATTGGGGCACAACCTGCAACTGACGGTGATTGCCGAGGGGGTTGAAACCCGGGCGCAATGGGAATTTTTGGCCGCCCAAGGTTGCGATGAGGTGCAGGGCTATTGGCTCAGTCGCCCGGTGCCGCAGGCTGCCTTTGGGCAATTGCTCCAAAACGGCCTGTCTATCCCGGTCTGAAGCGGGCTGGGCGGTGTTAGAGTGGTCTTATGCCACCGGATCGCCAGAAACTTATCCGCCAGTTGTTTGACGAATACATCGAGATGTATGCGTCCCGCGACAAGCGCTTGATTGACCGTTTTAGCCACAACTTCAGCGGCTATGCCGGCAGCAGCGAGGTGCTTGTCCAAGAGCGCGACGAGTGGATCAAAGTCACCCTGCAAGATTTTGCCCAAGTGCCCGGGCGCATTCGTATCGAGCTGCTCGACCTGTGCTTGCAAGACCTGAGTGAAGATGTGGTCGCTACCACGGCGTTTTTTCATATCCATTTGCCCCAAGAAAATACCCTGTTTGCCCGCGAGACCGCGCGGCTGATGCTGGTGTTTTGCCGCGAGGGGCAGGCGTGGAAAATCACCCACAGTGGCATCTCGATCCCGTTTGGCTATGCCTGCGATGGCGAGGTGTACCCGCTGACGGGCTTGAATTTGCACAGCCAAAAGTTGGAGGCTTTGGTCGAGGAGCGCACCTGCGCCTTAGAAGCCCTCAACAATAAACTCCAAGCGTTAAGTAACACCGACGGGCTGACCGGCATTGCCAACCGCCGCCACTTTGATGCCGTGCTGGCGCAAGAATGGGCGCGCGGCCAGCGCTCGGGCACGCCGCTGGCGGTCATCATGCTCGATGTCGATGTGTTCAAGCACTTTAACGACCACTACGGCCACTTGGCGGGCGATGGCTGTTTGCAGGCCTTGGCCCGTACCTTGGCCCACACCACCGGGCGGCGCGTGGGGGAGCTGGCAGCGCGTTTTGGTGGTGAAGAATTCGTTGTGCTGCTGCCGCGCACTGGCCCGGAGGCAGCGCTAGAGATTGCCCACCAAATCCAAAATGAACTGCGCGCACTGGCCCTGCCGCACGAGGGCGCGCCGTTTGGCATTGTCACCGTCAGTTTGGGTGTTGCCAGCACGGTGCCCCAGCGCGACAAGGCCCCCGACACTTTGGTGCAGTTGGCGGACGAGGCCCTCTACCGGGCCAAGCAGTCGGGGCGCAACTGCGTCCAGCAGGCCAGCGGTTGAGCCTTGCGGTACGCCCAGCGCGTGCCCTTTTGTCGTCCAAAACCATCCAAACAGAGCTTAAAGTGCCAGCAGCCTTTGGGCAGTCAGTGTTTATAGCTATCAAAATCAGAGCAATGAAAAACATCATTGGGCAAATCGCCACAGAAATCCGCATCACGGTGCCGCAAGTCCAAGCGGCCATTGAGCTGCTCGACAGCGGCGCTACCGTGCCTTTTATTGCCCGCTACCGCAAGGAAGCCACCCAAGGGCTGGACGACATCCAACTGCGTGAGCTGGAGGTGCGCCTGTCTTACCTGCGCGAACTGCAAGAGCGCCGCGTGGCGGTACTGAAAAGCATTGACGAGCAGGGCAAACTGACCGATGCCTTGCGCGCCGCCATCGCTGCCGCGCCGACCAAGCAAGAACTGGAAGATATTTACCTCCCCTTCAAGCAAAAGCGCCGCACCAAAGGCCAAATAGCCCGCGAGGCAGGCATCGAGCCATTGGCCGATAAGCTGTTTGCCGACCCGACATTGAACCCCGCTACCGAAGCCTTGGCCTTTTTGCGCCCTGCGCAGGTGCTCGACGATGGCAAACCCGGCCCCGATTTTTCGACCGTGCCCGCCGTGCTGGATGGGGTGCGCGATATTTTGTCGGAGCGCTGGGCCGAAGATGCGCCGCTGGTGCAGTCGCTGCGCGAATGGTTGTGGGCTGAAGGTCTGCTGCGCAGCAAAAAAATCGACAGCAAAAACGAAAACGATCCTGAAGTCGCCAAGTTCCGTGATTATTTTGACTACGACGAACCACTGGGCCGGGTGCCATCGCACCGGGCGCTGGCGGTGTTTCGAGGGCGAGCGCTGGAAATTTTGGATGCCAAACTGGCGCTGCCGATGGAGCCCGAACCGGGCAAACCCAGCCTCGCCGAGGGAAAAATCGCCCTGCATTTGCGCTGGAGCCACGCCGGGCGCGCTGGCGACGATTTGATTCGCAAATGCGTCGCTTGGACGTGGCGCGTCAAACTGAGCCTCTCGACCGAGCGCGACCTGTTCAGCCGCCTGCGTGACGAGGCAGAAAAAGTCGCTATCAAAGTGTTTGCCGACAATTTGCGCGATTTGTTGCTGGCCGCCCCCGCCGGGCCGCGCGTGGTGATGGGGCTAGACCCGGGCATCCGCACGGGTGTCAAGGTGGCGGTGGTCGATGCCACAGGCAAGCTGGTCGATACCGCCACCGTGTACCCGCACGAGCCGCGCAAAGACTGGGATGGTGCCCTGCACACGTTGGCCTTGTTGTGCCAAAAGCACGGCGTGAACCTGATTGCCATTGGCAACGGCACTGCCAGCCGTGAAACCGACAAATTGGCCGCTGATTTGATCAAATTGTTGTCTAAACAGGCAGAAGCCCAAGAGCAGCAAGCGTTAGTAGCTATCGAAAAGATAGTGGTCAGCGAGTCTGGTGCCTCGGTCTATTCGGCCAGCGAGTACGCCAGCCAAGAAATGCCCGACGTGGATGTCAGCCTGCGCGGCGCGGCCAGCATTGCCCGGCGCTTGCAAGACCCGCTGGCCGAGCTGGTCAAAATCGACCCCAAAAGCATCGGTGTCGGTCAGTACCAGCACGACGTGAACCAGAGCGAACTGGCGCGCACCTTGGGCACGGTGGTCGAAGATTGCGTTAATTCGGTCGGCGTTGATTTGAACACCGCCAGCGTGCCCTTGCTGTCGCGGGTTTCGGGGCTATCGGCCAGTGTTGCCAAGGCGGTGGTGCGCTGGCGCGAGGCCCACGGCGCTTTCCAAAACCGCAAACAATTGATGCAAGTGTCCGGGCTGGGGGCCAAGACCTTCGAGCAAAGCGCTGGCTTTTTGCGCATTCGCGGTGGCGACAACCCGTTGGACATGACCGGCGTTCACCCCGAAACCTACCCAGTGGTCGAGAAAATCATGGCCCACACCGGCCAGCCCGTCGCCGCCCTGATGGGGCGTGCTGACATGCTCAAAGCGCTGCAACCGGCACTGTTTGCCAACGACAAATTTGGCACCATCACCGTGCAAGACATTCTGGCCGAGCTAGAAAAGCCGGGCCGCGACCCGCGCCCAGATTTCAAGGTGGCGCGCTTGAACGACGACGTGCAAGACATCAAAGACCTGAAAGAAGGCATGGTGCTCGAAGGCACAGTCAGCAACGTGGCGCAGTTTGGCGCTTTTGTCGATCTGGGGGTGCACCAAGATGGGCTGGTACACGTCAGCCAGTTGGCACACAAGTTTGTCAGCGATGCGCGCGAGGTGGTCAAAACCGGCGACATCGTGAAAGTCAAAGTGCTGGAGGTCGATGTGCCGCGCAAGCGCATCAGCCTGAGCATGAAACTCGATGCCGCCCCAGCCCGGTCAGGTGGCCCACGCGACAACCGCTTTGAGGGCGCAGGGCGAACCCACCAGCCCCTGCGCCACGGCAACCCGGCACCAGCCGCCCCATCGAGCATGGCCGCAGCTTTTGCCAAACTACAGGGCAAGGGCCGCTAAAGCGCGGGAACTGTTCATGGACTTCACGACCCTGCTGGCGCTGCCGACCGAACTGCCCAGCCAGCCACGCGCTGTGGCCTTGCTGATGAACGAACTCAAGCACGAGGAGCCTAACCTGCGGCGGGTGAACCAACTTTTTGGCACCGACCCAGCGCTGGCTGCACGTTTGCTGGAGCAGGCCAATTCGCCCGCATTTGCGCTGCAAGGGCAGATTGCCGGCATTTCTGAGGCGCTGGCGCTGCTGGGCGTGGCGCAGTTGCGCAGCTTGGTCAATACAGCCCCGCTGGGCACCACCTCGCGCTCGGTGCCGGGCATGAACATGCAGCATTTTTGGCGCTACAGCCTCAATACCGCCAAACTAGCGCGCTCGCTGGCGGGCAGCGTGCAGCAAAGCCAAGTGGCTGCCTACACCGCAGGCCTGCTGCATGGTTTGGGCGAGATTTTGATCCACCGTGCCCACCCGGAAAAAATGGAATCGTTCAACGCATTGGCACCGCCGCTGGACATTCGGCGCGGCAAGCTGGAGCAGCGCTTGTTTGGGTACTGCTATGGCCGCGTCAGCGCAGCACTGGCCCGGCGTTGGCAGTTGCCGCAATTGGTGGTCGATGCCCTGAACTACCAACACGCCCCGTTTGATAACCGCGCTTACGAGCCGCTGGCGGGCGTGGTTCATTTGGCCTCGTGGCGTGCCCGCGCCCGTGAAGCGGGCCTGACCGACAAAGAAATGGCCGTAACCTTTCCGGCGGAGGTCGGCTTGGCGCTGGGCTTGGACATTGACATGGTGCTGCGCCAAGACCCGATTGATTGGTTGGCGCGGCATGGGTGAAATTCCAAACAGATTGGAATCGTAAATGGGCCAAGAGCAAGGCGTTGAATCGGTCAAAATTAAATCGGTTGCAGGTGTTTGATGGTATGGATTAATTCTGTATTGCCTGAAAATATATCTCAATCAAAATTGGCCCTCTTCATGTTGGATGCAAGAATAAATTTATGAGCAAAGTTCATTAAAACTACAATAGGAAGCACCTTGAATTGCAGAACAACCTCGCAAGGTTTTAATCAAAAACCCATTGCAAATGGATGATGGCCTCACCCATACCACTGTGAAGTCAGTAAGTTAATTGACTACGACTACGACTACGACTACGACTACGACTACGACCACGGCGCGGGATTTTTCGAGTGAAATTAAGTTTTTAGACGGCTGATTCCCATTGGAAAATGACCATCCAAATTTTTCTGGTCGGGATAGGCCTGTAAAATAATTTTTTCTACAGGGAGTAACCATGACGATTAATAAACAAAGCATTGCCACGGCTGTTGATACGACACGCCGACAGTTAACAGGATTGTTCTGCGGCAGCGGGCTGCTCACCTTGGCGGGTTGTGGCGGCAGTGGCGCAGATACTACAGGTACTGTAGTAGATACATTGCCAGCTATTCCGCGTATCACACTGGCCCCTCAATCTACCAGTGCTATAGAGGGAAAAACCTTCACCTTAACCGTAGAAGCCTCTGGTTTGAACCTGACTTACCAATGGAAGCGCAACGGCATCGCACTGAATGCTGCAACAGGCAACAGCTTGCAGCTCACCGCCACCAGTGCCGATAACGGTGCAAAGTACACCGTAGTGGTCAGCAACTCGGCAGGCCAAGTGGAAAGCACTGCGGCAGTGCTGACCTTGAAATCGAGTGGCACTATCAGCTTGCTGGCAGGCGGTTTGGGCGCAGGTGCATCGGCCCAACCAGGTCAAGTCGACGGTCAAGGTGCCCAAGCCCGGTTTGCCAACATGAGTGCCAGCTGTGTGGACCAGAGTGGCAACGTCTATGTAATCGACGCGTTGGCGAAGACCTTGCGTAAGGTCACACCCACGGGAATTGCTTCTACCTTGTTCACCGACTTTCCTTCCGATGGCGGTCTAGCGGTAGACGCCCAAGGCTATTTTTACGGTGTGCGCAAACACGCCATCATCAAGGTGGCACCGTCAGGGATACAGCAGTTGTGGGCCGGGCAAATCGATGTGCTGGGTTTTGCCGATGGCACCGGTGCAATGGCCAGTTTTGCCCGACCAATGGGTCTGGTGTTTGACGCGCAGGGTAACTTGCTGGTCGGAGACTCTCCCAATGCGACCCAACCAGATTCTTTGTCTGTGTATTTGAACTACACCTACGGTGGAACGATTCGCAAGATCACCCCCGCTGGTGTCGTCAGCACCATTGCAGGTATAGCGGGCCAACTTTTTTCTCAGTACAGCATATACGTGTCAAGCACTCCTTTTCCGAATCCGGATCTCATGTTCATTTCGGCAAGCGCCTTGGCGACGGATGCCACTGGCAGGATATGGGTGCTCGACCGCTCAGGTGTTCGCCGCATTGATGCACAAGGTAGCACCCCCGTCTGGCTGTTGCGCCACGGCAATCCAACCTCCATGTCCTACGCTGTGGGTTCATCAGGGGATGTCTACGTTGCTGATGGGCATGTGATCAGCAAATTGAGCGCTGATGGAACCAAAACGGTGGTGGCCGGTGTAGATGCACCCGATCATGAGGGCGTTCACCATGAGGGCGTTCAGCTTGGTGCACTGCCTGGTAGCTTGGGACAGGTCACATCCATTGCTTGCGGCGCAGAAAATGTTTTGTATGCTTGCTCTGAAAATTCTGTTTTGCGGATTCAGATGGCCTGATTCGTCAGAATGTGGCTCGGTCGGCTGATTTAATCCATTGAATCAGCCGCTTCCAGACCGATTTCTATTCGGAAGTGACCGGCCTAATTTGGCCGGTCGATGTTATTTGGCCAATAAAACCAGAAATTTTATGAGGAATCGAGCTATGCATGGTAAGTCAGTGAGAGGCAAAAAAATTAATTCTACCGAAGATGATTATCAAATAACTCCTGCTGGAGTTCTTATTATGTTGGCTTATTATGCCTATGATAAAACAGGGGAATGCCCGCCAGAAGTCCGTGATCGTAATTTAGAAAAGGTAAATGCAGTTTTGTCAGCAGCGCGCATTGGAGGATTTATGCAAGCCGATGTTCTGGAAACGATTTTATCTCAAAGAGAAATTTCAGCACGAACTGGAGCGTTGGCTGTAGCAGCCTGCAACGCTGCCGGACAAGAGGCTTTGGTTAAAATATTTGGCGACCCAAGAGCATTAAAAAAACACCATTAAATAAATTAATATTTGTATGAATTTGTCTAACATTAAAATAACAACAAAAATTGGAATTGGATTTTCCGTTATTTTGTTGATGGCGCTTATTCAAGGAATTGTGGCGCTGGTGCAGCTTTCTGATGTTCTGAAAATAACAGAGCAACTCGCAAACAAAAATTTGCCCAGTGTGGAGACTGCAAGCCAAATACAAGGGTATGTTGCCACCATTCGCAGGTTGGAGGCGCGCCATGTGCTTGCCAATAATATGGGTGATAAAGAAAGCCGGGAGTCAGATATTTTATCAAATCGTAAAAAACTAGCGGATTTGGAAAGTGTTGCTGCTGTTCTTTATGAGTCTGAGGTGGAAAAGAAAATATGGAATAATTATGTAAAAAATCGGGATGTTTGGTATGCGGAGTGGGATAAATTGCGGTCACTTTCGTTAAAATCAAACGAAAGTCCGGCTGATTTTGAAGCTTCTACCCATCGTTTTAACGATGCTTCGCAGAAAGCTTTTTCGGCAACTATCAAAGAAGTGCGCGCCCTGAGTGATTTTAATAAAGACGAAAGCGTCAAAGCAGGAGCCTCTGTAAAAGAGGTGTTTAATCATTCTCGCACTGTCTTGGTGGTATCTGTCATTATCACCGTAGTTCTTGCTGGTTTTTTTGCTGTAGCCATCTCCAATTCTATTGTTAAGCCCATTAAAGAGGCAGTGCGAACTGCTCAAAGTATTGCAGAAGGAAATATGACGGTGGCTCTGCGTGCGATGGGAACCAATGAAGCAGCACAGTTATTGCAATCACTTGAATTGATGCGAGTCGGTTTAATTCAAGTTGTTAATAATGTGCGCAATGGTTCGGAAAGTGTAGCGGCTGCGAGCGCACAAATTGCCCAAGGAAATAATGATCTCAGTGCCCGAACAGAGCAGCAGGCCAGTGCATTAGAGCAAACAGCAGTATCTATGAGTGAATTAAGCTCACAGGTAAAGAAGAATGTGGACAGTGCTCGGCAAGCAAATCAGTTGGTTGAAAATGCTTCAACCGTTGCAATCCAAGGTGGACAGGTGATTGGAAAAGTAGTGAACACCATGAAAGGAATTAATGAATCTTCACAGAAGATTTCAGAAATTATTGGTGTCATTGATGGAATTGCGTTCCAAACCAATATTTTGGCCTTGAATGCAGCGGTCGAGGCAGCAAGAGCAGGAGAGCAAGGGCGTGGTTTTGCAGTCGTTGCATCCGAGGTGCGATTGCTGGCAGGACGCAGTGCTGAAGCCGCTAAAGAAATCAAAAATTTGATTCATTCGAGTGTCAATAGTGTTGAACAAGGAACGCTGTTGGTCGATCAGGCCCGAGAAACCATGAATGAGGTTGTCGAATCGATTCGATCTGCGACGGACATGATGGGCGAAATTAACGCAGCCAGTTGCCAGCAAGCCGCTGGGGTAGCACAAGTGGAAGATGCGGTAAACCAAATGGACCAAGCCACACAACAAAATGCAACCTTGGTAGAAGAAATGGCGGCCGCTGCCGATAGTCTCAAGAGCCAAGCGGGCGAACTGGTCGAAACGGTCGCGGATTTCAGATTGGCCTGAGCGTGATGGCATGAAGTTAGTGCCTTGAATGGCACAGCAGTGGCAAAAAACACCACTACCAACGCACCTTGAACTGGCTTGCACGGGTCATCATTGCAACAATTCAATAATTGTTGGATAATTGCTCTATGGAAAAAACCACTGCCACCACCGTTTTTGAATCCTTGTCTTCGGGCGTGCGTTTGGATATCTTTCGGCTGTTGGTACGGCAAGGGCCGTCGGGGTTGGTGGCCGGAGAGATCGCTGCGGCCCTTGATTTGCCGCCGACCAATTTGTCGTTTCACCTCAAGGCGCTGACACAAGCCGGACTCCTCACGGTAGTACAAGAGGGGCGCTACCAACGCTACCGCGCCCACATCGCTTTGATGGTCGATCTGATTGACTACCTGACTGCCGAATGCTGTACCGGCCATCCGGTGCAATGTGGCTTGCCGCCGAGCGTGGCCGAGACACTTTGCACTGGTTGAGCTGCCACAACGCCTTACCCCACCCCTTGTTTTTCCTCTTTTGACTTGGATCTGTCCCCATGACCAATCCCGCTACGGTTCCTGCTCCTTTAAATATTTTGTTTCTTTGCACGCACAACTCCGCCCGCAGCATCTTGGCCGAGGGCTTGTTGAACCACCTGAATCGCAAGACGACCCATCCGCGTTTTCGGGGCTACTCGGCAGGCAGCAGCCCGCGTGAGAACCAACAACCCAACCCGCTGGCACTCGAAGCATTGGCGCAGGCCGGTATTTCGGTGGCGGGCTTGCGCAGCAAAAGCTGGGACGAGTTTGCGGCCCCCGATGCACCGTCCATGGATTTGATCATCACCGTATGCGACAACGCTGCGGGCGAGGTCTGCCCGATCTGGCCCGGTCGCCCCGCCACCGCCCACTGGGGCTATCCCGATCCCTCAGAGGGTGATGCCCCTGAAGCACAAAAGCGCGATGCCTTTCGTGCCACCTTGCTCGCCATCGGCAAGCGCCTTGATATTTTGATGAATCTGCCGCCCGAAAAACTGCAAAAAGCCCTGCTGCAAGATGCTGTCCGTGCTTTGGCAGCTAAATAAGCTTTCTCACATTATGAGCACCATTAGTACGCGCAACGAACTCCACGGGATGGAGGCTGTAGCCACACAACACGCCGAGCGTTACGCCGTGGTGTCCTTGCTCCAAGACGAGCCGGTCGGTGTCGAGCGCTTGCAACGCTTGGCCTTGGGCGGGGCCTTGCTATGAGCGCCGTCGGATGTGAAGCCGCAGCCCCATCTGCTGCCGGGGCACCGATGAGCGTGTTTGAGCGTTACCTGACGGTGTGGGTGTTTTTGTGCATCGTGGCGGGCATTGGCTTGGGCCAGTGGTTTCCGGGTGCGTTTCAAGCCATTGGCCGCATGGAGGTAGCGCAAGTCAATTTGCCGGTGGGCCTGCTGATTTGGGTGATGGTTATTCCGATGCTGGTCAAGGTCGATTTTGGTGCGTTGCACGAGGTGCGCCAGCACCTGCGCGGCATCGGCGTGACTTTGTTCGTCAATTGGTTGGTCAAACCGTTCTCCATGGCGTTTTTGGGCTGGTTGTTTATTCGGCACTTGTTTGCTCCGCTGCTGCCGCCAGACCAAATTGACAGCTACATCGCCGGACTGATTTTGTTGGCAGCGGCACCGTGTACGGCGATGGTGTTTGTGTGGAGCCGCCTGACCGGCGGTGATCCGCTGTTTACGTTGTCGCAGGTGGCGCTGAACGATGGCATCATGATCGTCGCTTTTGCGCCGCTGGTGGCCTTCTTGCTCGGTATCTCGGCTATCACGGTGCCGTGGGACACGCTGCTGACCTCGGTGGTGTTGTACATCGTTATTCCGGTGCTTTTGGCGCAGCTTTGGCGCAAAGTCTTGCTTGGCAAGGGTCAAGCGGCTTTTGACAAAGCGATGCAAACCATCGGCCCGTGGTCGATTGCCGCGTTGCTGGCCACGCTGGTGCTGTTGTTTGCTTTTCAGGGCGAAGCCATCTTGCGCCAGCCGTTAGTGATTGCCCTGCTGGCCGTGCCGATTTTGATTCAGGTGTTTTTTAACTCAGCGCTGGCTTACTGGCTGAACCGCGCTGTGGGCGAAAAGCACAACATCGCCTGTCCCTCGGCCTTGATTGGTGCCTCCAACTTTTTTGAGTTGGCTGTTGCCGCCGCCATCAGCCTGTTTGGTTTCCATTCGGGCGCGGCACTGGCTACGGTGGTCGGGGTACTGATCGAAGTGCCGGTGATGTTGTTGGTGGTCAGAATTGTCAATCGTTCTCAGGGTTGGTACCAGCGGGGCTTGCCCCCTGAAAAATCTCGCCCTTGACTGGAAGTGGCTTGGCCGCTGTGAGGGGCGGTTGCCTCGGGTAACATTCACCCCCTGAACCGCCCGGCCTCGGCGCTGCGCCAGCGGTGCGGTGTTACAAGGTTTTTCGTGCGTCTCAACTCCATCAAACTCTCCGGCTTCAAGTCGTTTGCCGAACCCACCCATTTCATGCTTCCGGGCCAACTGGTGGGCGTGGTCGGGCCTAACGGCTGCGGCAAATCGAACATCATGGATGCCGTGCGCTGGGTGCTGGGCGAGAGCAAAGCGTCTGAGCTGCGCGGCGAGTCGATGCAGGACGTGATTTTCAGTGGCACCACCAGCCGCAAACAAGCCAGCCGCGCTAGCGTGGAGCTGGTGTTTGACAATGCCGACCACCGCGCGGGTGGTCAGTGGGGTCAGTACGGCGAGATTGCCGTCAAACGCGTGCTGACCCGCGATGGCACCAGCAGCTACTATTTGAACAACCAGCCGGTGCGTCGGCGCGATGTGCAGGATGTGTTTTTGGGCACAGGTTTGGGGCCGCGCGCTTACGCCATCATTGGGCAGGGCACCATCAGCCGGATTATTGAATCGCGCCCCGAGGATTTGCGCTTGTTTCTCGAAGAGGCGGCGGGGGTCTCTAAGTACAAAGAGCGCCGCCGTGAAACCGAGAACCGCCTTGCTGACACCCGCGAAAATCTGACGCGGGTGGAAGACATCCTGCGTGAGTTGAACGCCAACCTCGAAAAACTCGAAAAACAGGCCGAAATCGCCCAAAAATACCACGCGCTGCAAGCCAGTGTCACGCTCAAGCAGCACCAGCAGTGGTTTTTGAAGCGTGCCGAGGCCGAATCAGAGCAAATACGGGTGCGTACCGAGGGCTTGCAGGCCGTCAACGATTTAGAGTCGCGCATGGCCGATTTGCGCCATATCGAAGCGGAGTTGGAAACCATTCGCCAAGCCCATTATGCGGCGGGCGACCATGTGAACCAAGCGCAAGGGAAACTCTACGAGGCTACCGCCGAAGTGGGTCGCTTAGAGGCCGAAATTCGCTATGTGCTCGAAGGTCGCCAGCGCGTGCAGCAGCGCTTGCTGGCGCTGGCCGAGCAAATGGCCCAGTGGTCTGCCCGGCGCGAGGAGGCCGAAATCGACCTGGAAAATCTGGCCGGTGCTGGGCTGGACGCAGAAGAACAAGCCCAATTGTTGGCCGCGCAAGTCGAGGAGCAGGCGATGCAACTGCCTGATCTGGAAGATGCGCTGCGCCAAAGCCAAAGCCGCGCCAATACCCAGCGCACCGCAGTGGTGCAAGTGCAGCAGCAAATTCAGGTGCTGGCTGCCGAGCAGCGCAGCATCGAGCAGCAAAGCCGCCAGCTAGAGGCACGCCACGAGCGCTTGTGCGCTGACCGCAATGCCTTGGCTGCGCCCGATGAAGCCCGCTTGCTGGATTTGCACGGCCAACTCGATGCCGCGCAAGAAGCGTTAGAGGTAACGCAAGCGCGCCTGACCGATGCGCAAGACGCGCTGCCCGGTCTGGACGAAGACCGCCGTAGCCGCCAGCAGGCCGTGAACGCACAGGGCGCGCGCCAAGCCGAATTGTCAGCGCGCATGGAAGCGCTCAAGGCTTTGCAAGAAAAGGTCAAAACCGACGGCAAGCTCCAGCCTTGGTTGGAGCGGCATGGCTTAGAAGGCTTGCAGGGCTTGTGGAGCCGTATTCACATTGAACCGGGTTGGGAAAACGCCCTTGAAGCGGCCCTGTGCGAACGGCTGATGGCGCTGCAAGTGGGCAGTTTAGACCGGGTGCGTGGATTTTTGGGTGCAGGCACCGGCGATGCGCCACCGGCCAAGTTGTCCTTTTTCAGTCCACCGGCAGCGGTGCTGGCCGATTTTGATGCGGCAAGGCGTTTGCATACCCACGCTTCTTTGCCCGCATTGGCCGATTTGTTGCGTTGGGACGATGCCGGTTTGCGGGCTGTGTTGGCCGATTGGTTGCAAGGCTGCTACACCGCCCAAACCTTGGATGAGGCCTTGAACCGGCGCAGCCAGCTCCAGCCGGGCGAGACCCTTTACGTCCCCGGCGGGCATGCGGTGACAGCCCACAGTATTGATTTTTATGCCCAAGATTCCGAGCAATCGGGTCTGTTGGCGCGGGCGCAAGAAATCGAGAACTTGGGCAAAGAACTGCGGGCCCAGGCCCTCATCAGTGAAGAGTCGCGCACGGCGCTGGTGCGGGCCGAAGCTGCCTATGCCGATGCCGCCCAGCGCCTGACAGCGTTGCGCCGCGAGACCACCGAGGCCCAAAACAGCGCCCATGCCTTGCAGGTAGAGCACCTGCGCCTGTCGCAACTGGTGGCACAAACGCAGGCCCGCAGCGCACAAATCGGCACCGATTTGGCCGAAGTGCAGGCCCAGTTGTTGGAGTTGCAAGAGCGCAGTGCAGAGGCCGAAGCCCGTTTTGAGGCACTCGATATGCAGTTGGCCGACAGCCAAGAGCAGCATGCCCAACTCGATGACCGGGTGATCGAGGCCGAGCGCAGGCTACACGCCAGCCGCGAGCAACAGCGCAGCCTTGAGCGCCAAGCCCAAGAAGCGCTGTTTGCCCAGCGCAGCATGGAGGCCCGCCGGGCCGAGCTGACGCGGTCGTTAGCCACCGCCGACCAGCAAACCACAGCGCTGGCCGATGAAATTTTGCGTGCCCAAGCCGAACTAGAACGCCTGTCCGATGCCGCCGCACAGGGTGGTTTGCAAGATGTGCTGGCGCTGAAAATAGAGCGTGAACAGCATCTGGCGGCCCAGCGCAGCGAGTACGATGACCTGACCAGTCGGCTGCGTGCCCGCGACGAGCAGCGGATGCAGCTCGAACGCGCTTTGGAGCCATTGCGCGCGCGCATCACCGAATTTCAGCTCAAGGAGCAGGCGGCGCGGTTGGGGCTGGAGCAATACAGCGGCCTGTTGGCCGACGCGCAGGCTGATTTGGCTACCGTGGCCCAATCGATTGCGCCAGGAAATGTCCGCGTGACAGGCTTGCAGGCCGAGATTGACCGCCTGCACCGCGACATTGCTGCACTGGGGGCGGTGAACTTGGCTGCGCTGGAAGAGTTGACTGCCGCGAGCGAACGCAAAACGTTTTTGGATGCGCAAATGGCCGATTTGAGCGATGCCATGAACACGTTGGAAGAAGCCATCCGCAAAATCGATGCCGAAACTCGCGATTTACTGTCGGGAACTTTTGATACAGTCAATCAGCACTTTGGGCGCATGTTTCCAGAGCTTTTTGGGGGCGGTAACGCCCGCCTTATCATCACTGGTGACGAAATTTTGAATTCTGGCGTACAAGTCATGGCCCAACCACCGGGCAAGAAAAACCAAACTATTCACCTGCTATCGGGTGGCGAAAAGGCCTTGACCGCTATTGCGCTGGTTTTTGCTATCTTTCAGCTCAACCCTGCACCCTTTTGCTTGCTCGACGAGGTGGATGCGCCACTGGACGATGCCAACACAGAGCGTTACGCCAAATTGGTGTCGAGTATGAGCCGTGAAACCCAATTTCTCTTTATCAGCCATAACAAAATAGCCATGGAAATGGCCGAACAATTGATCGGTGTCACCATGCAAGAGCAGGGCGTCTCGCGCATCGTCGCGGTGGACATGGAGTCCGCCTTGTCTATGGCCGATGCCGCCTGAATAAAACCACACCCACCATGAGCAATTTGCAAATCAGCTTGGCCGTTATTGGCGCTTTGTTACTGGCCTTGATCGTGGCTTATAACGCTTGGACTACGCACCGCAATACCCCCAAAAAGGCGTTGCCGACCGAACCCGAAAGCACCACCGATTCGGGTCTGCGCCACGAGCCAGCGTTTGAGCCGAGTGTTCACCAGCAGTCGTTCGACCACCGGCCTCCGCCTGCACCTGCACCTGCGGCCAGACATGCGCAGGAGGCAGAGTTCTTTTCACCAGCCGATCCCCAGCCGCTAGAACCAGCCCCGGCCCCAGCGCACAAGCCCGAACGGGCGGAACGGGCAGTTGAGCCGGCCCCAGACCAGCAGCCCCGCGAAAGCAGTGCCCCTGCCCGTGCTACTGCGCCGGTGCATGAGCGACGGCTGGCGCTGGACCCGTTGATTGACGCTGTGGCCAGCTTGCAAACCGAGCATGCCGTGCCCGGTGAGGCTGTGTTGGCTGCCTTGCCACCGACGCGCCGTGCCGGGAGCAAGTCTTTCGCCATCGAAGCCTTTAACGAAGCCACCCAGCAGTGGGAGAAGCCCGCCCCGAGCCACCGCTACCGCCTGTTTCAAGCCGGTGTTCAGTTGGCCAACCGTACCGGGGCACTGAACGATATTGAGTTTTCTGAGTTTGTTCACAAAGCGCAGGCTTTTGCCGATGCCATCAATGCTGCGGTGGATTTTCCAGACATGCGCCACGAGGTGCATCGCGCCCGCGAACTCGATCAGTTTGCCAGCGAGCACGATGCCCAACTGGCGTTTGTGCTGCGCGCACGCTTGGCGGCTTGGAGTCCGGGCTATTTGCAGCAAAATGCCGCCCGTCTGGGTTTTGTGCCCGGCGCGCTGGCCGGGCGCATGGTGTTGCCTGCACTCGCACCGGGCTTGCCGCCGCTGTTGGGCTTGGCATTTGATTCCCAAGCGGCGTTGGCAGAAGACCTAGAGCAGTCGGCGATTCGCGATTTGACGCTCAGTTTGGACGTGGCCCAAGTGCACCGCTCAGAGACACCTTTTGCCCGTCTGCGCGAAGTGGCCGATGCCCTTTGCACCATCATGGATGGGGTGTTGTGCGACCAAAACGGTACGCCGCTGCCGTCGATGGCGATGGACCCGATTGCTGGCGATTTAGAGTTGCTCTATGACCAGCTCGACAGCCGTGGGCTGTCGGCGGGGTCGGCGCTGGCACGGCGCTTGTTCAGCTAAAGCCCGAAATGGCCCCCATGACCGAGAATTTGGAGCTTTTTAAGGCTCCAGCCCCTGCTGTACCTGCACCAGATGCTATCGAAATAGAAGCGCAAGCAACAGCACTTCGCGCCTGCCTGAACCGCTGGGGCCACCAGTATTACGTGCAAGATGCCCCCGAGGTGCCCGACGCTGAGTACGACCGCGTTTACCAGCAATTGCAGGCGCTAGAAGCTGCTCACCCTGATGTGGTCACTACCGATTCGCCAACGCAGCGTGTCGGCGGCATGGTCATGGCTGGGCTGGTGCCGGTGCGCCATGCGATGCCGATGCTGTCGATTCGCACCGAAACCGATGTCTCGCCTGCCGGTGCCGAAAAGTTCGAGCAACAACTGCGCTCCTACCTGAGCGGCGAGCAGCGCAAGTTTGAACGTGGTGAGCGATTGCCCGCCGTGCCGTTGTCGCAGGCAGCGCTTGAGATCGCCAATGGTGCGCCGCTGGGTTACGTGGCCGAACCCAAATTCGATGGTTTGGCAATGAGCCTGCGCTACGAGGGCGGCGCGTTGGTGCAGGCGGCCACGCGCGGCGATGGCGAAGTCGGCGAAGACGTGACGCACAACATTCGCACCATTCGCCAGATTCCGCTGTTGTTGCCTGCCGGTGTGCCGCCGGTGCTGGAGGTGCGCGGCGAGGTCTACATGGCCCGTGCCGACTTTGACCGCCTGAACGCGGCACAACGCGAACGCGGCCAGAAAACCTTTGTCAATCCACGCAACGCGGCGGCGGGTGCCGTGCGCCAGCTCGATCCAGCAATTGCTGCCCAGCGTCCGCTGCGGTTTTTTGCTTACGGCGTTGGCGAGGTCACACCGGCCAGCGAAGGTGGCCCGGCATGGGCCACGCACTACGAACTGCTGCAAACGCTGAAATTGTGGGATTTTCCGGTTGCAGCCCAAGTGCAGCAAGTCTTTGGTGCTTCTGAATTGATAGCGTATCACCAAGCCATCGGGCAGCAGCGCGACCAGCTGCCCTACGACATCGACGGCGTGGTCTATAAAGTCGATGCACTGGCGTTGCAGCGTGAACTGGGCTTCAAGACCCGCGAACCCCGTTGGGCCGTGGCGCACAAATACCCAGCGCAAGAGATGGTGACGCGCATTGAGGGCATTGATGTGCAGGTCGGGCGTACCGGCAAACTGACACCCGTGGCACGGCTGGCTCCGGTGTTTGTGGGCGGCGTGACGGTGACCAATGCCACCTTGCACAACCTGTTTGAGCTGCGCCGCAAAGGGGTGCGGGTGGGCGATCAGGCCATCGTGCGCCGCGCTGGGGATGTGATTCCTGAAGTGGTTGGCGTGCTGCCCGCACCGCGCAGCAGCTATGTGCCCAATTTTGCGATGCCGCGCCAGTGTCCGGTGTGTGCCAGCGCCGTGGTGCGCGAACCCGGCGAGGTCAACCACCGCTGCACCGGCGGATTGTTCTGCGCGGCCCAGCGCAAAGAGGCCTTGCTGCATTTTGCTGCGCGCCGGGCGATGGACATTGAGGGGCTGGGCGACAAGCTGGTCGATCAACTGGTGGAAGCGGGCGTGGTGCGCACCTTGCCCGATTTGTACCAATTGGGCCTAGCGTCGCTGGTCGCATTGGAGCGCATGGCCGATAAATCGGCACAAAATTTACTGGCTGCGCTAGAAAAATCGAAACAAACCACCCTGCCGCGCTTTTTGTTTGCGCTGGGCATTCGCCATGTCGGTGAGGCAACGGCCAAGGATTTGGCGCGCCACTTTGGTACGCTCGATGCCATCATCGAGGCAACACCTGAGCAGCTGTTGCAAGTGCACGATGTCGGCCCGGTGGTGGCGCAGAGCATCCGCACCTTTTTTGCGCAACCGCACCACCGCGAGGTGGTTCATCAATTGCGGGCCTGCGGCGTGGCGTGGACAGAGGGCGCGGTGGCTGCGCGCGCAGTGCTGCCTCTGGCAGGTAAAACCGTGGTGCTGACCGGAACGCTGCCCACCTTGGGCCGCGATCAGGCCAAAGACATGCTCGAAGCCGCCGGGGCCAAGGTGGCAGGCTCGGTCAGTAAAAAAACCAGCTACGTCGTCGCTGGTGCCGAGGCGGGCAGCAAGCTGGCCCGCGCGCAAGAGCTGGGTGTGCCGGTGCTCGACGAGGCCGCAATGCTGGCGCTGTTGGCGGGAGAAGTATCCAATTGATAGCAAGAAACGTAAGCAGAACAAGCGCTAGAGGCCAATTTGATTGTTAAACGCCCCCAGCGGCGCACGCTGGTGTGGTGTGTGGCCGCATTGCCACTGCTCCTGTTGCTGTATGTGTTGGTGCTGATTCCGCTGACCCCGGCGATCAGCGACATTCGCAAAGCCAAACTAGAGCAGCCCGCGCAGGTACTGAGCAGCGACGGCAAACTGCTGGCCCAGTACCAATGGGTTCACCGCGAATGGGTGCCACTGGCCCAGATGGGGCCGCACGTGGTCGATGCACTCATTGCCACCGAAGACCACCGTTTTTACCAACATTGGGGCCTAGACTGGCGGCGCACTGCGTCGGCGGCGCTGGCGACTTTCTCGGGCGAGCGCCAAGGCGGCTCCACCCTGACGCAGCAACTGGCGCGCAACCTGTTTCCGGAAGACATAGGCCGTGCGCCGACGCTCACGCGCAAACTCAAAGAGGCCATTACGGCACTGAAAATTGAGCTGCTCTACTCCAAAGACGAAATTTTGGAGACCTACCTCAACACCGTGCCGTTTCTCTACAACGCTTACGGCATCGAGATGGCCGCGCGCACCTACTTTGACACATCGGCCAGCCAATTGTCGGTGCTCGAAAGCGCCACCCTGATTGGCATGCTCAAAGGCACCAGCTACTACAACCCGGTGCTGAACCCCGAACGGGCTCAAATGCGGCGCAACACTGTGCTGGCGCAGATGGTCAAACGCGGCAAACTGGGGCCAGAGCAATTGGAGGCCTTGCAAAAACGCCCACTGCGGATTGAATTTGAGCGCCAGCCCGAGCCGCAAGGCACGGCACCCCATTTTGCCCAGCAGCTTCGCAAATGGTTGATTGTGTGGGCCGACCGCAATGGCTACAACATTTATGCCGATGGCTTGGTGGTACACACCACCATCGACAGCCGTTTGCAGGCATGGGCCACCCAAGCTGTGGTGCGCCAAGGCCAGCGCTTGCAAAACGTGGCCGATAGCGCTTGGGCGCAGCGCAGCGGCTGGAGCATTCGCAACCCGCTAGTGCAGTCGTTGTTGCGCGAAACGCCCGAATACCGCAGTGCCGTTGCCAAAGGCCAGTCCCCAGACGAAGCCATCAAACCCTTGTTGGCCGATGCTGCTTTGGTGCGTGCCCTGCGCCAGAGCAAAACACGGGTGCAAGCCGGGTTCATGGCATTGGAGCCGCATACGGGCCAAGTGCGCGCTTGGGTGGGGAGCCGCGATTTTGCCCAAGACCCGTTTGACCATGTGCAGCAAGCCCGTCGCCAGCCCGGATCGACCTTCAAACCGTTTGTTTATGGCGTGGCCTTTGGGCAGGGTTTGCGCGCCAGCGACACACTGGTCGATAGGGCCGTAGAAATCACCCTGCCCAGCGGTGAGGTTTGGCGACCCACCGATGCCAGCGCTCCCAGTGGCCGGGCCATGAGCTTGCGCGATGGGTTGGCTTATTCCAAAAACACCATTACCGCCCAATTGATGGAGCAAGTCGGCCCCAGCAAAGTGGCACAACTGGCCCGAGCGATGGGCGTGCGCGACAGCAAGCTCGACGCAGTGCCGGCGCTGGCGCTGGGCACCAGCCCGGTCACGCTCAAAGAGATGGTGTCAGCCTACGGGACCATTGCCAATGCAGGCGGCTATGTCGAGCCGGTGCTGGTGACCCGCATCGAAGACCGCCGGGGTCAAGTGCTGCAAGTGTTTGCGCCTGTGACCCCGCAAGAAGTGCTGCCTGCCCCAGCCGCGCAAACACTGCGCGATGCTTTGCGCGGCGTGATCGACCAAGGCACGGGCCGGTCGATTCGCACCCGCTACGGCATTCGCGCAGACGTGGCGGGCAAAACGGGCACGACCCAAGACAACGCCGATGGCTGGTTTATTTTGATGCACCCGCAATTGGTAGCAGGCGCTTGGGTCGGTTTTAACGACAGCCGCATCACGCTGCGCAGCGACCACTGGGGGCAAGGCGCGAACAGCGCTCTGCCGATGGTGGGCGAGTTTTTTCAGCAAACGCTGCGCGCCAAGGCGATTGATGTGCGTGCCCGTTTTACCGACGTACCAGAACAAAACCGTTTTGGCACACTGCTCAACCGGTTGCGCGGTTGGTGGCAGACGCTGGTGGCTCCTGCATTAGCACCTGCGCCAGCACCGCCGCCGCGCTTGCCAACCCCCGAGCCTGCGCCCGCAGCAGCACCGCGCCCAGAAATCACCGAACCCTCTGGGGTCGAGCCGGTGGTATCGCCCGAGGAGCGGCAATCGATCCTTCGCCATTGGTTGGATGCCGGTGGTGGGCTTACCCCCTCAGAAAACCAGCGCTGATGTGCGGCAGATTTCGCGTTGTTTCTTACCGGAACAGAGGTTACGCTACATGTTCGTTACGACTTTTACATGATCCTGTAGATCAGCGAATACTCATAAAAAATGGAAGGATGACGTAGAGTGAATTTGTTTTGGTATTTAAATCAAAATTTGAGGTAATTTCATAATAAGCCTTGGTGTTGCTGCGTATTAATGAATAATTACAGAGGATCTTTTGGTGTGATGACTGGTAATTTTTTATTTTCACGGATTATTTTTGCAAGTTGATCTGCCTCCGCTAGTAATTGCAATACATCTGATTTTATTTTAATGAATTTTCGATATTCTAATGAGTCATTTGGTAAGGAATCTATTCCAGAGTATTTAGATAGATACGATTCAATTCGTCTGGTGCGTTCTAGTTTCTCTGGTGCTCCAAGCTGGACAAGAAATACGCGCCAGTCCTTGTTACCCTTGGATGAGTTACATTGCTTGCAGCATGGCAGGAGATTTCCTAGTCGATGTCCATGCCCACTAAAGTTGGAGTTCTTGACTGTAGCAAATACATGATCCCAAGTTTGAGCCGGTTCATCACAGTATGCGCACCGCAAATTCTCTGGATCTTGGCCAAGAGTGGCAATGGTTTCTCGTACAGTAGCAGCTGAGTACTCATCGCTGGGTGCGATAGCAGCAGCGAAGGCGTGGTTAATTGTTGTCTTGCGGCGCGCTAAAATAGCGTAAGGTTTTAAATGATTTTTGACAGATGAATAGTGCATTTATTTTTTATTTTTAATAAACAGATGAAAAATTTTATATTTTGCAATATCAAGCTACTCCATGTGTACTCTGCGGGGTATCTGAGGCTGCTTTGAAGTCGCCTTCGGCTGGGCGGCGCAGCACCTCCATCAGTCGGGCCACGTCCAAGCATTGCACCAAAATTTTTCCTTCGTTCGCTTTGATGAGGCGCGTAATCAATCTGCCGTTGTGTCCCGGCAAAGAGGGGGCCACAATGATCTTGCTGCCCGAAAATGCCGTGACACCGTGCAGTTCATTCACCAGCAGTCCGACGCGCCTGCCTTCGTGTTGCAGCACAATGACTTGGCTTTGTTGGGTGATCTCTGAAGGCTCACCACGCAACAAGTGCCCCAGGTCAAAAACCCAGACGTAGCCTGTGATGTTGCCGTGGGATTTGCGTGCCAGTGTGCCAATGCAATAAGGCAAGCGCCCCGCCGAGACCGAGGCAATGGCGCTGGCGGGCAGAGCCTCTAGCACCCCTTGGGCATCGAGGGCAAAAATTCCGGCATCCACAAAGAAGGTTGCCATCTCGTGGCTGTCGGTGGGGCTGGCATCGGCCTGTAGCGCTGTGCGGCGGCGGTTGACCGCATCGAGGGCACCGTTTTGTACCGCCCCAAACAATTTGAAGGACAGCGCCAGCACATCGCTGCGGTAGCCATCGCTGATTTTGAATTCGCGGTAGCCGTTGGAGGCCGAGCAACCGATGATGCAGTAGTGGCCGTCATGCACCATCGTGCGCGAGAGGCTTTGGCCGTTGGGCAGGGTTGCCATGTCGGGTTGTAGCGCCATTTGGTGGCCTACGGGCCGGGCTGGGTCGGTGCTGGCAAGAACCAAGCCTTGGCGATCAACAAACACCGCCAGCGTACCGGGTTTGTTGGCCGTGGCCCCCTTGAGCATGGCAGCAAACTCGGTGCTGGAGTTAAAAACAATGCCAATGCCCCCGACGATGTTGGCATCGTCGCCCGGGGCGCGGATGGCCGCGTGGTACACGTAGGTCGGTTTGCCATCGTCCAAGGCCGAGGTCGTCCACGGGGTGACGTGGTACGACTGGGTGCTGGGCAGGGCCAGCACAGCGGCTACGGTCTCTTCTTCGATAAAGGTGCCAATGACGCTGCTGCCGTCTTGGCAGGTCGGGCGGCTGGCAGCGACGATGCGACCTTGGCGGTCGTACACCACCAAGCGTGTATAGACGGTGTAGAGACCGTTGATATGCTCCAAAATGCGCCCAATGGCGTTGTAGTCGTTCGTGCTGGTGTGGGTGCCGCCGTTGGCTCGGTCGGCCAACAATGCCCGTAACTCGGGTGTCAATGCCCACCAGCGGCAGTCGTTGGCCCGTTCGTACAGGTTGCGGTCGAGCAAATCGACCAGCAATTGCGTCAAAAACTCGCCATCGCGCATGCTCGAACTGAGCACCGTGTCGTACAAATCCCGGATCGATTGGGTGAACACCTCGTTGGTGCGTGCGCCGGTTTCGCCAATTTGATCCAGAATGGCTTTGAGTTTTTGCACGTTGCCCGGCTGCCCGGCAGACATGACTTGGCCGTTCCAGACCACGCGGCGAATGGTGTTGGCCGCTGTGACAATTTCGTACAACGGGGGGCAAAAGGTTTGTGCGTGGGCCAACAGGCCTTGGGCGATGGCGGGTTCGAGGTTGTCGATGGCTCGCCCTGTTTTGGCCGAGAAGGCCAGCTCAATCGGCACCATGACTTGTCCCTTCCACCCGGCTGGGCCGGGGTAGCCTTGGTAGTTCTGTGCCACCATGGTTCGCACCAAATAGGTGCGTCCACCGTAGATCATTAACTGCGGCACCCCGTTGGGGTTGGTGGGCACTGGGGCACCGATTGGAATCCACAGTGCATCGCTGCTAGAAACAACACGGTTTTGTGCGTTCAGCAGCAGCGCGATGTTGCGGTAATCTGCATCTTGCCGTGAGTGAAATATGCTGTCCATCTCGCGCTGAAAGCCAAAGCTCAGGCACAGTACACCCACCGGCTCGTTGGTGCGCGGGTCGAGCATGCGGTGTGAGTAGATGAGTGCGTGGCGCTTGCCTGGGCGCAGGTCGCTAGAGCGAAACGTCTCGACATAGCCATTGTTTTGCAGTGTTTGCCGAATCAGCGGGTCGCGGCTGCCTTCGACCGGTGAGTCTTCATCGGTTTGGGCCAGTACGTTGCCTCGGGGGTCCAGCAACAAAATTTCGTCGTACACCGTGTATTTGTTGCGGTATTCACGCAGCCGGGCGATGACCGGGCCGGGGTCTGGTTGGGTGCCCGCGACGAAGCGGCACAGTTCTTGGTCGGTGGCCAAGAAGCCGACATCGGCAGTGCGTTCGTAGAGGTTGCGCACCACGATGTCAATGACGTGGTGGGCGTGGGTGCCGATTTCGTCCATCACTTTGGTAATCGACTCATGCACCAAAGAGGTGACCAGATCGCCTTCCAGCCGTTGAAAGCCTTCGCGCGTAGCGGCCATCATCGGCAAAATGTTGTGCGCCTCTTCAGGACAGTTCATTTTGGCCGAGGCTTCTATTAGTCGCCACATCAGGTTGAGTTCGCGCAGCGAGGTTTCGCAGCGTGCAACATCGCGCATAAAGGGCATGAAGGTGTCGATATGGACAGTGGCGCTCGATGATGGCATGAGGGGCTTTCTGGGTGGTAGCGAGCTCAATCGCGTATTCTCAATGCAAGAGCCGGGCCATGACAATCAAGCTGAACCGGGCCGGGAGATTGTCGCTGGAGGCAGGAGAACTTTCCAGAATTTTAATGTAACTTACATGATTTAAAAAATAAAAAATCAAAGAGAGTTAAGAAATGTCTTTGATCAAGTAAAAGGCATAATACTTCGATGACCCCAATCTAACCATTCAAAAATTCAAGGTTCTTTTGATGCGCGACTCTATTTTTCAGGCGAAACCACTGCACATCGCACTTGCAAGTCTGATGCTGGGCTTGGTTGTCATTTTTTACCTATCGATGCAATCGATGACTTTGTACCTTGGTAATGAACGTGACTTACGGGTCGCTGATGACAAAGTAGAGCGCGTTAGTCGAGAACTAAACGGGGTGTTTGATGCCGAATTACTGCCGATGAAAAGTGCTATAAAAAATATTAGCAGAAACTCCATTGGTTACCGGAAAAACCCACGAAGCCCGACTTGGGCAACTTGGCCCAATGGCGGCAGCACTGCGACAAAACCCATCGGCTGGTTCTGTGTACGCTGGAACATTGAATGGTTCCTTTGTCTTGATGCGTAATCTCAAAGATCAACCCAAAGATCGTAAAACCTTCAATGCACCAGAAGAGGCTATGTTTTTAGTACAAAGCGTAGATCGTGACAAAGAGGATTTTATAGGATATTTTTACTTTTATGATGCTGGATTAAACTTAATTCAAACTTTAGAAAAACCAGAATACCAATTTGATCCACGCATTCGCCCTTGGTACTTACAAGCTAAATCTGCAAATACGCCAGATGGCATCATACAAACAGTACCTTATGTCTTCTCTTCTAACCAAAAAATTGGTATTACTTTAGCCACCATTGGCGTAGGGAAAGAAGGTGTTGTTGGGATAGATATGAGTTTGACTGGTTTATCTCGTCTAGTAGAAAAGCAAAATATAACGCCATCAGCTGAGTTGGTTCTTTTTAATTCTTCTGGTGTTGTATTGGCTTACCGTGATGCTTCGAAAATTTTCAAGAAAAACAGTGCTGGGAAAGATGATGTAGTGCTGGTAAATGAACTTGGTGTTCCTGCGCTTTCTGAATTATTTGAAAAATGGAAAACCTACTCTTACAATAATAAAAATTCTGAAAAAACAAATTCGCAAATAAATGTAGATGGTGATAAATGGTATTATCGCGTAGAGTCAATAGATGACTCTGGTGCAGAGAGGTTATTTTTAGGTGTTGCTATACCTTATGAGGAATTAATGGCCGATTCCATTCATATGCGTAACTTGTCAGTATTTTTGGGGTTGGTGTTTACTTTGTTAATGCTTCCAGCAGTATTTTATGCATCAAAAAAAATATCAAGGCCTTTGCGTGATTTGGTGAAGATAGCAAATTCAATTCAGAGATTTGATTTTTCTGGCCCTGATCCGTTGCGAAGCAGTATTGCAGAAGTAGATAATTTAGCGCTTAATATGACAAGCATGAAGCATACGCTAAAGCGCTTCTTGGAAATATCTGGAGCTCTTAGTAGAGAAAGTGATTTTGAAAAATTAATTAACATTATACTGCGAGAAACCATTTCGATATCTGGTGCTGTTGGTGGTTCTTTGATATTAATATCAAATGATGGGAAAGAAGCAAAAATTGCAGCGCAACAATTCAATAAAATTGAGCAGGATATTGCTGCCTTGCCGGCATACAATTTAAATGATGGGGAAAATATCCGCTAGAGGTTAGATCTATAATGGATGGCTGCTTGAAATCAATTCGCGTCAGTAGAGATGATTCGTTGGATCTTATAAATTATTCTAATTTATTTAAATCATTTGATATTTTAAATGCACATATTGTTTCTTTGCCATTGCGCAATCGTTCTAATGAAGTTTTAGGGTCATTAGTTCTGAATTTGCCGATTTCTCCTGCTGACTATGCTAGTTCAGCACCTATTCCTTCGGAGTTGTTGGCGTTTCTTGATGCATTATCAGGTACTGCTGCAGTGGCAATTGATAATCAGAAAATGATTCAAGATCAGAAAATATTGCTTGAGAGTTTAATTCAATTGGTGGCTGGTGCAATTGACGCTAAAAGCCCTTACAGTGGTAGCCACTGCCAACGTGTTCCTGAGCTTACAAAAATGTTAGCTCAGGCAGCTTGCGAGAAAAATGATGGGCCTTTTGCTCATTTTTCTCTGACGGAGGGGGATCGTGAGACTT
This sequence comes from Burkholderiaceae bacterium, assembly GCA_019751915.1. Lineage (GTDB taxonomy): Bacteria > Pseudomonadota > Gammaproteobacteria > Burkholderiales > Burkholderiaceae_C > Simplicispira. The sequence goes on from JAIEMS010000055.1 coordinate 33,573, forward strand.
TGCACATTGCAAGTTGGTTACATGATTGTGGCAAGGTGACTACACCAGAATTTGTTGTTGATAAAGCCACAAAACTGGAAACTATTTACGATCGAATTCACGAAATTCGTATGCGATTTGAAGTGCTAAAAAGAGATGCTGAAATTTCTGCCTATCAAGAAGCACTCTATAAATTTCCGGCTGAAACCATCAATATGGATGAACTGCAAAAAGTAATTATACAAAAATGTTCAATTTTGGATGAAGAATTTAATTTTATTGCTGCTTGTAATGTTGGCGATGAATTTATGTCACCAGATAAAGTAGAACGACTGAATTCTATAGCGGAGCGACGTTGGTTAAGAACTATAGACGACAGCCTTGGTATCTCTTACCCAGAGTTATTGCGGCGCAAAGACCAACAGAAAACCAAACTCCCAGTTTTTGAAAATTTAATTTCAGATAAACCAGAGCATATTTTTCCGCGTGTAGGCCGTGACGTGATTGATACCGAAAATAATCCATGGGGATTTAAAATTTCTTCACCGGAAAATTTGTACAACCGAGGTGAGTTGTATAACCTCTCTATTGCCAGAGGAACATTAACTAATGAAGAACGTTATAAAATTAATGAGCATATTATTCAAACCATAAAAATGTTGTCTGCACTACCTTTTCCAAAACATCTGAGCAGAGTAACTGAAATTGCTGGCGGACACCACGAAAAAATGGATGGCACTGGCTATCCATATCGTTTATCTCAACAAGAGATGAGTATTGAGGCGCGAATTATGGCTATTGCAGATATATTTGAAGCACTAACTGCAGTAGACCGCCCATATAAAAAAGGGCGGATTCAAAACTGAAGTGCAACACCTGTCATCCAGTAAGGTACGCAGATGCACAGCAAGCCCGAGAACTA
>JAIEMS010000010.1 GCA_019751915.1 Burkholderiaceae bacterium
GGTATTGAGTGCCACCACTTGGTCGGTGGTCAGGCTGGCTACTTGGCCGCTGCCCAACGCCGACAGTTGTTTGGTGTCGAGTACAGCGAAATCTGCGGTTTCCAGCGCTTTGATTTGTGCAGTCGTCAGCACACCAATTTGCGCCGTGCTCAGGCCACGCACTTGGGCTGTCGTCAAGCCAGCAATATTGGCGGTGCTCAAGCCACGAATGGTGGTGGTCGACAAGGTGCCAATAGCCGCTGAACCCAGCGTTACCAACTGGTTCGAGGTCAGGGCAGCAAACTGAGCGGTCGTCAAGCTGGCCAGTTGGTTGGAGGTCAGGGCAGCAAAGTCAGCCGTTTCCAACGCCTTGATCTGGTTACTGGTCAATGCAACCAATTGTGCCGTGCTCAAACTGCGCGCCTGTGTTGTCGTCAGGGCTTCAATTTGGTCGGTGGTGAGGCTGGCCAGTTGCGCGCTGGTCAAGGCCGATAGTTGCCGGGTATCGAGCTGTGCAAAATCGGCCACATCCAAGGCTTTGATTTGCGCGGTGGTCAGTACACCAATTTGCGTTGTCGTCAGGCCATGCACTTGGGCTGTCGTCAGGTCAACGATATTGGCAGTGCTCAAGCCTTTGATGATCGTGGTCGACAAGGTGCCAATAGCAGCTGAACCGAGGGTGGCAAATTGACCCGCTGTCAACGCAGCAAACTGCGCTGTTGTCAGGCCCGCCAGTTGGCTCGAAGTCAAGGCGGCAAAGTCAGCCGTTTCCAGCGCCTTGATTTGCGCTGTGGTCAGTGCTGCCAGTTGCCCCGTACTCAAACCTCGCACTTGGGCGGTATTGAGTGCCACCACTTGGTCAGTGGTCAAGCTGGCTACTTGGCCGCTGCCCAGTGCCGACAGTTGTTTGGTGTCGAGGACTGCCAAAGCTGCTGTCTCCAGCGCCTTGATTTGCCCGGTGCTCAGTACACCGATTTGCGTTGTAGTCAGGCCACGCACTTGGGCTGTCGTCAATCCCGCCACATTGGCTGTGCTCAGCCCCCGGATGATGGTGGTCGACAAGGTGCCCATAGCAGCTGAACCCAGTGTCACCAACTGTGATGGAGTCAGGGCAGCAAACTGCGCTGTTGTCAAACTGGTCAATTGGCTCGAAGTCAGTGCCGCAAAGTCGGCTGTTTCCAATGCCTTGATTTGGTTGCTGGTCAGTGCCACCAATTGGGCGCTACCCAAACTACGCGCCTGTGTTGTCGTCAGGGCTTCAATTTGATTGGTGGTCAGGCTGGCCATTTGTGCGCTGGTCAACGCTGACAGCTGCCGGGTATCGAGCTGTGCAAAATCGGCCACATCCAAGGCTTTGATTTGCGCGGTGGTGAGTACACCAATTTGCGTTGTCGTCAGGCCATGCACTTGGGCTGTTGTCAAATCAACGATGTTGGTAGTACTCAGGCCCCGGATAATGGCGGTCGACAAGGTGCCAATGGCGGCGGAACCCAGCGTCGCAAACTGGCCCGGAGTCACAGCAGCAAACTGTGTGGTCGTCAGGCCGGCCAATTGGCTCGAAGTCAAGGTGGCAAAGGCCGCCGTTTCCAGGGCCTTGATTTGCGCTGTGGTCAACGCTGCCAGTTGCCCCGTACTCAAACCTCGCACTTGGGTGGTATTGAGTGCCACCACTTGGTCGGTGGTCAGGCTGGCTACTTGGCCGCTGCCCAACGCCGACAGTTGTTTGGTGTCGAGTACAGCGAAATCTGCGGTTTCCAGCGCTTTGATTTGTGCAGTCGTCAGCACACCAATTTGCGCCGTGCTCAGGCCACGCACTTGGGCTGTCGTCAAGCCAGCAATATTGGCGGTGCTCAAGCCACGAATGGTGGTGGTCGACAAGGTGCCAATAGCCGCTGAACCCAGCGTTACCAACTGGTTCGAGGTCAGGGCAGCAAACTGAGCGGTCGTCAAGCTGGCCAGTTGGTTGGAGGTCAGGGCAGCAAAGTCAGCCGTTTCCAACGCCTTAATTTGGTTACTGGTCAAGGCAACCAATTGTGCCGTGCTCAAACTACGCGCCTGTGTTGTCGTCAGGGCTTCAATTTGGTCGGTGGTGAGGCTGGCCAGTTGTGCGCTGCTCAAGGCCGACAGTTGCCGGGTATCGAGCTGTGCAAAATCGGCCACATCCAAGGCTTTGATTTGCGCGGTGGTGAGTACACCAATTTGCGTTGTCGTCAGGCCATGCACTTGGGCTGTCGTCAGGTCAACGATATTGGCAGTGCTCAAGCCTTTGATGATCGTGGTCGACAAGGTGCCAATGGTGGCGGAACCCAGGGTCGCAAACTGGCCCGGAGTCACAGCACCAAACTGTGCTGTCGTCAGGCCCGCCAGTTGGCTCGAAGTCAAGGCGGCAAAGTCCGCTGTTTCCAGCGCCTTGATTTGCGCTGTGGTCAGTGCTGCCAGTTGCCCCGTACTCAAACCTCGCACTTGGGCGGTATTGAGTGCTACCACTTGGTCGGTGGTCAAGCTGGCTACTTGGCCGCTGCCCAGTGCCGACAGTTGTTTGGTGTCGAGTACGGCGAAATCTGCGGTTTCCAGCGCTTTGATTTGTGCAGTCGTCAGCACACCAATTTGCGCCGTGCTCAGACCACGCACTTGGGCTGTCGTCAGGTCGACGATGTTGGTGGTGCTCAGGCCCCGAATGGTGGTAGTCGACAAAGCACCGATGGCAGCCGAGCCGAAGGTGGCAAATTGACCCGCTGTCAGCGCAGCAAACTGTGCTGTTGTCAGGCCCGCCAGTTGGTTCGAAGTCAAAGCAGCAAAGTCAGCCGTTTCCAGTGCCTTGATTTGCGCTGTGGTCAGTGCTGCCAGTTGCCCCGTACTCAAACCTCGCACTTGGGCGGTATTGAGTGCTACCACTTGGTCGGTGGTCAAGCTGGCTACTTGGCCGCTGCCCAGTGCCGACAGTTGTTTGGTGTCGAGCACTGCAAAATTTGCTGTCTCCAACACTTTGATTTGCCCGGTGGTCAACACACCAATTTGCGTTGTGGTCAGGCCACGCACTTGAGCGCTCGTCAAAGCAACGATGCTGGCTGTGCTCAGCCCTCTCACTGTGGTAGTGGAAAGGGTGCCAATGGCAGCGGAGCCGAGGGTGGCAAATTGACTTGGTGTCAAGACGGCGAACTGCGCCGTTGTCAAGCTTGCCAGTTGGCTGGAGGTCAGAGCTGCAAAGTCGGCTGTTTCCAGTGCTTTAATCTGGTTGGTCGTGAGCGCAGGAATTTGATTGGTGCCCAGTCCACGTGCTTGTGCTGTACTCAAGGCCACCACTTGGTCTGTGGTCAGGCTAGCGATTTGGCTGCTACCCAGTGCTCCCAATTGCCGGGTATCGAGCACAGCAAAATCGGCTGCATTGAGTGATTTAATTTGGGCCGTTGTCAGGGCTGCCATGTGGGCGCTGTTCAATGCCCGCACTTGGGCGGTGGTCAGCGTGGCAATATCTTCCGTCCCTAGCACCCGGATTTGGTTGGAAGAAAAGGCACCAATTTGTGCCGTACCCAATGCAGGCACTTGGGCGCTGGTCAAAGCAACGACCTGCGCTGTAGAAAGCACCTGAATTACGCCGGTAGAAAAACCAGCGATATCGTCGGTACCTAGGCCTGCAATTTGCGCGGTGGTCATGCCCGCGACTTGACTGGTAGTGAAGGAATTAGACACAAGCGCCCCTTTCAAGAGACAAAGTCTGCACAACTCAGACCAACCACAGTCTCTGCACAGAAAAATGAATGAATAGCGTGGAACTCTAGCATCAGGACGGCATAAAACCTAGTGCCCGCTATGGGTAGTTGTCGGCAGATGTAAGCCGTAATTAAGTGCTATTTATTGCTTTTGCATCGTGAATTAGGGTTAATACAGGGCTGTTGAGTACCCAATTAGGTGTTGCACCCGAACCACGCCCAGCCCTTTGCAGGGCGCTCATTTGCAAGCCTTGGCACGGGCGGCTCAAGGTACAGAATCCACTTCCAAACCCGCATCGCACCCCACACCGGCCGCAATCGAGCGGCGGGCCAAGGCAGTCAGAGCAGACACGGCCCAAGGGTTCGTCCAGCCGGTGACCGCGCCGGGGTCGCTCACCATAGCGCATTGGTAGCGCAGTTGTGCCGCACTCCAACGCAGCGCCACACACACACCCCGGCGCCGGCGCGAGACCAGCATGCCCAGCGGACACGGCTCGACCAAGCAACACAGGCCGCAGCCGTTGCACGGCGCACCCTCGGGCGGCTTGACCGGAGCATCGGGGTGCCAATGGACGGTCTGCCAGCGCAGTGCCTTATCTGGGTTTGTCTGCGGCATGGGTTTGACCGACGATGCAACCCCGGCTCAACGGGCAGGCCGGGCACTGGGTGCGCGGCGTTGTTGGCGCTGCATATAAAGGTACAAGCCCTCGACCTTTTCACGCGCCCAAGGAGTTTTACGCAAAAACTTCAGGCTAGAAGCCATGCTCGGGTCGGCGGTAAAGCAGCGCACGGGGATATTGCGCCCCAACTCAGTCCAGCCATAGTGGGCAACCAGTGCCGTCACGATCGCCTCTAGTGTCAGGCCATGCAAGGGGTTGCGTGGCTGGGCAGGCACTGAGGCTGGGGGTGCAACGGTAGCGACAGGGGCCATGACCGAAGCAGCCGTAGATGCGGGTGAAGGTGGTGTAGTGGGCATGCGAACCTGTCTGTATATATATGTAGTGGGTAGTGGAAAATCCAGCGCGGTGGGTAAAGTAGCTCTCAAGCCATCGTATCTCGAGGTCAAGTGGGGCCACTGGTCAATGGCTTCGTGCCAAAAACGCTGCCAGTGCCTGCCCGGTATGTGTTGCTCCTTGTGCCAAGTCTTCGGGGGTGGCGCTAGCGACGATGTGCCCGCCCGCTTGGCCCCCTTCTGGCCCAAGGTCGATGACCCAGTCGGCTTCGGCCACTAAATCTAGGTCGTGCTCAATGACCACCACGCTGTGGCCGCCATCAACCAGTCGGTGCAGCACACCGATAAGTTTCTCCACATCGGCCATGTGCAGGCCTACGGTAGGCTCATCTAATATATACAGCGTGTGGGGTGCTTTGTTGCCCCGGCGGGTGATGTCGTCACGCACCTTGGTCAGCTCCGTCACCAGCTTGATGCGCTGGGCTTCACCACCCGAGAGCGTCGGTGAAGGCTGGCCGAGCGTTAAGTAACCCAAACCAACTTCTTGCAACAATTGCAGTGGGTGTGCAATGGCGGGCATGCTGGCAAAAAATGCCACGGCCTCGTCCACTTCCATGTGCAGCACCTCGCCAATGCTTTTGCCGCGCCACGTCACGGCCAGCGTCTCAGGGTTAAAGCGCGCACCGTGGCAGACCTCGCAGCGCACTTTGACATCGGGCAAGAAACTCATGGCGATGGTGCGAATGCCTGCGCCCTCGCAGCCAGCGCAGCGGCCTTGGCCGGTGTTGAAACTAAAGCGCCCACTCGCGTAACCGCGCGCCTTGGCCTGCAGCGTTTGGGCAAATAGCTTGCGAATCGCATCCCAAAAACCAATGTAGGTGGCCGGGCAAGAGCGGGGCGTTTTGCCGATGGGGGTTTGATCGACTTCCAGCACCCGGTCGATGCTCTCAAAGCCTGTCAGTCCGGTGCAGCCCACCAATGGCGGCGCTTGGCCGGCATCCATGGCTTGGCGGCCCGCTTGGGTACTGCGCTGTTGTACCCAAGCCTGAACGTTTGCCAGCAGCACGTCGCGGGCCAGCGTCGATTTGCCCGAGCCACTAACGCCCGTCACCGCCACCAGCCGGTGCAGCGGCACATGGGCCGTGGTGTGGTGCAGGTTGTGCAGATGGGCACCGTGGACGCTCAACCAGTGCTCTGGCGAGGCAGTTTTGTGGTGTTTTATGGTGGTAGCCCTTGCTGCATCTTGTTTTGTTGCTATTGTTTTTGAATCATCCAACACCACTGTCCGGCGCGGCTGCAACGGGTGGCGCATTGCGTGGAGCAAATAGCGCCCGGTTTGAGAATCGGCGGCATCGGTGATGTCTGCCACGCTGCCCTGCGCCACCAAGCGCCCACCCCTTTGACCCGCGCCGGGGCCAATGTCGATGATGTGGTCGGCGCGGCGGATGGTGTCTTCGTCGTGCTCGACCACCACCAGCGTGTTGCCTTTGTCGCCGAGTTTCTGCAAGGCATTGAGCAAAATGTGGTTGTCGCGGGCGTGCAGACCGATGGTCGGCTCGTCGAGCACGTAGCACACGCCTTGCAGGTTGCTACCGAGCTGTGCCGCGAGCCGGATGCGCTGGGCTTCGCCGCCCGATAGCGTCGGGGCACCACGGTCTAACGTCAAGTAACCTAGCCCTACGTCTTCAAGAAAGGCAAGACGGCTCTGAATTTCTGGAATCAGGTCGCGGGCAATCTGGGCCTCGCGGCCCGTCAGCGCTGGTGCCAGCGCGTCCAACCAGCGGCGCAGATCGGCCACAGGCAAGCGGGCCAGCGCTGTGATGGCCCAGTTCTGCGCCCCCCAACGCACGGCCCTTGCCGTAGCGTTGAGCCGGGTACCTTGGCAGCTTGGGCAAGGAGCATCCTGCACCCCTTCTGCGTCGGCTTCGGCAAAAGTTTGCTCGCGGCCTTGGGGTGCGTCAGCTTGCACCGAGTCATCGAACACTGTGCGCTGCGCTGGGGTCAATGCGACCCCGGTGCCCACGCAGTCAGGGCACCAGCCATGTTTGCTGTTGTAGCTGAACAGGCGCGGGTCGAGTTCAGCGTAACTGGTGGCGCAGACCGGGCAAGCGCGTTGGGTTGAAAACACCTGCAAGCGGCCAATGCCTGCCGTGGGGGCATCGGCGGCCAGCGCCTCGCCCAAGCCATCCAAGTGCGACAGCACATGCACCACCCCCTTGCCGTGTTCCAGCGCCCGTGCCAGCGCCATGCGCAGCAGTGCCTCGTTGCCCGGCGTGATGTCCAGACTCAGCACCGGCAGTTCGATGGTGTGTTCTTTGAAGCGGTCAAGGCGTGCAAATCCTGCCGTTGGCACAAAGTTGCCATCCACGCGCAAGTGGGTGTAGCCGCGTGACCCGGCCCACTCGGCCCATTCGGTGTAAATGCCCTTGCGGTGGAGCACCAACGGTGCCAACAGGCCGATGTGCTGACCGCGAAATTGGGTCAAAAGCTGGGCGACAATTTGCTCTATCGTTTGCGGTTGCACCGCCGTGCCATCGTGAATGCAGTGCTGCACCCCCAGTTTGACGTACAACAGGCGCAAAAAGTGCCACACCTCGGTGCTGGTGCCGACGGTCGATTTGCGCCCGCCGCGCGACAAGCGCTGCTCAATCGCTACCGTGGGGGGAATGCCATAGACCGCATCGACTTCAGGCCGACCGGCTGGCTGAACGATGGAGCGGGCATAGGCATTGAGGCTCTCGAGGTAGCGGCGCTGGCCTTCGTTGAACAAAATATCAAACGCCAGCGTCGATTTGCCCGAACCACTGACCCCCGTCACCACGCTAAAGCGCCCCCGTGGAATATCAACCGACAAGTTTTTCAGGTTGTGCTCTTTGGCATGGACAATTTGAATCGCTCCAGTTTGGACGGAAGCAGACCGTTGTTGTGCGTGGCCCCAAGGCACAAGGGCCTCTGACACCCGTCCTGCGCCCAAGGTGTGAGCGTACTCGCGCAGCGCCGCTGCAGTGTGCGATGTCGGGTGTTGGCGCACCTCGTCGGGGGGGCCTTCGGCCACCACATGGCCGCCGCCGTCACCGCCTTCAGGGCCGAGGTCAATCAACCAATCGCTGGCGCGAACCACATCCAAGTTGTGCTCAATGACAATCAACGAGTGCCCGGCTTCGATCAACTGGCGCAGCGCCCGCATCAGTTTGGCAATGTCGTCAAAGTGCAGGCCGGTGGTGGGTTCGTCAAACAAAAACAGCGTGCCCTTGCGTGCCAACGGCTGGCGCGACTTGCTTTGCGCACGCGCTGCCTCAGCCAAAAAACCGGCCAGCTTCAGGCGTTGGGCTTCGCCGCCCGACAGCGTGGGCACGGGCTGGCCTAGCTTGATGTATTCCAGCCCAACATCGATGATGGGCTGGAGCGCACACAACACGCCACGGTCGTGTGCAAACAGCACGGCTGCCTCGCTGACCGTCAAATTGAGCACTTGGGCCACGTTGAGCGAGACGGTTTCCAGCGCATCCTCTGAAAAATCGGGGTCAGACCCCGACGGGATCGGGCTTGTTGTCACCTTCAGGGGCCGGGTGCGTTGGAGGGTTACTTCCAGAATCTCAGGCCGGTAGCGCTGCCCGTCGCAGTCTTGGCAGCGTAAATACACGTCGCTGAGAAACTGCATCTCTATGTGTTCAAAGCCCGAGCCACCACAGGTCGGGCAGCGCCCATCGCCGTGGTTGAAACTAAATTTGCTGGCCGTGTAACCACGCTGGCGCGACAGCGGCACGGCAGCAAACAGCTCGCGGATGGCATCCCACGCACCCACGTAGCTGGCAGGGTTGGAACGGGCCGTTTTACCGATGGGCGATTGATCGACAAACACCACATCGGACAACTGTTCGGCCCCCCGCAACCCTTGGTGCGCGCCGGGGGTCTCGGTGGTTTTACCAAAGTGGCGCAGCAGCGCTGGGGCCAGCACATCCTGAATCAGACTGGATTTGCCCGAGCCACTGACCCCCGTGACCGTCACCCAGCATTGCAGCGGAAATTCGACCGTGATATCGCGCAGATTGTGTTCGCGCGCCCCTTCGAGCACCAAACGCGGCATCGCTTGCGTCACCCGCCGGCCAAAGCCCATGCCAATTTGCTTGCGCCCGCCCAAGTACGCGCCCGTGAGGGTGTCGGCACCGCGCAACGCGTCGGGCGTGCCATCAAAAACGATTTGCCCCCCACGCTCGCCCGGGCCGGGGCCCATGTCGATGATGCGGTCGGCTGCCCACATCACAGCGGGGTCGTGTTCGACCACCACCAGCGTGTTGCCAGCATCGCGCAAGCGCAGCATGGCTTGGGTGATGCGGTGCATGTCGCGCGGGTGCAGGCCAATGCTCGGTTCGTCCAGCACAAACAGCGTATTGACCAACGAGGTGCCCAACGCTGTGGTCAGGTTGATGCGCTGCACCTCGCCGCCGCTCAGGGTGCGGCTTTGCCGGTCGAGTGTCAGGTAGCCAATACCAACGTCGCACAGGTATTTCAGGCGGGTGGTGATTTCAGCGTGCAGCAAGCGCAGGGCTTGGGCATCGCCGCTGCGTGGACTGGCGCACAAGGCCTCAGGAGCCGTCTGTGGCCGATTTTCAATGCCAAAGTCGAGGCTAGCCCTTTCTGTATCAGTATTTGTAGCTATTAAATCAGGAGTTTTTTTGATCGCCAGCCGATCAAAAAACAGCCGCAGGCGCTCGATCGGCAGGTCCATCAGGTCGTGCAGACACAGCCCCGGCAGCGCTTGGAGTTGCGCGCGGCTCCATGCCACGCCCACAGGCATAAAGCGCTGGGACGGTTCCAGCACTGCGTCGGCATCCTCTTGGCTACCGATGCGCCACAGCAGACTCTCGGTTTTCAGGCGCGCACCAGCACAGGCCGGGCATGGGGTGTAGCTGCGGTACTTGGACAGCAGCACCCGGATGTGCATTTTGTAGGCCTTGCTCTCGAGATAATCAAAAAAGCGCTGTATGCCATACCACTGCTGCTTCCATTGGCCGCTCCAAGCGGGCGAGCCATCGATCACCCAGCGCTGCTGGGCTGGGGTCAGGTCGGCCCAAGCGGTGTCGCACGGGATGCCTTCGCTTTGGGCGTGGCGCAGCAGGTCATCTTGGGCCTCTTTCCACGCCGGGGTTTGGATGGTTTTGATGGCTCCGGCGCGCAGCGTCAGTTGGGCGTTAGGAACGACCAGCCCCCAATCAACACCAATCACCCGGCCAAAGCCCCGGCAGGTCTCGCACGCACCCACCGCCGAGTTGAACGAAAACATCGAGGCAATCGGCTCGCTGTAACGCAGGTCGCTATCGGGGCAATGCAGGCCGGTCGAAAAGCGCCAGATGGCCGGCTCACCTCCCTCGACCACGGCGTACACCGCCAGTCGGCCACTACCACGTTGAAGCGCCACCTCAATGGCTTCGATGGCGCGGGTCTTATCAACACTGCCCATACGAAAACGGTCGGCCACCACGTCCAGCACCTTGCGCGCCCCGGTGGGCGTGGCAACCTCGCGCTCGGCTTGCACTTTGGTAAAGCCGCTGGCCGAGAGCCACTGGGCCACTTCTTCGGTGCTGCTGTGGGCGGGCAGCTCGACGGCAAAGGTCAGCACCAAACGCGGCCCGTGGGCCGCAGCGCAACGGCGCTGGAGTTCGGCGTAAATGGTCTCGGGGCTATCGTGGCGCACATGCTGCGCGGTTTGGCGGTCAAACAATTGCCCGGCACGGGCCAACAGCAGCTTGAGGTGGTCGTTCAACTCGGTCATCGTGCCCACGGTCGAGCGCGAACTGCGTACCGGGTTGGTCTGGTCGATGGCAATGGCCGGGGGCACGCCCTCGATTTTGTCCACAGCGGGCTTGTCCATGCGCTCGAGAAACTGGCGCGCGTAGGCGCTGAAGGTTTCAACGTAGCGGCGCTGGCCCTCGGCATACAGGGTATCGAACACCAAACTCGACTTGCCCGAACCACTCGGGCCGGTCACCACCGTCAACGCGCCGGTGTGAATATCCAAATCGACGTTTTGCAGATTGTGCTGTCGTGCGCCGCGAATGCGGATGGTGCCGTCGGTCATGCCGTATCTTTCTGAAAAAAAAGCCCCCAGCCCAAAAAGGCAGGGGGCTAGTGCTTACTGATCGGGCAGGATCAGAAGTTGTGGCGTATGCCCACAGCCAACGAGCTGAAATCGCGGCCTGTAGCGGCAGTACCCACGCCGTAGTACGAGTTACGGCTGTTGTTGACGTGCGTGTAGTAGGTGTAAGCCTTGGTGCGCTTGCTCAGGTTGTAGTTGTAGCCCAAGGTGTATTGGGTTGCAGCGCTGTTGGCAACGTTTTCGTAGCTGTTAGCACGGCCCACGTTGGCGTGGAACTCCGAAGCGCCCATCGCATAGGCACCGCTGAGGCGGAAAGTGTTGCGGCTGCCACCGTTGACGAAGTATTCGTTCTTGTCACGCTGGTAGTAGCCACCGACCGTCAAGGGGCCAAAGGTGTACAGAGCGCGCAAACCAAACTGCTGCACATCGCCCAGCTTGCTGTAACCAGCGCCCAAAGCCAAGCTGCCTTGGTTGTAGTTAGCGGCCAAATCGTAGCCATTCTTGCCGCCAGTGCCCGAGGGTTTCTCGTGCATTGCCACGGCACCTTCCAGCGTCAGGTTGCCAAAGCTAGGAGTGCGGTAAGCGAGCTTGTTGGAATTGGGCATGACGTAGGCGTACAGCGCATCCGACGACGAACCGGTGTCGTGGTTGTGCAAGCTGACGTAATCCGCCGTAGCAAAGTAAGACTCGGCAATGAAGCGACCGGCACGCAACGTACCGAAATTGCCCGACAGGTTCACTTCGCTTTGGCGACCAAAGAATGGGCCATCGCTTGCGCCAGTGTCAGCAGCAAAACCGCTTTCCAGTTGGAAACCAGCCTTCAGGCCACCGCCCAAGTCTTCTACACCCTTGAAACCAAAGCGCGAAGCGTTGTTCACCACACCGGTGGTTTTGACATCGCCGACTTCTTGGCGCTCGACCGAGGTGTTAACGCGGCCATACAGCGTCACGCTGCTTTGCGCCAAAGCAGCGCTGCTGCCCAAAACGGCCAATGCGGCCACGAGAAGCTGTTGGGATTTCTTTTGCATGGGTTTCCTTAGTAAAGAGGATGAATCAGAAGATCGTGCGAAGGCTGGTTTTTGACCCCAATACCTACCGCGCAACATTCGTCAAAAATTGTACGGGCACGGGCTATGGGGTGCATCTTTTGTCAGCTTTGTCCTTCATAAGCCGCCAGACAACGGCTGCCAAGCCCCCAAAAACCTATTTTTTGCCTCCTGAAGCGCCATAAATAACCCTTTATAGAAAAATTTTTCTGCTTTTTATGGCCCAGTTCGACTGCAACAAACCTTACTAAAAACTTACGAATACCAACCAAAAGCTGACGCGATACTTACAAGTTCGGTAGTAACCCTTGGCTTTTATTTTTAGATGCGGAAAACGCCCACCTTAGGCCATAGGTACTATTGACACGCCATGACATAGAGGCGACTGGCAAGGCTGTTGGCCGCTAGGAAGCGTAAGCAGTTGGTCAGACGGGGTTTGCAGAATGAAAAATCGTCATGGTGTCGCACACCTGTCGTGGCACTGCTTTCCCACCCCTTTAAGGAGACACATATGAGTGATATAAGTGATCCGATTGTCGAAAAAATACAAAATCACCCGAAATATCTGGAGCTTCAGAAAAAGCGCAGCGGCTTTGGCTGGGCACTGACCATTGTGATGATGGTCGTGTACTACGGCTACATCGCGCTGATTGCCTTTAACAAGCCCTTCTTGGCTACGCGCTTGGGTGAGAGCGTGACCACCGTGGGTGTGCCCTTGGGCATGGCCGTGATCATCTTCACCATTGTGATTACTGCCATTTACGTGAAACGCGCTAACGGCGAGTACGACGATCTGACCGCAGCTATTCTCAAGGACGTCTCCAAATGAAGATGACAAAACCAATCTTTGTAGCGCTGCTGGCGCTGATGGCATCGGGTCTGGCAATGGCCGCCGGTGCTGACATGGGTCAGGTCGAAAAGCAACCAACGAACTGGGTTGCTATTGGTATGTTTACCGCCTTTGTGGTCGGTACCCTGTACATCACCAAATGGGCCGCAGCCAAAACCAAGTCGGCTGCCGACTTCTATACCGGCGGTGGCGGCATCACTGGCTTCCAAAATGGTTTGGCCATTGCTGGCGACTACATGTCGGCAGCCTCCTTCTTGGGTATTTCGGCTGCGGTGATGGCTTCGGGCTATGACGGCCTGATTTACTCGATCGGCTTCTTGGTCGGCTGGCCCGTCATCACATTCTTGATGGCCGAGCGCCTGCGTAACTTGGGTATGTTTACCTTTGCTGACGTGGCTGGTTACCGCTTCCAACAAAAACCCATCCGCATTTTTGCTGCTTCGGGCACGCTGGTGGTGGTGGCGTTTTACCTGATCGCCCAAATGGTCGGTGCAGGTTCGCTGATCAAGCTGTTGTTTGGTTTGGACTACTGGTTGGCAGTGGTCATCGTTGGTGCGCTGATGATGATTTACGTGCTGTTTGGCGGTATGACTGCCACCACATGGGTGCAAATTATCAAGGCCTGCTTGTTGCTGGGCGGCGTAACGTTCATGGCCTTCATGGTCATGCTGAACTTTGGCTTTAGCTTTGAACAACTGTTCGCTGCGGGTGTCAAGGTCAAAACCCAACTGGCCATCAACGGTGGCAAAACCGAGGCCGATGCAGCAGTGATTGGCCAAGCACTGATGGGCCCTGGCGGCTTTATTAAAGACCCCATTTCTGCCATCTCCTTCGGTATGGCTTTGATGTTCGGTACCGCTGGTCTGCCCCACATCCTGATGCGCTTCTTCACCGTACCCGATGCCAAGCAAGCTCGTAAATCGGTGCTGTGGGCAACCACTTGGATTGGCTACTTCTACGTGCTGATTTTCATCATCGGTTTTGGCGCGATCACTATGGTCTTGACCAACCCTGAGTTTGCTGACACTGCCAAGGGCGTGATCAAGGGCGGTGGCGGCTCGGCCAACATGGCTGCGGTGCTGGTGGCTAAGGCTGTCGGCGGCAATGTGTTCTTCGGCTTTATCTCTGCTGTGGCATTTGCTACGATTTTGGCGGTGGTGGCTGGTTTGACCTTGTCGGGCGCTTCTGCAGTGTCCCACGACATCTACGCTACTGTCATCAAAAAGGGCAAAGCCGATAGCGCTTCCGAACTCAAAGTGTCGCGTTTGACTACGCTGGCTCTGGGTGTGGTGGCCGTGACGCTGGGCATTTTGTTTGAAAAGCAAAACATCGCCTTCATGGTGTCGCTGGCCTTCGCGATTGCTGCATCTGCCAACTTCCCCGTGCTGTTCATGTCGGTGCTGTGGAAAGATTGCACCACCAAGGGCGCAGTCATTGGCGGCTTCTTGGGTCTGATCTCTTCGGTTGTGTTGACCGTCGTGTCGCCATCGGTCTGGGAGGCTACTTTGGGCAATCCTAAGGGCTCTGCTTGGTTCCCTTACTCTTCGCCTGCTTTGTTCTCGATGGCGATTGGCTTCTTCGGTGTTTGGCTGTTCTCCGTTCTGGACAAGAGCGAAAACGCTGCCAACGAACGTGCCGCTTACGCTGCACAAAAAGTTCGTTCGGAAACTGGCTACGGCGCATCGGGCGCATCGGGTCACTGATCGATCCACTCCAAGGGGCTTACTGCCCCTTGGAAACAACCCCAAACCGGGCTATCGGCCCGATGCGAGTCGGTTCAAATCCTCGCAGGCAGGAACAAAAAAGGGAACGTGTTCAACACGTTCCCTTTTTTATGGGCTGGTTACCAAGTGAGATTACGCCCTGCGCTCTAGCAGCATCGCATCACCATAGCTAAAAAAGCGGTAGTCCCGGGCCATGGCATAGCGGTACAGCCCCATCACTTGCGGATAACCCGCAAAAGCGCTAACGAGCATCATCAACGTGCTCTTGGGCAAATGAAAGTTGGTCAGCAGCACATCAACCACCTGAAAGTCAAATCCCGGTGTGATGAAGATGCTTGTGTCGCCGCTGGCGTGGCCGCTGCATGCCCACGATTCGAGGGTGCGCACGGTGGTGGTGCCCACTGCCACCACCCGGCCACCACGTTGGCGGCAACGCTCCAATGCCGCCAGCGTGGCCAGCGGCACCTCGTACCACTCGCTGTGCATTTGGTGCTCGGCCAAGCTCTCGGTTTTGACCGGCTGAAAAGTGCCTGCACCGACATGCAGTGTGACGCTGGCGCGCTCAATGCCACGCGCTGCCAGCTCGGTCAGTACTGCTTCATCAAAATGCAGTGCTGCTGTCGGGGCGGCTACGGCACCGGGCGTACGGGCAAACACGGTTTGGTAGCGCTGGGCATCTTCCTGTGCACTGGGGTCATTGCCCTCTTGCTGCTGGCGCTCAATGTAGGGCGGCAGTGGCAGGTGGCCGTGGCGCTCCATCAGTTGCCAAGGAGTCTCGTTGGCGGGGCCGCGCAAGGCAAAGCGAAACAGCGGGCCATGGTCGTCAGGCCAACGGCCTAGCAAGGTGGCCTCAAAGCCGCCATTGCGCAGACCTCCAGCCAAATAGACCTTGGCACCGGGCAGGGGTTTTTTGCTGACCTTCATATGGGCCACGACTTCATTGCCCTCCAGCACCCGCTCAATCAGCAGTTCGAGTTTGCCACCGCTGGCCTTTTCGCCAAACAAGCGTGCTTTGAGGACCCTTGTGTCGTTAAACACCAGCAAATCACCGGCGCGTAACAAACTAGGCAACTCCCGAAAAATCCGATCAACAGGCTGGGCAGCACGGCCATCGAGCAAACGCGAGGCGCTGCGTTCGGGCGCTGGGTGCTGGGCAATGAGTTCGGGTGGAAGGTCGAAATCGAAATCGCTAAGGGTAAAAATCGGTGCCGTATCGGTCATAGATGCTTGAGGGCTGAACAAGCCCGTGCCAAGAAAAAAAGAAAGGCCAGCGCACTGCGCTAAGGCCGAGTGGGGCGGGCGATTGTCCCACGCCAGAATGTCATAGCATCCACACGGTGCCCGCGTAAACTCGCCGCGCTCATCAGCACTGCTGTGCTTATTTCTAAGAATCGAGTTTCACTGTATGGATGCCTTTGTCTGGGACCAAAATTTTGTCACCGGTTTGCCTGATGTGGACAAGCAACACCACGATCTGGTGGATTTGTTCAATGAGTTGAGTCGGTCGATGTTTTTGGCCGATACAGGCCGTGAGGATTTACTGCACGGCACCTTTGAGCGCTTGGTAGCCTACACCGAGTACCACTTTCGGGATGAAGAGGGCCTGATGCGGGCTGAGGGTGTTGACCCCCGGCACATCGCTGCACACGAAAGCATGCACCAAGAATTTGTGGTGCAAGTGGGTGCAATGTGGGGCCGGCGCTCGTCCATGTCTGACCCGGCAGAGATTTTTATTGGTTTTCTGACCTCGTGGCTTGGCCTGCATATTTTGGGCATTGACCAATCGTTGTCACGCCAAATTACCTTGATTCGCGCTGGTATGCCCGCTGCCCAAGCTTTTGAGCAAGAAACCTCGGGTCACGACAACGGCACCCAAGCGCTGCTCAAGATGATTGGCAAGCTCTACCACGTCTTGTCGTCACAAAACGCTGAGTTGGCACAAGCCAATTTGCTGCTGGAAGACCGCGTAGCCCAGCGCACCCAAGAACTGGCCTGCGCCAACGATGAGCTGCAAGCGGCCAACACCCGCCTTGAAGCTTTCTCGCGCACCGATGGTTTGTTACAAATTGCCAACCGAGGCTACTTTAATGACCGGTTGCAGCAGGCCAGCGCGCAGGCCGTGCGCCAGCAAAAACCGATGGCATTGTTGATGATTGATGTGGACTTTTTCAAGCGCTACAACGACAGCTACGGCCACCAAGCCGGCGATGCCTGCCTGCAAGCAGTCGCGCGCGCTGTGCAACAAGCCGTGCACCGCAGTACCGATTTAGTAGCGCGCTATGGTGGCGAAGAGCTGGCAGTGATCTTGCCCGATACCGATACCGCCACGGCAGCGGCCATTGCGGTGCGGGTGGTGGCAGCTGTGGCAGCGCTAGGGCTAGAGCACAAAGCCTCTGATGCGGCGCCGCACGTCAGCATCAGTGTGGGCGTTACCAGCCAAGTCCCCACCGACGATGATGCGGCTACAACCCTGTTGGCCCGTGCAGACAAGGCGCTCTACCGCGCTAAACACACCGGGCGCAACCGCTGGATGATGGCTTGAGCACCCAAAACGCACAAGCGTTAGCACGGCAGTTACTACAGCGCTAACGATCTGTCAGGCTCCGCAGCACTTTTTGAACTTCTTGCCACTGCCGCACAAGCAAGGGTCGTTGCGGCCCGGTTCGGGGGCTTTGCGAATGGTTTCGACGCGCGGGCCTAGCGTTTTCCAGAGCTGGCGCAGATCGTAAATGGCCCGAATCGCATCGCCAAACGCATCTACACGCCCTTGGCTGATGCTGGGTGGGTCTTCGTCGCTGTACATATTCAGGCTGGGCTTGCCGGTGTCGTCCTCGGTCAAGGCGACGATACATTCGAGCGATTCATCGAGCCACTTGGCGGCATCTTTGTCGCGCGGTGCTGTCCATTCTTCGGGCCAATTTTCGACGGCGAACATAAAGCCCAGTGCCCAAACTTGGGCCAACGAGGGAATTTCTTGGCCTTCAAGTTCGGCACGTTCTTCATCGGACAAACTGGCGATGATGGCGCGCACATCCTCCGCTTCGGGCTGAAAGGCGTTGTCTTCGTTGCGCTCGCCCTCGGGGGTATCGAGTGCCTCTTCGATCGCGGCCCAGCGTTGCAACCACAGTTCCAAAAAGCGCTCTTGTTGCGCAGCGTTGGCAAAAGACTCTAAAGTTGGCAGCGGTTGATCTGGTTCGAGCGTCAATGCCTCACCATCGCCCAGCAGCATCGGCAAATATTCGGCAGGTGTGATGGTGCGGCGACTACACACCAGCGCCGTGAGAAAACCGTCACAAAACTCCCACTGTGGGATTTCTTCGGCACGGGTGCGCAGGTCGCTCAACAGGGTGTCGAGTTCTTCTAGCTCATCGGGGCTAAGGCCTCGGGCGGTAGGGAAAATGGGGGCAGAATCGTTCATGGTCGGGCTGGTCAAGTGGGCAGGCAAGCAAAGGTAGGGTGAGATCGAACAGGTCAATGAATGGCAGCGCGGTCAGCCCGCACAGCCAGTGCAACAGGGACTCGCAATAAGTGTAGCCCGCCAAAAGCGAGAAAATGAACGCTAGACCTTTGCATGCCCACACACTGGCGTATCTGTTGATTTTTACCAGGAGTTGCTTTATGTACCGCCATTGGCTCATTCTTGCTGGTTTGACCCTGAGCCTGCACGCTCCGGCCCAAACCACTGCCAATACCTACCGCTTTTCGCCCGTGAACCAATGGGACATTCAAAAAACGGCCGCCTATTGGAATCCGATCATCAAATACGTTAGCGACAAAAGCGGCGTAAAGATGGAGCTGAAAATTGGACGCACGTCGGCAGACACGACGGCCTATGTGCTGACGCGCGAAGTCGAATTCATCTTCTCGAACCACATGTTCAGTCCCGAGCGCGAAAAACTCGGCTGGAAGGTGTTTGGCCGCCGCTGGACACCGCCGATTTTTGCCCAAATTGCCGTTCCTGCCGACTCGCCCATCAAAAGCCTCGAAGAACTCAAGGGCCAAGAGGTAGTTTTTGCTGGGCCTGAGGCCTTTGTTGGCTACAAAGTGACCTACGGCCAGTTGTTGTCCAAGGGCATTGATGCCAAGCCGGTTTTTGCAGGCAACCAAAACGGCGCATTTGCCCAGATGTTTGCGGGCCGAGCTAAAGCGGTGGGCAGTAATTCAGCATTGATTGAAGGGTACACAGCACGCGAGGGCAAAAAATTTCGCATTCTTTGGACATCGGAGGGCTACCACGACTTGGCACTGATGGCATCGAGCAAAGTGCCTGACAAAGATGTCAAAGCAGTGGCATCGGCGTTCATTGGTATGCACCGCGATCCGGTGGGCAAGGCCATTTTGCTCAAGGCCTCTGAAGAGGTAGGCCTTGATTCAAAAGCATACTTTTTACCCGCCACCGGCGAGGACTATGCGTCGTACCGCAAGTTCTACCAAACGGCACCGGCATCGCTGCGCTGAGTTGGCATCGTGAAACTGCCCAAACTTCTGCCGCAATCTTTGATTGCCCGCGTCTATGCGCTGTACTCGGTGGCACTGTTGTTGTTTGTGGGTGGCAGTCTGTTTTTGTTCTATCAGTACCAGTATGAGCAGGTGGTCGAGGAGACTCAAGAATCTGCCTCCATGCTCATTGAAGTGCTGACCCAGAGCGTCTCAGACAGCGCAGTGATTGGCGACTACGACACCATCCAGCGCACCCTGAGCAAAGCGATTTTGCGTTCGCAATTTGAGTCTGCGGTTTACATTGATTTGGCGGGCGGCACGGTGGAAAGCGCCAGCCCCAAAGGCAGCAAAAGCCCGTCGCACGCCCCTGACTGGTTGTTTGAGCTGATTGCCAATCGCGTCTACGACGTGAACCGCACCATTGCTGTCGGGGGCGTTGATTACGGCGTGCTGCGCCTGACGTTTGCGACCCACAACGTAGCAGATGGTTTATGGAGTTTGGTGGTCTCGGCGTTTTACCTGTCGCTGGCAAGCTTGATGGGGGGGCTGGCACTGATTTGGTTTCCGCTCAAGCGCTGGCTGGGTACGCTGGAACAGGTGCAGTATTTTGAGATCGACTACCCACAAGACGGTGATAACCCAGAGGGCATTTTGGCCGACAACCTGCCACTGGAGTTTCGGCCAGCATTTGATTTGCTCAGGCGCACAGCAGAAAGCCTGCGCAGCGAGTTGGCCAGCCGCGAGCAATCGCTCAGTGCATTGCGGAGCATTGCTGCCACTTTGATGCCAATCCAAGAAGAGACGGATGAGGGCGGCAGCAGTGACATGAGCAGCCTACTCAAGGTGGTTGCTCAACTCATTGCCGAGCACAAAACCCGTGGTTTGGAGCTACAGCAGGCCAAAGAATCTGCCGAGGCCGCCAACCACGCCAAGTCGGACTTTTTGGCGACGATGAGCCACGAAATCCGCACCCCCATGAACGGGGTGCTGGTGATGGCGCAGTTGCTCCAGCAACCCCACCTGAGCGATGCAGATCGGTTGAGTTTTGCCAACACCATCTTTGCATCGGGCCAAACGCTGTTGCGCTTGTTGAGCGACATCCTCGACTTGGCCAAGGTCGAAGCCGGAAAATTGGAGCTGGAGGCTGAGGAGTGCCTACCCACTGCCTTGGTAGATGAAACCATGCTGTTGTTTACCGAAACAGCGCGCAGCAAACAACTTGCATTGCACACCGGCACCTTGTTGCCCCCAGCCAGTTGCTACCGCACAGATGCCACCCGGCTGCGCCAGATGCTATCGAACCTGATTAGCAATGCACTCAAGTTCACGGCACAGGGCAGTGTCGAGGTATCGGTGCGGGAGGTGCCGGAAAGTGGCGAGGACGCTGGCACCGCTTTGCTGGAGTTTGCGGTGCGCGACACTGGGATAGGGATTGCAGAAGATCGGCTAGGGCTGCTATTCCAGCCATTTTCGCAGGGAGATGCATCGTCAACACGCAAATACGGCGGCACCGGCTTGGGGTTATCGATCGTACGCCAACTGGCCCAACTGATGGGCGGCGAAGCGGGGGTGAGTTCGACCGTGGGGGTTGGTTCGTGTTTTTGGTTCCGAGTCCGGGCCGAACGGGTAGTGAAGGCACCCGTAGTGGTCGCGGCCCCCAGCGCGGCGGCTACAGCCACACCTAGTGCGGGTGCCGGGCCGCAAAAATTCAGTGGGCATCTGCTGGTGGCCGAAGACAATCCGGTCAATCAGCAGTTGTTTCGGTTGTTGGTGCGTCGGCTGGGCCTGACGGCCACTGTGGTCGATGATGGCCTGCAAGCCGTAGCTGCAATGCACGATGGCACGCACTACGACCTGATTTTGATGGACCAGCAAATGCCCAACCTCGATGGCATGGACGCGACACGGCAAATTCGTGCTTGGGAGGCCGGACAAGGCCCAGAGCGAAAGCCCATTCCGATCATTGCCGTGACTGCCAATGCTTTTGAGTCCGACCGCCAACAGTGCACAGCCGCCGGTATGGACGACTTTATGAGCAAGCCCATCAACTTGGCAGAGTTCGCTGAAAAACTCGAACGCTGGTTGCCCAAGCCCGCTGCTTGAGCACGCTGGCCGTTAATCGGCCAGCACCAGCGCTGTGGCTGTGTGTACGCCATACGCCAGCAGGCGTTTGCGCATGCACAGCACGGCTTTGTCTTTACTCAAAAGTACAGCGTGCTCGGCTGCGGCCAAGTCGATGAACTTTTGATCGTCGGCATCTTTGCACACTGCGGACACACGCCCCGGCACCTGCGCCCACTGCACTTGCGCGTCGTAGCTTTGCAGCACAGCGGCACAGCTCAGGCCATAAAAGGCCACGCGCGGGGCGATTTGGGAGTAATTGAGCACACGTTCCAGCTCGTCGCGCATGGGGGGCGTGGCTGTCCAGCGCAGTGCGCCCTTCTGTAGCAGTGCACGCAGTGGGGCAGTGGCCGGATCGTTGAACACCAAGTAATCGAGCACGATGTTGGTGTCGAGCACCAGTGGTCGGGGCGCTGGTGCGGCCACGCCTGCCTCTGCCACAGGCCAACGCAGTTCAACGGCCATGGTGGTTGCCCGCCGTGGCCGCTGCGCTATCGGCATCGCCCCGGCGCGCGCGGGCCGAGCCTTGCACCAAGTCAAAGCGGAACAAGCGGCATTCAATCGGGCCGTTCCACATCGGTACCCGACGTGACTCTTTCAAGCGCATTTTGCTGGGCAGTTTGAGGTCGGGGGTCAGCATCCAAGCTTGCCAGCCGGTGTAGTTCTTCTTCCAATGGGTTGCCAGTTGGCTGAAGAATTCGCCACCATCTTCGGTTTGTGCAATTTCGCGGCCTACGGCACTGCCACGGGCACGCTCTGCTGCGCGCTCGGTGGCGTTTTGGCCGGCGCTGCCAGCGGCGGCAATGCGCTCGCCGTAGGGCGGGTTCAGCAGCATCACACCCGGTTGCTCGCAGGGGGGCATGCGCTGCAAGGCATCGCCACCGCGCAATTGCACGGCATCGGCCACGCCTGCACGCTGGGCGTTGCGCTGGGCAAAATCGACCATCCGGTGCGATACATCGCTACCAAAAATGGGGGTAGCGCTTGCCTGCTCTGCATTTTGTGCTTCATCTTTGATAGCACCCCAAACGTGCGCTTGGAATGGCAACAGCTTTTCAAAAGCAAAGCGCCGCAACGCACCCGGTGCAATGCGGCAGGCCATTTGTGCCGCTTCAATGGCAATGGTGCCGCTGCCGCAGCAGGGGTCGTACAGCGGCAAGGGGGCATCGCCCAGCGGATCCCAGCCACTGGCGGCAATCATGGCGGCGGCCAGCGTTTCTTTGAGTGGCGCATCGCCCTTGTCTTCGCGCCAGCCGCGCTTGAACAGTGGCTCGCCCGAGGTGTCGATATAGACCGTGGCGTGTTCGGTCGTCAAGTGCAGGTGAACGCGCACATCGGGCCACTGGGTATTGACATCGGGGCGTACGCCGCTCTTGGCACGAAAGCGGTCGGCTACCGCATCTTTGACACGCAAAGCCGCAAAGTTCAGGCTGGTCAGCGGGCTGTGTTGTGCTGTGACCTCGACCTTGAAAGTTTGGCGGGTGGTGAACCAAATTTCCCAAGCCACGCCACTGGCGATTTCGTACAAATCGTTTTCGTTGCGGTAGGTGTGGTGCGCCAGTTGCACCAGTACGCGTTGGGCCAAGCGGCTGTGCAGATTGAGCAGCAGTGCATTGCGCCACGAGGCGCGCAGCAGCACACCGCCACGGCCTGTGAGCAGATCATTGCCTGTCAAGCCGGTAATTTGGTGGACTTCGTCGGCCAGAAAGCCCTCGACACCAGCGGCGCAGGGGAGAAAGAGTTGGAGTTGGTTCATAGGGTGTCGAGGATAAAGCCTGTGCTCAAACGCACTCACTTACACTTTGTCTCCTCCATTTTGCGTAAAGCTGCACCATGAACCGCCGCCTTTCTTTCGCAACCCTGTTGTTGACTGGGTTCTTTGCCCTTCAAAGCCAAGCCGCCGATGAACCCAACCGTTTGCAGCGCATTCAAGCCAGCAAGACGCTGCGGGTGTGCATTTGGCCCGATTACTACGGTATTTCATTTCGCAACCCTAAAACACAATTGCTCTCGGGCATTGATATCGACAATGCCAACGACTTGGCCAAAGCGCTGGGGGCCAAGGCAGAGTTTGTGGACAGCTCGTTTGCCAAACTGGTGGAAGATGTGACCCAAGACCGTTGCGACATCGCCATGTTTGCTGTCGGTATCACGCCAGCGCGCCAAGAAAAATTGCACTTTACCCAGCCCCATTTGGCCAGCGACATCTACGCCATCACCACCAAAACCAACCGGAGCATCCAGAGTTGGGTCGATATTGACAAGCCTAGCACGGTGGTGGTGGTTGCCAAGGGTACGCTGCACGAGCCGATCATGCGAGAGCGACTGCAGTTTGCCGAGTTGCGCGTGGTCGATACTCCTGCCGCGCGCGAACAAGAAGTGCAATCGGGCCGGGCTGATGTGTTCATGACCGACTACCCGTTCAGCCGCCGCATGCTAGACCGCAGCGACTGGGCGCGGCTGGTATCGCCCAGCAGCACTTTCCATATTACCCCGTATGCTTGGGCCATGCACCCCAACGATAGCCGTTTACACGCCCGGGTCGAGCAGGTGCTAGCAGAGATGAAGCGCGATGGCCGCCTGCGCACCAATGCCCAGCGCCACGGACTCGAACCGATTGTTGTTGCCAAATGAGTCCCAAGCAAGCAATGCCTGCCGGGTTGTTTTCTCGATTTGCTTTTGTATGCTGTCTTCTGCGCTAAAGCAGCGCCATGTTTTTTGGGTGCTCGCAGCGGTCGTGTTGGCCGTCGGTTGGTTGTCGGCACTGGGCTTTACCCTGTGGCGCTTGCGAGAAGAAGCGCTGGCCAATGGTTTGGAGCAGGCGGTCATCCATGCCCGCCACTTTGAAGAACACCTGACCCAAACACTGCAACTGATTGATGTTGCTGCCGAGAACATTGCACCGCTGTACGAGAACGGCATGGAGCCTAAAAATCTAGGCCCACGCCTGCGTGAGATGCTGCGGCCCATGCCCTACTTGCGCTCCATTGCGGTGCTGGATGCGCGTGGGCAGGTGCTCGATAGCTCCAACCCGGCCAACATCGGTATCGTCATCGACTTGCAGGACTTTTACCCGTCGCGCAACCCCGAGGCCCCCATTTTGCGCATTGGCAACCCTTGGCAGGGCCGCGATTTTATCTCGGCATCTGTGGTGACGAAAGCGGTGGTGTTGTCGCCGACCGAGCCACACTTGGTGCCGGTGCTGCGCAGATTGTCGGGTACAGCAAAACCGCTGTGGCTGCTGACAGCCATCAATCCTGATTACTTTGTTAACTACGCTGGCAATTTGATGGGGGCCGAGCACGGCCATGTGCAATGGCTGCGCTACGACGACGTGCTACTCATGTCGGGCGCACCGAACGAGCATCCCGGCACCCAAGGTGCCGCCGGGGATTTTGGCGAAGGCATTGCCCGCAACGAACAAGGGGTGCTAGCGCAGCGATTGCCCACCGGTCAATCCGTACTGACCGCTTACCGTGCCTCCAGCCGGTTTCCGATTGTGGTGGCCGCACAGATGGATCGCGGTGCCATCTTGACCCAGTGGGCCAGCGAAGCCCAGCGCTTGATTGGGATTTTTGTGCCCAGCTTGTTGGCGTTGGCTGCGGTGGGGTATGTTGCTTTGCGCCGTCAACAGCGATTGGCCCGCAAGCAGGCCGAACTCAATGAAGAACGCAGCTTGGCGGCCAGCGTGTTCGAGAGCAATTCTGATGCGATCATCATCACCTCACCCGATGTTCGTATTCTGTCGGTCAATCCAGCTTTTGAGCGCGTGACCGGCTACAGCACGACCGAAGTGCTGAACGTGAACCCGCGCTTTATGGCCTCGGGCGTTCAAGACCGCACCTTTTACACCCAGATGTGGGCCACCTTGCTGCGCCACAGCCATTGGGAAGGGGAGATCTTCAACCGGCACAAAGAGGGCTATCTCTACACCGCCTTGCTGCGCATCAATGCCGTGAAAGACGCTGCCGGCCATTTGCGCCACTACGTTGGCACCATCACCGACGTGACGCAGAAAAACGCTGCCCAAGAGCAGCTCAAACTCGCGGCCAGCGTCTTTAGCCATGCCCGCGAGGGCATCATGATTACCTCGCCGCAGGGCGACATGATTGAGGTCAACGCGGCTTTTTCGCGCATTACCGGCTACCACCGCGATGAAGTCATTGGTCAAAACTCCAATATGCTCAGTTCGGGGCTGCAAGGGGCCGAGTTTTACGCCAGCATGTGGGCCGAGCTGTCAGACAAGGGGCGCTGGACGGGCGAAATCTGGAACCGACGCAAAAGTGGCGAGGTGTATGCCGAAATGCTCACCATCAGTGCGGTGTGCGATGCCCACGGCAAGGCCCTGCGCTATGTGGCGCTGTTTTCCGACATTTCGCAGCAAAAAGAAAACGAAAAACGACTCGAACATATCGCCCACTACGATGCCTTGACGGGCCTGCCCAACCGCGTGCTGTTGGCCGATCGCTTGCGCCAAGCCATGGTGCAGTCTGGGCGCTATGCCAAAAAACTGGCAGTGGTTTTTTTGGATTTGGATGGTTTCAAGGCCATCAACGACACCTACGGCCATGCGATGGGCGACAAGTTGCTGATTGAGCTGGCCGCACGCATGCAGCGCGCTCTGCGCGATGGCGACACCATTGCCCGTATTGGCGGGGACGAGTTTGTTGCAGTGTTGGCCAATTTGGCGCAGCACGAGGCCGCCGGTGTCGTGCTGGACCGTTTGTTGCTCGCCGCTGCCGAGCCGGTGTTGGCCGATGGTATAGCGCTGCAAGTGTCCGCTAGCGTGGGCGTTGCGTTCTTTCCACAGGCCGAAGAGGTCGATGCCGACCAGCTCTTGCGCCAAGCCGACCAAGCCATGTACCAAGCCAAGGTGACGGGCAAGAACCGCTACCACGTCTTCGATGCCGAACAAGACCGCCATCTGCGTGGGCACCATGAGGGTCTGGAAAACATCCGCCAGTCGCTGCAAAAAGACGAGTTTGCACTGTATTACCAACCCAAAGTCAATATGCGTACCGGCGAGGTGGTGGGTGCCGAAGCACTGATCCGCTGGCTGCACCCTGAGCGCGGAGTGTTGGCACCGGCGGCCTTTTTGCCCGCCTTGGAAAGCGATGAGCTGGCGGTGCAAATGGGCGACTGGGTGCTCGAAACCGCCATGGCCCAAATCGAGAGGTGGAAAGCACAGGGACTAAGCCTCCCGGTCAGTGTCAATATGGATGCGCGGCAATTGCAGCAGCCCGAT
Source organism: Burkholderiaceae bacterium (assembly GCA_019751915.1). GTDB lineage: Bacteria > Pseudomonadota > Gammaproteobacteria > Burkholderiales > Burkholderiaceae_C > Simplicispira. The sequence goes on from JAIEMS010000010.1 coordinate 26,165, forward strand.
TTTGTAATGCGGCTACGGCATTTGTTGGCACTGCACCCGCATATCGGCCCCGGTGATTTGGAGCTGGAGGTGCTAGAGACCAACGCGCTAGACGATATTCCGGGTATCTCGCGCTTGATGGATGCGTGCCACGAGATGGGCGTGGGCTTCGCGCTGGACGACTTTGGCACCGGCTATTCGTCGCTGACCTACCTGCGCCGCCTGCCGGCCAAGTTGCTCAAAATTGACCAAAGTTTTGTCCGCGACATGCTCGACGATCCGGACGATATGGCGATTCTGGAAGGGGTGTTGGGACTGGCGCGGGTGTTTCAGCGCCAAGTGATTGCCGAGGGCGTTGAGACCGTTGCGCACGGACTGATGCTGTTGCGCTTGGGTTGCGAGTGGGGGCAAGGCTATGCCATTGCCCGACCTATGCCCGCGTCCCACATAGCGAACTGGCTCCAGACATGGCGCCCTGAACCTTCTTGGCTCGGCCTGCCACCGGCCCGGCGTGACGATCTTCCGCTGCTGTTTGCCGTGGTCGAGCACCGCGCTTGGGTGGCAGGCATCACCAGTTACCTGCGCGGTGAACGCGATGCGTTACCAGAGTTAGATTTGCAAAACTGCCGCTTTAGCCATTGGCTGCAACACGAGGGTGGGCACGAGCGCTACGCAGGCAATGCCCTATTTGAAGAAATTGAGCAGTTGCACCAGCAAATCCATGCCCATGCGGCGACCTTGGTTTCTCTGCAACACCAAGGTCAGGTCGACCCAGTGCTGGGGCGCATCCCTGAAATTGACACGCTGCGCGATGCGTTGCTAGAAAAATTGATGCTGCTGCTCGATATGTAACTGGCAATGCCACACAGCACTTAAATGTGTTGGCACAATTGTTGCGGCTCCTGCACAATGAATCAATGGTTTGTGCCAAAGGAGTCCGCATGTTTCATACCCTTCGTGCCCGCCTGATTGCCATTTGTGTTGGCATCACGGTCGTCTCTCTCTTGGCGCTTTCTGTGGCTATTTTTGTCACGGTACGCCACGACACACTGGCATCCATTGATGCGCACATCGGCCAGCTTACGCAGATGTATGCGGCTGATGTTGCCGAATGGGTGCGCGACAAGCAGCGCATTACTTCGTCGATGAAGATCGCTGCGGCCCAAGAAGACCCCCGGCTCTTTCTGCAAGCAACCAAGGATGCCGGTGGCTTTGACGATATTTACATTGTTTACGCCGACAACCGCCCTCTTTTCTTGCACCCGTTGCCCGCTGGCTACTCGGGCGTGCAACGCGCTTGGTACAAACAAGGCATCGCCACCGATGGCCCAGCGCTCACGCCTGCTTATGTCGATGCAACCAGCGGTTTGCTGACCATCAGTTTTGTCGAGCGGTTTGGCCCCAAAGACAAGCCCTTGGGTGTTTTTGGCTCTGACATGTTGTTGTCGAGCATTGCCAAGATGGTGGCTGCAATCCGGCCCCAAGAGAGCAGTTTTGCCTTTTTGGTCGATGAGCAAGGCCAATTGTTGGCATACCATCGGCCCGAGTTGGAGCTTAAACCAGTCTCTAAAGTGATCGCTGGCATGGATGTGGCGCAGTTGCGCACCTTGAGCCAAGCAACGCATGGTGGCGAAGTGGACGTGGATGGCACCACCCACCTCTTGTATGCCCGCAAAGTCAGTGGCACCCCTTGGATTTTGGGCGTGGCCGTTGAACGTGCGCAAGCCATGCAGCCCGTCGGGGCGTTGTTGCGAATCATGGCGGGCATGGCCGTACTGTGCCTTGTACTGGCAGTCAGTTTGATGTTTTCGGCCTTGGCCCGTTTGCTGCGCCGACTCGATCTGGTGCGCGATGCGTTGCAAGAAATTGCTTCGGGTGATGGTGACTTGACACGCCGGATGAGCGTAAAAGGCAACGATGAGCTGACCCAAATCGGCACAGCGTTTAACCAGTTTGCCGACAAAATCACAATGGTGCTGAGCAAAATTCGCAGCGCCTCGGAGTCGGTGCATGTGGCAACCCGGGAAATTGCACTGGGCAACCAAGACCTGTCGCAGCGCACCGAGCAGCAGGCCAGTTCGCTGGAAGAAACCTCGGCAGCGATGGAGCAACTCACCAGCACCGTGCAGCACAACGCCGACAACGCCCGCCATGCCAGCGAGCTGGCAAGCACCGCCTCGCAAGTGGCGGTGCATGGTGGTAGCGTCGTCAACCAAGTGGTGCAGACAATGGAGGCCATTTATGCTTCGTCGCAGCGCATGGGGGACATCATCGGCGTGATCGACGGTATTGCATTTCAGACCAATATTTTGGCGCTCAATGCTGCGGTGGAAGCCGCCCGTGCTGGCGAACAAGGGCGCGGTTTTGCGGTGGTGGCCTCTGAGGTTCGTTCTCTAGCGCACCGCAGCGCCCAAGCTGCCAAAGAGATTAAAACTTTGATTGATGGCTCGGTCGGGCAAATCGAAAGCGGCAGCAAGTTGGTGCAAGACGCTGGGGTCACTATGGAGCAAGTGGTGACGCGGGTGCGCCAAGTGACCGAGATCGTGGCCGAAATCAGTGCCGCCAGCAAAGAACAAAGCATTGGTATTGCCGAGATTGGCAATGCCGTCACTTTGATGGACCAAGCGACGCAGCAAAACGCCGCCTTGGTCGAGCAAGCCACGGCAGCGGCCTGTTCGCTTGAGCAACAATCGGCGCAACTAGAGGAGGCAGTAGCCACGTTCAAGCTGGAATCTGCTGGCGCAGGTCGTGCCTTGCGTTTAGGACCTGTTGAGGGAGTCTGACAACCCCAAAAAAGAAGAAAATCAGCCTCTAGCGCTTTAGCAGAAACGATTTGTTGCTATTTTATTTATAGCACATGACACTCAACGATTTTTCCAACCATCGCTGAGTGTTTGCAAGAAGGCGATCACGTCGTCGATCTCTGCATCGTTCAGCGCTGGGGCTTGTCCGGGTTGGCGGCCATAGGGTGCTTCGCTGGTGTTAACGTTGGCCTGCCACTGCACCGGCAAGTCGTCAAACTTTTTCACACTGCCATCGGCATTGACGGGGTACCATTTTTCGGGGTTGGTATCGCGTTGCACATAGAACGCCAATGCCTCTTTCAGTGTTTTGAACTTGCCGTTGTGAAATAACGTCTGGCGTGCGGCCACGTTGCGCAGCGATGGCACCTTGAAGGCTCCGCACAATTCTTGGCGCGTTTTCAGCTCGGGGCGGGCGCACAGCCCCAAATCAAAATAAGCGGGGTCGTTGTTGGCCGCAATGTCGCGGTTGCGGGGCAGACCTAAGTTGTCGTAACTAAAGTCGGTAAACAGCGGGTGGCTACCGTCTGCACCTTTGCCCGAGGGGTGGCAGGCGGCGCAGTTGCCCTTGTTTTCATCGTTAAACAACGCCAAGCCACGGGACTCTGGCGCTGTCAGCGTGGCTTGGCCGCGCAAAACGGCATCGTATTTGCTGGTGTAGGCATTGAAGTCGGTGTCTTCGTGTTGGTAGCGCTCGAGGGCTTGGAGCAGTTTGTCAAAGGCCAGATCGACGTTTTCAAGCACTGCTGCCCCATACACCGCCTTGAAGTCGCTGGCCCATGCGGTTTGCCCGATTTTGGCAACCACGCTGGCTTTGTCTGGATTGGCCATTTCGCGTGGATTTAACAGTGGCCCCGCCGCTTGCTCGGCCAGTGTGTTGGCCCGACCATCCCAGAAAAATCCTCCGGTTGGCGTACCTTCTTTATCGAAATGAAAAGCGCTGTTCTTTGCCAAGTAGCGCAGCGAAGGCGAAGTGCGCAAACCCTGAATGTCGGAATGCGGGCCGCCCAATTGAACCGCCAGCGCATTGGGTGCACCGTGCCCCGATGCGCTGGCATGGCAGCTAGCGCACGACTGTTTGCCTGAGGCCGAAAGCAGCGGCTCGTTGAAGGCGCGTTCGCCCAAAGCTGCCTCGGGACTTAAAACGGGGCGGGCGCTGCTGGTGCCGTCGCCACCACACCCGGCCAGCAATCCACCGAGGGCCAAAAGACACCCAACCCAAGAAGCGCGAAAAGCAGTGCGAAGGAACATAGAAGAAACGCCGACGATGGCGCAGTGAATGGACAAATTGCCATTCTTTATTCTAAACAAGAACCATTCCTATTTTAAAAAGAAATGTGCTTCGCCTGTGGCTGCTGGGCTACAAGGTTTTGCGCAGCGTGGTGGCGGGAATCTTTAGGCCTTCGCGGTACTTGGCGACGGTGCGGCGGGCGCACTCAATGCCTTGCTCTTTCAGCATCTCGGCCAATTGGCTGTCCGACAGCGGTTTGGCTGGGTTCTCGGCAGCCACGAATTGCTTAATTAACGCCCGCACCGCCGTGCTAGAGGCGTTGCCGCCGGTGTCGGTGCCAAGCCCGGAGCCGAAAAAGTATTTCAGTTCGTAGGTGCCTTGTGGCGTTGCCATGTATTTGGCAGTCGTGACACGGCTGATGGTGGATTCGTGCAGGCCCAGCTCGTCGGCAATGTCGCGCAGCACCAAAGGGCGCATCGCCAATGCACCGTGAACAAAAAAGTTCTTTTGGCGCTCGACGATGGCCCGCGAGACGCGCAAGATGGTGTCAAAGCGCTGCTGGATGTTTTTGATGAACCAGCGGGCCTCTTGCAAGCGCTGCTGCAAAGCTTGGTGACCGCCTTCACCACGGTGGCCGCGCAGAGCACCGGCGTAGATGTCATGCACCCGCAGGCGCGGCATAACGTCGGGATTGAGTTGCACGCTGAATTGGTAGCCGCCCTGACCTAGGTTGATGCACCGCACCAGTATGTCAGGGATGATGGCGTTGCGCTCCACGTTGACAAAGCGCCGTCCGGGGCGTGGCTCGAGCCGGGCAATCAGGGCCATCGCTGCGCGTGTGCCTTCTTCGCTGGCCCCGCACAGGGGCACCAAACGGCGAACATCGCGTCGGGCCAGTAATTCCAGCGGTTGTTGGCAAATACGCAGCGCTGTCTGCACCGTATCTGGGCTGGTGCCGCTGGAAGTCTGGGTAGCCAATGCCGTCAGTTGCAGGCTCAGGCATTCGGCCAAGTTGCGCGCACCCACCCCCGTAGGCTCTAAGCTTTGCAACAAGCCCAGCGCTACCGTGAAATGGTGCACCAATTCTTCGGTCTGTGCGGCGTTGTCTGGGCCGGCCAAGCCTGCTGCCAATTCTGCCATCGGGTCTTCGAGGTAGCCGTCGTCGTTCAGCGACTCGATTAAGAAGTGCAGCGCTGCCCGGTCAATTTCTGACAAACGCAGCGCCAGTGCTTGGCGGTGCAAAAACGCGCTCAGGGATTCATGGCCGTGGGCGAGGTCGGCGGCATCGGCTTCACCATCGCCCTGCGCTGAGGTGCGTGCTGGAGCATCGCCCCCCCATTCGCTGTCATCGGGGGCCATGTCGATGCTGCCATCGCCCTCCCAGTCAGGGGCATCGCTGGGAGCCTCTGGAGCCGCTTCTGAAGTGCTTTTCAGATCATTTTGGTCTGTAGCCGTTGTGCTGCTTTGATTACTTGCTCCTGAAATAGGAGCAAAATCAACAACTGAATCATCGCCCTGCGCGGGGGTGTCGGCCTGCGCCAGACCAAACTCTTCGCGCTCGGCCTCCTCGGGGGTGCGCTCCAAAAATGGGTTTTCGTCGAGCATTTGCTCGACCTCTTGGCCCAGCTCCAGTGTCGACAACTGGAGCAACCGGATCGACTGCTGCAATTGTGGTGTCAGGGCCAAATGCTGCGAAACGCGCAGTGACAGGCTTTGTTTCACTGTATGGCCCTGCTGTGCGCTTACATCCGAAAGTGTTCGCCCAGATAGACCCGGCGCACCTCGGCGTTGTCAACAATCTCGGAGGGCGTGCCCTGTGCCAGCACCCGACCATCGCTGATGATGAAGGCGTGGTCGCAAATGCCCAGCGTCTCGCGCACGTTGTGGTCGGTAATGAGCACGCCAATGCCGCGCGCTTTGAGAAAACCGATGATGCGTTGAATCTCGATGACGGCAATGGGGTCAATTCCGGCAAAAGGCTCATCGAGCAAAATAAAACGCGGCTGAGTTGCCAAAGCGCGGGCGATTTCGACGCGCCGGCGCTCGCCACCCGAGAGGGCCAAAGCCGGAGAGTCGCGCAGATGATCGACGCGCAGCTCTTGCAGCAAGGCGTTCAGGCGCTCTTCTATGAGGTCTTTGCTCAGTGGCTGACCATTGCTGTCGTGCTGCAACTCCAGCACGGCGCGCACATTTTCTTGCACCGTGAGTTTGCGAAAAATCGAGGCCTCTTGCGGCAGGTACGACAGCCCCAGCGCCGAGCGCCGGTGAATGGGCATGTGCGTGACAACCTGCCCATCAATGCGAATCTCGCCGCCATCGCACGGCACCAGTCCAACGATCATGTAGAACGACGTGGTTTTACCCGCACCGTTGGGGCCGAGCAAACCCACGACCTCGCCCTTCTCGACCACCAGCGACACATCTTTGACCACTTTGCGGCTGCCGTACGCCTTGGCCAAGTGCTGCACTTCCAAGCGGCTGGCGCTGCTGGGGGCGGCAGTGGGGGGGCTGGTGGGCTGGGTGGTGCTCATGGTTGGTCGGTATCGAGCGTAGAGCTAGGGCGCAAGACCGGCTGCACCGGCGCGGGTGCCGTGGTGGTCGCTGGGGCCGGACGCGCTGGCGGGTCTTTAGGGGCCAGCACCGCCCGCACACGCGAACCAGAAGCTGCCCCAGCACCGTGTGGAGCCTTGGCGCTATCGACGGTAAAGACATCGGTCAGGCTGTTGTAAACGATGACGGCACCGGTGACTTCATCGCTCAAGGCGTTGCCCCGGTAGCGGCGCAACTCGGCGCGGCGCAAGAGGCGCACGCTGTCGTTGTGGCCGTTGTATTCGATCACCTCGCCCTCGCCCTCGACAAACTCCTCAGGACTGCCGGGCACGGCATCGCGCTTTTGCCGAAAGAAGGCACGCTGACCAGCCTCGGCAGTAACGACCCCCGACTGGTAGCCATCGGCCCCTTGGCGCACTTCGAGCCGTGCGCCGCGCAGCACAATGCTGCCTTTGGTCAGCACCACGCGGCCCGTAAAAACGCTGGTTTGCTGAAGCTCATCGTGGCGCAGCGCGTCGGACTCGATGTTCATAGGCTTTTGGCGGTCGGCTTTTTCAGCCAACGCCATGCCCACAGGGGCACAGGCCAAGCAGGCCAGCAGGGGGAGCGTGAGGAGGCGAATCATAGAGTTGGCGCGAATCTTGCATCGATTGTAGCCATGCTAATGCCTGCGATGGACCACAAAAAAGCCCGCAACTGCGGGTTTTTTTCATGCAGGTACCAAAGAAGCTTTACTGAAGGCGGATTCAAAACTGAAGTGCAACACCCTGGTTTTTAATGAATGAGGGTGGAGTGCTGAGAGGCGTTCAGGAGCAA
>JAIEMS010000036.1 GCA_019751915.1 Burkholderiaceae bacterium
ACAGACCCTGATTCAGAAACGAGTTAAATTAACCCCGGACTCCAAAGCCCAGTGCTACTGAAAATGGGGGGACGTCGCTGGCTATTGAAGCTATCGCTTGCCATTATTGTATCTTGCAAATCAATAATGACATCTTCTTCAGGAGATCCATGTAACCCCGGCACATACCTAGAATCATTAGGGTCTAAAGCATCGATTTCTTGAACCATTACGGTGCGAAATTTGCGGAGTTCTTGTTTATCCATTATTTTGACTATCGTTCAAGGGATTTCCCTAGTATGTCGTAGTTATTACATCCCGCACGATCATAAGGACGATTTTCGAATAAATTAGGTCTGGAATCGTACCAATCCTTCATGAACTGCATCGGTTTTTTCTTTTCAAAGCCGACTGGAGCAGCTGGGAAGTGTACAAAGCAAGGTGGCGCAGCAACGTCTCCTCCAAATCCAAAGAATCCTCAAAGTGGTGGTTCTTGAGAACATCACTGCGAACGCGATGGCCTGCAACCCCCATTCCATGGCACAACTCTGGTACAACCCCATCCAGCACTGCGCCTAAAACTGCCTTACAACAAAGCAGCACGACGCAAAGTTGGATTCACTGAAACCGCAATGCACTGGCTGCGGCAAATTCCCAGCGGCCCAGTTCCTTTCTAAAATCCCGACACCCGCATTCCGCCGTACCACCCACAGAGCACATCACCCTATGTCGAGCACTTCCGTCACCGGGCTATCTTCCGCCCCTCCAGCTTCTACCCCCGCCGCAGGCGCGCCCATGATTGCCCGCCAAGCCATCGTCAATGCACAGCACGTCGTGGTCGGCTACGAACTGTTCAACCGCTCCCGCACTGGCCCAGGCCACACAGCTGCCACCGATGTGGCGCTGGTGTTTACCGCCCTCTCCCACGCCGGTAGCGATGAGTTGGTTGGTAAAAAGCGCATGTTCGTCAATTGCACCCACGAGAGCTTGGTCGGTGGGCATTTGGAGTTGATTGATCCCGACAAAGTGGCGCTAGAGATCCCTCCTTTGGCGCACACCAGCGCCGAAGAAGTTGCCATGCGCACGCCCACCTTGGCGGCCCTGCGCAAGCGCGGATTTCATTTGGTCTTTAACCACACTGTGCTCGAAGCAGCCTACGCTGCTTGGTTGCCATTGGCCGACTACATCAAACTCGACTTATCGGTGCTAGCCCCTGACCAGCTGGCCGTGCTCATCAGCTATGCCCAGCGCCATTCGCACGCTGCCTTGGTGGCAGAAAAGGTTGAAACTGCCCAGCAGTACGACATGGTTTCGAGCTACGGGGTACAACTGTTCCAAGGCTATTGGTTCGCCCGCCCTGCGCTGGTGCAAGCCAAATTGGTCTCGCCAGTGCAGAGCAGCATTTTGGAGCTGATTAATTTAGTGCGCAAACAAGCCAGCACCGAAGAAATTGAAGAAGTACTGAAGAAAGATGCTGGACTGGCCTTCAACCTGATGCGCCTGATCAACTCCTCGGGGTTTGGGCTGTCGCGCGAGATCACCTCGTTTCGCCAAGCGGTGATGCTGATGGGCCTGAAAAAGCTGTTTCGCTGGGCTGCGCTGTTGCTGACAGCCTCGCGCACCGGCGGCACACCACCGGCGGTTGGACAGACGGCGGTGGTGCGGGGCCGAATGATGGAGTTATTGGCCCTAGAGACCATGCCCGCTGAAGAGGCCGATCAGGCTTTTGTGGCTGGGATTTTCTCGCTGCTCGACACCATGCTGAACATGCCAATGACCGATGCGTTGAGACTGCTGAGTGTGCCGCCTATTGTCGAGGCTGCACTGCTGCACCGCGAAGGCATCTTGGGCCACCTGCTGAGTTTGGCCGAGGCTTGCGAATCGGGCGACGATGCCGCCTTTGATCGCGCTGCAACCGACCTGCGCTTGAGCAGCCAGCAAATCAATATCGCCCACCTGCATGCGTTGGCGTGGGCCGACCATATTGGTAACTGATGGATACACGGCCAGTGCACGCATCGCTCCTAAAATCCATGGCACACCATTTCGCTGCACCCCATGTCTAGTACCCCTGACCCATCCGTCGCTCCTTCATCTGCAACCCCCCAAAGTCCTGAAGCCGACAACTTGGTTCCGATCGCACGCCAAGCGATCGTGGACAAGGATCGTGCCGTTTTTGGTTACGAGTTGTTTGACCGTTCCACCTCGATCCATGCCCACAGTGCCGACAGCGATGCCGCGTTGCTGTTCAATGCGCTGTCGTATGCTGGAACGGAGTCGCTGGTCGGGCAAAAATTGGTGTTTATCAACTGCACCCACGACGGCCTGACGGGGGGGCATCTGGAGCTGATTCACCCTGACAAGGTGGTGTTAGAAGTGCCCGCGCTTGCACCCCATGCCAGCGCCTTAGACATTGAGGCCAGTGCGGTGGTGTTGGCAAGCCTGCGTCGGCGCGGGTTTCGCTTGGCTTTTAGCCAAGAGGTGCTGTGCCCACAGTACGCCCCGTGGTTCGATCTGGCTGGATTCATCAAGATGGATTTGACAGCATTTGCGCTCGAGCAAGCACCGGCTTTGGTCAAGTTCTCGCGCACGCACACGATGGCGCACTTAGTGGCCGAGAAGGTCGAAACCGAAGAGCAGCACAAGTACATGTTTGACTTGGGTGTGCGGCTGTTCCAAGGCTATTTGTTTGCCAAGCCCGCATTGATTCAGGCACAGACGGTACGGCCCGCACAAGCGACCATCCTGCATCTGATCAGTATGGTGCGCCAACAGGCCAACATCAGCGACATTGAGGAGTTGCTGAAAAAAGACCCGACACTGTCGTTTAATTTGCTGCGCTTTATCAATTCTTCGGGCTTTGGTTTGTCGTGCGAGATCACCTCGTTTCGCCATGCGGTGATGATTTTGGGGCCGAAAAAGCTGTTTCGCTGGGCTTCGCTGCTGCTGACGACTTCGCGGGCCGGTGGCTCGCCGCCGGTCGTGGGCACCACAGCCGTGGTGCGTGGACGGCTGATGGAGCTGCTGGCTGCCGAGATGATGTCGCCCGAAGAGTGCGACAACGCTTTTGTCGTCGGGGTGTTCTCCTTGCTGGATGTCATGCTGGGCATGCCACTGGACAAAGCCCTCGAAGCGGTGGCGCTGCCGCAAACGGTGGTCGATGCACTGCTGCACAACACCGGCCCTTTCGCCCCGTTTTTGGCCCTGACCAAAGCCTGCGAAAGCGGCGACGATGCCGCCTTTGCCTTCAATGCCGATGACCTGCACCTGTCCAACCGTCAAGTCAATTGGGCGCATTTACAGGCTCTGGCCTGGGCTGAGGGCCTGAGCGAGTCCTAACAAAAAGCCCCACCAACAAACTGCTGGCGGGGCTTTGGGTGTTTTGTCACAGCACCCGGGCGGGTGCCGGTGCGGGCTACATTAACCGAGCTTCTCGTCGGCTTGCACCCCTGCGTGGTAAACCTCGTAAATGATGACTGGAACACCCAGACCACCCAGATACTGCTGGATCAAGGGCTTGACATCCGCCCATTCCAAGCCGCCCACGCCCGTCGCCAGGCAGGGCAGGGCGATGCTCTTGATGCCTTCTTTTTGGACATATTGCGCCAGCGCTTTGAGCGCGTGACCGACGTTTTCAAGCGTAGCTTTACCGGGCTTGGCCGCTGGGCCTTCGCCACGCATGTCTTGCGTCAGCAGGTTGACGATGCCGCGTGTTTTGCCTTCTGCATCCACACCAGCCCAAGCCCAGATGCTGCCAGCGGGCAATGCGTGCGACTTCGTGGCGTGGCGGTAATCGCGCACCAACGACGGCCAGCGCTCGCGCAGAGCCAGTGCCAAACCGCTGTCAAAGTGGTCGTGCGTGGCAATGCCGTGGGCAATGACCTGGGCATGGGTCAGCAAAATGTCGCCTTCAACTTCACGGATCATATTTTTTCCTTTTTCGAGCTTGCAATAGACCCCGATCACACCCGTAAGCAAGACCGGGGCGATGAACCTTGTGGCTCAGTGAACACTATAGCGGTTTGTTGGGCCTGCACACGCTATCCTCCTGCCCGTGAATTACGCACAACTCCTCTTTCCCGATTTTTCGCTGATTTTGTCTGGCTACTTGATTTGCCGCTACACGGCCCTCAACCGCACGGTCTGGCAACCGGTCGAGAGCTTGGTTTACTACCTGCTGTTTCCGGTGCTGCTGTTTCAGTCCATTGTCAAAAGCCCTATTGACTTGGGCGCAGCCTCGGGCTTGATGGCAGCGGGCCTGATGACCGGGCTGGGTGCGGTTGCGCTGGCCTATTCTCTACCGCATCTGCCGTGGTTGGGCCAGCGCGTGGATGTGCGTGACCACGCCGCCAGCGCACAGGTGGCCATTCGTTTTAATTCGTTCATTGGTTTGGCCATTGCCGAGCGGCTGGCAGGCAGCCAAGGTTTGCTGATGATTGCAGTGTTGATTGGGGTTTGCGTTCCGCTGTTCAATGTGGCGGCTGTCTGGCCGATGGCCCGCCACGGGCGGCACAATTTTGTGCGTGAGCTGCTGCGCAATCCGCTTATTTTGGCCACGGCCTCGGGGTTGATGGCGAATTTGCTGGGATTTCATATTCCGAGTTGGCTTGAGCCGAGCGTGGCACGTATCAGTGCGGCTTCGCTGGCGCTGGGGCTGATGACAGCGGGTGCGGGCATGCAGTTTGGGCTGTTGGCACGCGGCAAGCTGCTGTCGCTATCGGTTCTGAGTATTCGCCACATTGCACAGCCGCTGCTGGCTTGGGCCACGGCCACTTGGCTGGGGCTGGATGCGACACAAACGACGGTGCTGTTGGCGTTCTCGGCTTTACCGACTGCATCGAGTTGCTACGTGCTGGCAGCGCGCATGGGCTACAACGGGCCGTATGTGGCCGCGTTGGTCACGCTCTCGACCTTGCTGGGGCTGGTCAGTTTGCCGTTTGCCTTGGGCGTTTTGCGCTGAAAACTGCTCTTATTTTAATAGCTTACAGTGCTTACCCATCAAGGGCTACACACTGTTTTAACCACAATTTTGTGCCAAAGCCCATGCTACGTGCTCACGCACCAGTGCGCTTTCGTGCTCGGCCCGCGACTGCAATGCAGCTTGAATAGTGCTATCACCAGTAGCGCGCAGCGCATTACCCAGCGCCACGGCCACATTGCGCAGCCAACGTTCGTGGCCGATGCGCCGAATGGGGCCACCCTCGGTCAAGCGCAGAAAAGTGGCTTCATCCCAAGCAAACAGGTGTACCAGTTGCTGCCCCGACAGGCCAGCGCGGGCATCAAAATCGGGCAGGGCACTCCTCTGGGCAAATTTGTTCCACGGGCACACCAGCTGGCAATCGTCACAGCCGTAAATACGGTTGCCCAACAGGGGCCGCAGTTCGAGCGCAATCGGCCCGGCGTGTTCAATCGTCAGGTACGAGATGCAGCGGCGCGCATCGACCCGGTAGGGGGCAACGATGGCCTGTGTTGGGCACACATCGAGGCACGCTTGGCAGCTACCACAATGGCCACTGACGCTGGCCGTCGGCTCTAGCGCCATATCGACATAGATTTCACCCAAAAAGAACATCGACCCAGCCGCGCGGTTCAGCACCAGCGTGTGCTTGCCACGCCAGCCTTGCCCGCTGCGTTGGGCCAGTTCAGCCTCTAGCACCGGCGCAGAATCGGTAAAGACCCGGTAGCCCAGCGGGCCGACAGCGGCGCTGATCTGGTCGGCGAGCTTTTGCAAGCGCCCTCGCAGCACCTTGTGGTAGTCGCGCCCCCGGGCATAAACCGACACAATGGCCTCGTGCGGGCGCTCTAAGCGCGCTAATTCAACCCCTTGCCAACCGCCGGGGGTATCGGCAACTGTGTGACGGGGCAAATAATCGAGCCGAGCGGTAATCACGCTGACGGTGCCGGGCACCAGCTCGGCGGGGCGGGCACGCTTGAGTCCGTGCGCGGCCATGTAGTGCATTTCACCCTGAAAGCCGTGGGCTAACCACTGGAGTAATCCGGGTTCTGCCGAGGACAAATCAACACCGGCCACGCCAATTTGGGACAATCCCAGATCGCGCGCCCACTGCTGAATTTGAGGAACGAGTTGACTGCTACAAACCACCATCGCCCTATTGTAGAAAGCGCCCCATCCGGGTGCCTGCGCCAATGCACTTGGCTGACCGAGGACGACACCGCTGCTTTTGCCCAAAACTTGGCAGCCCAGCCTGCGCTGGCCGATGCTTTTATCACCCTGCACGGCGACTTGGGGGCCGGTAAAACCACGCTGGTGCGCCACTTGCTGCGCGCACTCGGGGTGCAAGGGCGCATTAAAAGCCCGACCTACGCCGTGGTCGAGCCTCACCAAGCGCCCGATCTGAGCATCTGGCATTTTGATTTTTACCGCTTCGATGACCCACGCGAGTGGGAAGATGCCGGGTTTCGGGATATTTTCGCCAGCCCCGGCTTGAAGCTGGCCGAGTGGCCCGAAAACGCTGCCGCACTGATTCCGACCGCCGATCTGGCTGTCCACCTAGAAGCCCTCGACGACACAGCCCGGCGCGCTACCCTGCACGCGCACACGGCCTTAGGCCGCACCGTGCTGCAAGGAGTGTGCCCATGAGCCGCACTCCCTCTGTCGATACGGCAGCGCCGACCCTGTACGCCCCCACCCGGCGCACATTGCTGCAAAGCGGCAGCTTGGTGCTTTTGCTGGGCGCACAGCACATTGCCCACGGTGCCAGCATCGTGGCCGTGCGGGTCTGGCCTGCGCCCGAGTATTCGCGCGTCACCATCGAGTCCGATAGCAAACTCACCACCAAACAGTTTTTTGTTACCACACCACCACGATTGGCGCTGGACATTGAGGGCATTGACCTCAGCCCAGCGCTGCGCGAGCTGGTCGCCAAAGTGCGGGCCGATGACCCCAACATTGCCGGAATCCGCGTCGGCCAAAACTCCCCCGGCGTAGTGCGGCTGGTGATTGACCTCAAACAAGCGGCCAAACCACAGGTTTTCACCCTGCCCCCGGTGTCGGCCTACGGCCACCGGCTGGTGCTTGATTTGTACCCGGCTGCGCCCGTCGATCCGCTCGAAGCGCTGATTTCCGAGCGCCTGAAAGACCGTACGCCCGCGACGGCCAGCACCGCAACCGCCAGCGCAGCCCCAACGCCTGCACCCGCGCCCCGGCCCACAGCATCGGGGGTTAAACCGACCAAGGCCGCCAGCACAGCGGTCGATCCTTTGGGTGAACTGATCGCCGAACGCGCCGTTCCACCGCGCGACACGGGCCGCCCGGCACCCGCACCAGCGCCTACGCCACCAGCGCCCCCCGCACCGCCGCCTCCGGCACCACCCAAGCCCACTGCGACACCCAGCAACGCCAACCACACCGACCGGCTCATCATCGTCGCGCTAGACCCCGGTCATGGTGGCGAAGACCCCGGTGCCATTGGCCCGAGTGGAACGCGCGAAAAAGATGTGGTGCTGCGCGTCGCCAACTTGCTGCGCGAGCGCATCAATGCCACCACGGTCAGCGGCAACCCGATGCGGGCCTACCTGACGCGCGACGGTGATTATTTTGTGCCACTGGGCACGCGGGTGCAAAAGGCGCAGCGGGTGCAGGCAGATTTGTTCATCAGCATCCATGCCGACGCTTTCAGTAACCCTGAAGCGCGTGGGGCCAGCGTGTTTGCACTGAGCCAAGGCGCAGCGTCGAGTACCGCAGCACGCTGGTTGGCGAACAAAGAAAACCAAGCCGACTTGATTGGTGGCCTCAATGTGCGCGCCAAAGACCAGCACGTACAGCGCGCACTGCTCGATATGAGCACCACCGCGCAAATCAACGACAGCCTGAAATTGGGCAGCGCGCTGCTTGGGGAAATCAGCAACGTCGGCAAGCTGCACAAACCACGGGTTGAACAAGCCGGGTTTGCCGTGCTCAAGGCACCCGATATTCCCAGTGTGTTGATCGAGACCGCCTTTATCAGCAACCCCGAAGAAGAATCTAAACTGCGCACCAGCGCCTACCAAGAGCAGCTGGCCGATGCACTGATGCGCGGCATTACCCACTACTTTGCCAAAAATCCGCCGTTGGCGCGCAGCCGCTCGGTATAGAGCGCAGTTTGGATGCCCGCGCCAGCGGGCGGCTTTAGGGCTGTGGTGTCGCGGCCTCGTTGCGCGCTGTGCGCAAGCCACCCCAAATGGCAATGGCGCTGGGCACCAAAATCAGCGCCCAAATAATTTTGTCTAAATTTTGTTTCACCCAAACAAAATTGCCAAAAAAGTAACCGGCACTGCAAATGCCCAGCACCCACAACAGTGCGCCACCGACGTTAAATGCGGTGAATTTGCCTCGCCCCATCGCCGCCACACCGCCTACAAAGGGAGCAAAGGTGCGAATAAACGGCATAAAACGCGCCAGCACGATGGTGATGCCGCCATAGCGCTCATAAAACGCATGGGCTTGGTCAAATGCTTTGCGGTTGAACCAACGCGAGTTTTCCCACTGAAACACCTTGGGCCCTAAAAAGCGGCCAATGCTGTAGTTGCACTGGTCGCCCAAAATCGCCGCCGCCAACAGCACGGCACAGGCCGGAGCGAACTCGACCAGACCCGCGCCCGACAGCGCCCCCACGATAAACAGCAGCGAATCGCCCGGCAAAAATGGCATCACCACCACGCCAGTTTCGACAAACACAATCAAAAACAACAGCGCATAGACCCACGGGCCATAGGCAATGACAAAGGCCTCCAAGTGTTTGTCGATGTGCAGAATGAAATCAAGGAGAAAAGTAAAGGCTTCCATAGGGCTTTCAAAGAGCAGGGGCGCATTATCCCTAGACCGGCTGCGCTGGGGGCGGTCTCTAAAATAGCCCGCGTGAATGCCATTGCCCCCCTTCAAGCCCCGCAGTTGGCCCCCTCTGCCACTGCCACCGCACGCCCCTCGATCCGTGAACTGCCCGATGAGCTGATCAGCCAAATCGCTGCCGGTGAGGTGGTTGAGCGCCCCGCCTCGGTGGTGCGCGAACTGCTAGACAACGCCCTCGATGCCGATGCCGGAGAAATTACCGTGCGCCTGTTGGCCGGTGGTGTGCGCCTGATCGCGGTCGAAGACGATGGCAGCGGCATTGCCCAAAGTGAGTTGCCACTGGCCCTGCGCCGCCACGCCACCAGCAAAATCGCCAACCTGCACGACCTCGAAACCGTGGTAACGATGGGTTTTCGGGGCGAGGCGCTGGCAGCGATTTGTGCGGTGTCAGAAACGGCCATTTTGTCGCGTCCGCAGGGTCAAAGCAGTGCACTTTTGCTCGATGCCCGCAGCGGTGAGTTGCGCCCGGTTGCACGGGCTACCGGCACCACGGTAGAAGTCAAAGAGTTGTTTTACTCAACCCCTGCGCGGCGCAAATTTCTGAAAACCGATGCCACCGAGCTGGCCCACTGCACCGAGGCTGTGCGCCGCCACGCACTGGCGCGGCCCGATGTGGGTTTTGCCATCTGGCACGCAGGCAAGCTGCTCGAGCAATGGCGCGCCACGCTGGTGTCGGGGCAAAAAACCGCCACCGATGCATTGGCCCAGCGTTTGGGCGACGTGCTGGGCGAGGCATTTGTGGCGCAATCGGTGGCCGTGGCGCACACCCAAGGGTCGGTCACTGTAACCGGGCGGGTCGGTTTGCCCGATGCAGCCCGGTCACGCCCAGACCAGCAGTACGTGTATGTGAATGGCCGTTTTGTGCGCGACAAGGTCATTAGCCACGCCGCGCGCAGCGCCTACGAAGACGTGCTGCACGGCCAGCGCCAGCCGGTGTATGCGCTGTATATCGAGATCGACCCGGCGCGGGTGGACGTGAATGTCCATCCCACCAAAATCGAAGTGCGGTTTCGGGACAGCCGAGAAATCTACCAAGCCGTGCGCCATGCCATCGAGCAGGCACTGGCCGTGCCCCGCACAGGTACAGGTGTGCAGGCCGTCGTGGGTGCCGCCGAAGCCCCCAATGCCGACAATTTGCCAAAATTTGAATCTAAACAGGCTGTAGCCCGCGCTGGGTCTATACAAGCTGCTCTACATTTTGAAGAGCGTGGCGGCCACCGCGTGGCAGATTTACAAGCCCTTTGGGGCGCACCACGCCAACATCTGGCACCCGCCCAGACCAGCCAAGACCACCTTGCAGCGTGGACAACCGGCAGCAGCGCACCAGCCAGCAGGCTGGCAGAGACTGCTCCAGCTTCCGCCAGCGTAGCCCCTGCCCCGGCCCCAGATGCCAGCACAGACGCACCTTGGCCGCTGGGCCGAGCGCTGGCCCAGTTGCACGGCATTTACATCTTGGCTGAAAACGCCCAAGGGCTGGTGCTGGTCGATATGCACGCCGCCCACGAACGCATCGTCTATGAACGCTTCAAAGCCCAAGCCGACACCGGCGCACGCCTGAGCAGCCAGCCGCTGCTAATTGCGGCGACCTTTGCCGCCACCGCCGAAGAAGTCGCCACTGCCGAAGAAAACGCCCAAACGCTGGCCCAACTGGGCTTAGAGATCACGCCGCTGTCGGCCAAAACACTGGCCGTGCGTGCCGTACCCACAGCGCTGGCACACAGCGATGCGGTCGATTTGGCGCGCAGCGTTCTGACCGAATTGTCCAGCCACGATGCCAGCACCGTCGTGCAACGCGCCCAAAACGAAATTTTGGCCACCATGGCGTGTCACGCCGCTGTGCGCGCCCACCGGCACCTGACCATGGATGAAATGAACGCCCTGCTGCGCCAAATGGAAGTGACCCAGCGCGTAGACCAATGCAACCATGGCCGTCCAACGTGGCGGCAGCTCACTTTGCGTGAACTCGATGGCCTGTTTTTGCGCGGTCGCTAAAAGCAGGCCCAGACCTGATCGGCCAGCATCACCATAAAGTCCGGCTGGGTATAGAGCACAAACACCGCCCACAAAACCAGCACCAGCAGCACTAGCCCAAGCCGCACTGTCCAGAGTCGCCGTGTGCGTTGGCGACGGGTGGGAGAGGTGTGCGGAAGGGTGGTGAGAGACATATCAAGCAGGTTGTGAAGCGGTACGGCGCAGGGAATGCTCGTGGATGGGCAAGTTTACCAACGCGGCCAGCACACCCAATCCAATGGCAAGGTACCAGACCATATCGTAACTGCCCATGCGGTCGTACACGTAGCCGCCCAGCCAGACTCCCATAAAACTGCCCATTTGGTGGCTGAAAAATACAAAACCGCCCAACATCGACAAATGCTGCACCCCAAAAATCTGGGCAATCAGGGCATTGGTTGGCGGCACCGTCGATAGCCACAACGCACCGATCACTGCCGAGAACACATACACCGACAGCGGCGACAGTGGCACCGCCAAGAAAATACTGATCACTACAGCCCGGGCCGCATAAATGAACACCAAAATATGGCGTTTAGGCATGCGCTGTCCGAGTGAGCCGGCAAAGTAGGTACCCAGCACATTGAACAGCCCAATCAGCGCCAGCGCCTGACTGCCCACCTGCGCCGACAACCCGTGGTCACGCAAGTAGCTGGGCATATGAACCCCAATAAACACCACCTGAAAACCACACACAAAATACCCTGCCGTCAGCAACCAAAAACTCGGCAATTGAAAGGCCTCGGCCAAAGCTTGGGCAATCGTTTGGTCACGCTGCACCGGCTCAGCCCCCTTGAACCCCGGCTCGCGCAAGCCCAGCGCCAGCGGCACAATCAACAGCACCATCAGCGCCAGCACCAGCAAGGCCGCTTGCCAGCCCAAACTGGCAATCAAAAAACCCTCGGCTGGCACCATCAAAAACTGGCCGAATGAACCCGCCGCCGCCGCCACCCCCATGGCCCACGAACGCTTTTCTGGGGCAATCTGGCGGCCCAGCACGCCGTAAATCACAGCGTAGGTGGTACCAGCCTGTGCAGCACCAATCAACACCCCTGCCGTCAAAGCAAACAGCGTCGGCGTGGGAGATAAGGCCATGCCCGCCAGCCCCAGCCCGTACAGCACCGCGCAAGACACCAGCACCCGAAAGGCTCCAAAACGGTCGGCGGCCATGCCCATGAAAACGCCAATCACCCCCCAAGACAAATTCTGAATCGCCAGCGCCAGCGCAAACGACTGGCGCGTCCAGCCCATGTCCTGTGTGATGGGTTGCAACCACAGGCCAAAACCGTGGCGGATGCCCATGGATAAAGTAACAATGGCCGCGCCACAGGCCAGCACCTGAAGCATCGAGAGTTTGCGCAGTGGGGTGTTCATCCACCGAATGTAACGGTGGAGTCCCCTTTTTGCTTGACACCCAGCGGACACCCTGCATCCGCTATGGCAGCGCTGACAACGCCAGAAGGCTGTTTTTATCAACAGTCTTTGTTGCGGGGCAGCACTACAATCCGCCACCATGGCAGCCAAACCCACCCCCGCAACCGTCCCCGAATACTCCGAAAGCTCCATCCGTGTGCTCAAGGGCCTAGAGCCCGTCAAGCAACGCCCGGGCATGTACACCCGCACCGATAACCCGCTGCACATCCTGCAAGAGGTGCTCGATAACGCCGCCGACGAAGCGCTGGCCGGTCACGGGAAAAAAATCAAAGTTACGTTGCATGCCGACGGCTCCGTGGGCATTGACGACGATGGTCGTGGCATTCCGTTTGGTATGCACCCCGAAGAAAATGCCCCGGTAATTGAGCTGGTTTTTACCCGCCTGCATGCCGGTGGCAAGTTTGACAAAGGCAAGGGCGGGGCCTACAGCTTCTCGGGTGGCTTGCACGGCGTGGGCGTGAGCGTGACCAACGCCCTGTCGCAGCGCCTGCAAGTGAGCAGCTACCGCGAAGGCCAAGTCGCCCAACTGGTCTTTGCCGGTGGCGATGTGATCGAACCCCTGACCCTGCGCCCGCAAGCCGAAGGCGAGCGCCGCCAAGGCACCAGCGTGCGCGCTTGGCCCGATGCCAAATATTTTGAGTCAAGCCACCTGCCGATGGGCGAATTGACGCACTTGCTGCGCAGCAAAGCGGTGCTGATGCCGGGCGTTTCAGTGACCCTCGTCAACGAAAAAACCCGCGAAACCCAAACTTGGCAATACAAAGGCGGCCTGCGCGACTACTTGGTGCAAACGCTGTCCGCCGATCCGGTGATTCCGCTGTTCGAGGGCGAGGGTTTTGCCGACAGCCAGCACGACAGTTTTGCCGAGGGCGAGGGCGCTGCTTGGTGCGTCGCCTTTACCGAAGAAGGCGCACCGGTGCGCGAGAGTTACGTCAATTTGATTCCCACCAGCGCGGGCGGAACCCACGAAAGTGGCCTGCGCGATGGTTTATTTCAGGCGGTGAAAAGTTTTATCGAACTGCACAGCTTGCTGCCCAAAGGGGTCAAGCTGATGCCCGAGGATGTATTTGCCCGCGCCAACTACGTCCTCTCGGCCAAGGTACTCGACCCACAGTTCCAAGGCCAAATCAAAGAGCGACTGAACTCGCGCGATGCCGTGCGGCTGGTGTCGGGCTTTGTGCGCCCGTCGCTGGAGCTGTGGTTGAACCAGCACGTCGAATACGGCAAAAAGCTGGCGGAACTCGCCATCAAAGCAGCACAAACGCGCCAAAAAGCGGGTCAAAAGGTCGAAAAGCGCAAAGGCTCGGGCGTGGCCGTGTTGCCGGGCAAGCTGACCGATTGCGAAAGCCGTGATCTGGCCTACAACGAGGTTTTTTTGGTCGAAGGTGACTCCGCCGGTGGCAGCGCCAAAATGGGCCGCAACAAAGAAAACCAAGCCGTGCTGCCGCTGCGCGGCAAAGTGTTGAACACTTGGGAGGTCGAACGCGACCGGTTGTTTGCCAACAACGAAATCCATGACATTGCCGTCGCCATTGGTGTGGACCCGCACGGGCCGCAAGACACGCCCGATTTGAGCGGGCTACGCTACGGCAAAATTTGTATTTTGAGCGATGCCGATGTGGATGGCTCGCACATTCAGGTGCTGCTGCTCACGTTGTTCTTTAAGCACTTCCCGAAGTTGATCGACACCGGGCATATTTTTGTGGCACGCCCGCCGCTGTTTCGGGTCGATGTGCCTGCACGCGGCAAAAAGCCTGCCAGCAAAATGTATGCGCTCGACGAGGGCGAACTGTCTGCTATCTTGGACAAATGCGCCAAAGACGGCGTTGCGCGGGAGAAGTGCGCCATCAGCCGCTTCAAGGGCTTGGGCGAAATGAACGCCGAGCAGCTCTGGGAGACCACGCTCAACCCCGACACCCGCCGACTAATGCCGGTGCAATTGGGTGCGCTGGGCTTTGCTGCGACCGAAAGCCTCATTACCAAGCTGATGGGCAAGGGTGAGGCCGCTGCCCGCCGCGAGCTGATGGAGCTACACGGCGACAGCGTGGCGTTGGATATTTAGGCGATCAGGCGAAGTTGGCTTCGGCAAACTTCCAGTTCACCAAATTGCCCAAGAAGGTTTCGACAAACTTAGGACGGGCGTTGCGGTAGTCGATGTAGTAGGCGTGTTCCCAGACATCGACGGTCAAAAGAGCTTTGTCAGCGGTGGTCAGCGGCGTGCCTGCTGCACCGGTGTTGACAATATCGACACTGCCGTCGGCCTTCTTGACCAGCCATGTCCAGCCCGAACCAAAATTGCCCACTGCCGACTTGACGAAAGCTTCTTTGAAGGCAGCGTAAGAGCCAAACTTGGCGTTAATGGCATCGGCCAGTGCGCCAGTGGGTTCACCGCCACCGTTGGGGGTCATGCAGTTCCAGAAGAAGGTGTGGTTCCAAATTTGGGCCGCATTGTTGTAGATGCCGCCGCTGGACTTTTGGATGATTTCTTCCAAGCTCAGGGCTTCAAATTCGGTGCCCTTTTGCAGATTGTTCAGGTTCACAACGTAAGCGTTGTGGTGCTTGCCGTGGTGAAACTCCAGCGTTTCTTGGCTGTAGTGTGGGGCCAGAGCGTCGATGGCGTAGGGCAGAGCGGGAAGGGTGTGTTCCATAGCGGTTCCTTGGAGTTTTAAAGGGTAGGCTGCCAATTGTAGGAATTAAAGCCAAACTTGGCTGGCGCGGGTCTATACGAGCGTTCCGGCACCCCTAGAAGCTGGGCGATAATGGCCCCTTCCTTACCCGAGCGGAGAGAAAATTGTTGTCGATCATACAAGCTGCAGGCTGGCCTATCTGGCCCTTGATTGCCTGCTCCGTTCTGGCGCTGGCACTGATTTTGGAGCGCTTTATTGCCCTTCAAACGTCCCGCGTTGCGCCAGCCAAGTTACTCCATGAGGCCATGGCCGTATCTTCTAGCGGGGTGCCCAGCGCCGATGTGGTGGCACATTTGGCGAAAAATTCGGCACTGGGTGAGGTGCTCGCCAGCGGACTGCGGGCGATGAACACCAACCCCCGCTGCTCCGAAGCTGACCTGCGCGCCACCATCGAGGGCACGGGCCGCTCTGTGGCGCACCGGCTTGAAAAATACCTGACGGCCTTGGGCACCATTGCTTCGGCTGCGCCGCTGCTGGGCTTGATGGGCACGGTGATCGGCATGATCGAGATTTTTGGCTCGCAGGTCGGCTCCGGCGGTGTGGGCCAAGCCTTGGGCGGGGGCAATCCAGCACAGCTGGCCCACGGTATCTCGATTGCGCTTTACAACACGGCCTTTGGTCTGATGATTGCCATTCCTGCACTGATTTTTTGGCGCTACTTTCGCAGCCGTGTCGATGCCTATTTGCTGACGCTGGAGTTGGCGGCAGACCAGTTTGCACGCCACCTGATTCAGCTTCGCAAATGAACTTCCGTCCGCGCCAGAAAGACGAGCCCGAGATCAATCTGATCCCGTTCATTGATGTGCTGCTGGTGATTCTCATCTTCTTGATGCTGACCACCACCTACAGCAAATTCACCGAAATGCAGCTCACACTGCCGGTAGCCGATACCCAGCAGCAGCGCGACCGCCCCCGTGAAATCATCGTGGCCGTTGCAGCCGATGGGCGCTATGCCGTCAACCGGGGTGGCGTTGATGGCAAAGGGGTCGAGCCTGTAGCACGCGCACTGGCCGAAGCAGCCAAAGTCGGCGGGCCGGGCAGCGTGGTCATCATCAGCGCCGATGCCACTGCGCCACACCAAGCAGTGATTACGGTGATGGAGGCAGCGCGCCGCGTTGGCCTGATGCAGGTGACCTTTGCCACCCAGTCGTCTGCCCGTGCAGGCGTGGGTGCACCGTAAATGCGCTGGGCAGCCTTAGCGCAGCCCAACGCCAGTGTGATTCGTTTTTTCTTTGGTACAGGCACGTTTGCACATGGGGCTTGAATCGACCCTGCAACGCGCTTGGCGCGGGCGTGGGCTGCTGGTTTGGGCGCTGTGGCCGTTGGCGCTGTGCTACGGCACATTGGTGGCGCTGCGCCGCGCGATGTACTGCACCGGCCTGCTGCGGGCCGAGCATCCGGGGGTGCCGGTGGTGGTGGTAGGCAACGTCATTGCTGGGGGTGCAGGCAAAACGCCTGTGGTGATGGCACTGGTGCAACATCTGCAAGCGCAGGGTTGGCGGCCGGGGGTGGTTTCACGCGGTTATGGCCGCAGCAGCCGCGACTGCCGTCCGGTGCAAACCGATAGCCTGCCCAGCGACGTGGGCGACGAACCCTTGCTCATTGCCCGCCACTGCGGGGTGCCCGTCATGGTGGCCGCACGGCGCATCGACGCTGCGCGGGCGCTGATGGAGCAACACCCCAACACCAACATCCTTGTTTGCGACGATGGCCTGCAACACTGGGCACTGGCACGCGACGTTGAGGTGTGTGTTTTCAACGACCAAGGTGTTGGCAATGGTTTGCTGCTACCGGCTGGCCCACTGCGTGAGCCGTGGCCCCGTGCGGTCGATTTGGTGCTGCATTGCGGGGCGGTGCCTCGCAGCGTCGCCCCGAGTTTTGCACTCCAGCGCCAACTGGCCGATCACGCCTTGCGCAGAGATGGCACCCATGTCCCTTTGGCCGATTTGCGCCATACGCCGGTGTGTGCCGTGGCAGCCATCGCCCGGCCAGAAGATTTTTTTGCCATGCTGCGCGCACAAGGTCTGAGCTTGGCCCAAACCTGTGCGCTGCCAGATCACTATGATTTTAATAGCTACAAAAACATAGCAGACAAGGGCTACACCGTGATTTGCACCGAAAAAGATGCTGCCAAGCTCTGGCAGCACTGTCCGCAGGCATTGGCCGTGCCTTTGCAAGTGAATGTGGATGGTGCTTTCTTTGTTGCGCTGGATGCGCTGTTACAGCGGACACTATCATCGTCGTCCTGAATCTCTTACCCACCACCCGCTGCTATGGATCCCAAACTGCTTGAACTGCTGGTCTGCCCCGTCACCAAAGGCCCACTGACCTACGACCGTGAATACCAAGAGCTGATTTCGCGCAGCGCTCGCTTGGCCTACCCGGTACGCGACGGCATTGCCGTACTGCTCGAAGACGAAGCCCGCACCCTGACCGACGAGGAACTCGACCAGTGACGGCGGCGCAGCACGCGGGCACCCCGTTCACGGTGCTGATTCCTGCACGCATGGCATCGAGCCGTCTGCCCAACAAACCCTTGGCCGATATTGCCGGTTTGCCGATGGTGGTGCATGTGGCGCGCCGGGCAGCACAAAGCGGTGCCATGCGCACAGTGGTCGCTGCCGACGACGAACGCATCTTGCACGCCTGTGCCCAGCACGGTGTCGAGGCCATTGCCACCCGCAGCGACCACCCCAGCGGCAGCGACCGACTGGCCGAGGCTTGTGAGCAACTGGGCTTGGAGGGGGGCGACATCGTCGTCAATGTGCAAGGCGATGAGCCACTGATGGACCCCGCCTTGGTTCGCGCCACAGCCGCGTTGCTCGAGGCCCACCCCGAGGCCAGCATGGGCACCGCAGCCCACCCCATTGCCACATGGGCCGACTACCAGAATCCGAACATCGTCAAAGTGGTGCTCGATGCGCGTGGGCTGGCGCACTACTTCAGCCGCGCCCCGATTCCGTATGCCCGCGATCACCCAGCGTGCCCGTGGTGGGACGCTAGCGCTGCACAAGCCCAACCGGGTGTGGCGGCACTGGCGGGCTATGCGCCCTTGCGCCACATTGGGATTTACAGCTACCGCGCCCAATTTTTGCGCCAGTTTCCGGGCTTGGCGCAAGCACCCACCGAGGCCATTGAAGCGCTGGAGCAGCTGCGTGCCCTGTGGCACGGGCACCGCATCGCGGTGCATATTGCCGCCAATGCCCCCGGCCCCGGTGTCGATACTGCCGAAGACTTGGCGCGGGTGCGCGCTTTGCTGGGCTGAATCCAGTCCCCCGTAGTAAGGCACAACCAAGGATGTGCATGCTATCCTAGCCCTTCGCCCAAACGCCATGCTCCGGGGGGCAATCCCGGGCCTGTGGCGCCAGCCGATTACACACACTTAGAGGACTTTCATGAGACTGATTTTGCTCGGCGCTCCCGGTGCCGGAAAGGGCACACAAGCCACCTTCATTTGCCAAAAATACGGCATTCCCCAAATCTCGACCGGCGACATGTTGCGCGCGGCTGTCAAAGCGGGCACGCCGCTGGGTTTGGAAGCCAAAGCAGTGATGGATGCTGGTGGTTTGGTGAGCGACGACCTGATTATCAATTTGGTCAAAGAGCGCATCACCCAACCCGATTGCGCCCAAGGCTTCTTGTTTGATGGTTTCCCACGCACCATTCCCCAAGCCGACGCTATGAAGGCCGCCGGTGTCAAGCTCGACTACGTGCTTGAAATTGATGTGCCCTTTGGCTCCATCGTCGAGCGCATGAGTGGTCGCCGCTCGCACCCCGCTTCGGGCCGCACCTACCACGTCACCTTTAACCCACCCAAGGTCGAAGGCAAAGACGATGTGACCGGCGAAGACTTGATCCAACGCGATGACGACAAGGAAGAAACCGTCAAAAAACGGCTGGACGTTTACAGCGCCCAAACCCGTCCGCTGGTCGATTACTACTCGCAATGGGCCGCACAAGACGCAGCCCATGCGCCCAAGTACCGCGCCATCAACGGCACCGGCAGCGTTGAAGACATCACCGCCCGCGCCATGACGGCACTGGAAAGCTGATCTTTCCGCGCCGCCTTCGGTGCCGGTAAGCGCCCCGCTGTGCGGGGCGTTTTTGCGTCTGGCGCAGGTTCAACCGGGGGCTTGGGCCGCCGCCAACTCCAGCATCAGGCTGATGCGGGCCTTGACCGGACTCAGCCCGGGCATACAGGGAAAATCGAAACCATCCCCCTCCGGGTGCGCTATGGTTTGCCCCAGTGGGCAGCGGGTGGCAAGGCGCACCGCCACGCCTTGGGCCTGTGCCTGTCGCAGTGCGCCTTGCAGTGCGCGGTGGACGGTTCCATTGCCCGTAGCGGCCACCACCAGACCCTCTACGCTGCTGGCAACCAACGCCTCGACTGTGGCAGCGCTGGCACCCGCGTAGCTCATGGTGATTTCGACACGCGGCCAAGAAGCGCATTGTGCTACATCTTTAATAGCTACAAGTGTGCTCCTTGCTTGGGCTGGAGCCTCGTTTTGTGCCCAACGCAGCGTTTTTTCTTCGACCCAGCCCAGTGGCCCCGATTCGCCAGAACTGAACGCATTTGGCCGGTAGGGGTGTACCTTTTGCACCTGCTGTGCCCCATGCACCTCGCCAGCACAGACCACCCACACCCCCCGCAGGCCTGCGGCACAGGCCACGACCATAGCGTCGCGCAGATTTTGCGGCCCATCGGGGGCTAAAGCCGTTGCAGGACGCATGGCGCAGGTCAGAACCACCGGCTTATCGGCCTTGAGAACGCAGTGCAAAAACCATGCTGTTTCCTCCAGCGTGTCGGTGCCGTGGGTCACAACGACGGCACCGACCTGCGGATCGTCCAAATGGTGCTGGCAACGCAGCGCCAAAGTGCGCCAAACGGCAAAGTCCATGTCTTTGCTATCGATCTGCGCCACTTGCTCTGCCCGCACCTCCCTCGTGCCAACCTCCCCGCCCGCAGTTGCCTGCGCCAGCAGCGCCTGCACACCCACTTGCGCGGCGGCATAACCCACGTTGTCGCCCGCCACAGCCGCAACCCCGGCAATGGTGCCGCCCGTTCCTAAAACCATCAATCGACCTAACTCCACCGAACACTCCAAAAACTGGCTGAAAATACAGCCACTGGATTAAATGACAGCCCCGTTCGGCACTCACTGGAGCCACTATGTCGCCCCCACCCAAGCTCACCGCCCGACAGCAGCAAATCCTTGATTTGATTCAGACCGCCCTAACGAACAACGGTGCGCCACCGACCCGGGCCGAGATTGCCGCCCAACTGGGCTTTAAATCGGCCAATGCCGCCGAGGAGCACCTGCAAGCGCTAGCGCGCAAAGGGGTGATTGAGCTGGTCAGCGGCACCTCGCGCGGCATCCGCCTGTGCGCCCCAACCGTGCGCGCCCTCAACGCCGAACGCGGTGTGCCACTGGGTTTGCCGATGGTCAGCATGGCACAACGCATGCTGCCCCTGATTGGTCGGGTGGCCGCCGGTGCACCGATTTTGGCGCAAGAACACATAGAGCAAACTTATTGCATCGACAGCGGCTTGTTTGCACAAGAGGCCGATTATTTGCTCAAGGTACGCGGCATGTCGATGCGCGACGTGGGCATCATGGATGGCGATTTGCTGGCCGTGCAAACGGGCCACGAAGCCCACAACGGACAAATCATTGTGGCCCGACTGGGCGATGAAGTCACCGTCAAGCGCCTGCACCGCACCACCCACAGCATTGAGCTGCGACCAGAAAACCCCGATTACCCCACCATCACAGTCAAACCCGGCCAAGCCTTCGCTATCGAAGGCCTTGCGGTAGGGCTGATTCGGTGCAATATGTTCAGCCCAGTGCGGCCAAGGCACAATGCGAACTATGTTTCAATCCACGCCTCTCAAGAGGCGACTTTGGAAGAGGTTGGGCCTCCCCTAAAACGATTCTATTCCCCTGAAGGGGATGTTTCAAACCGAAGTTAGTTTTAGATGAATATTGTGATCCTCGATGACTATCAGGATGCTGTGCGTAAGCTCCCTTGCGCCACCCGCCTCGAACCCTACAACGCCAAAGTCTTTACCAATACGGTCAAGGGGCTGGGCCAGCTGTCTGTGCGACTCAAAGATGCTGACATCATCGTGTTGGTACGCGAGCGCACACAAATCACCCGCCAACTGGTCGAAAAACTGCCCCGCCTGCGCTTGATTGCCCAAACCGGCAAAATCGGTAGCCACATCGACGTTGCTGCCTGCACCGAAAACGGCATTGCCGTGGCCGAAGGTGCCGCTTCGCCAGTGGCCCCCGCAGAATTGACTTGGGCTTTGGTTATGGCCGCCATGCGGCGCTTGCCACAGTACATTGCCAACCTCAAGCACGGCGCATGGCAACAGTCGGGACTCAAGTCGGCTTCCATGCCACCTAACTTCGGCATTGGCAGCACCTTGCGCGGCAAAATATTGGGCATTTGGGGGTACGGGCAAGTCGGCCAAATTGTGGCCCAGTATGGGCGCTCCTTTGGTATGGATGTTCGCATCTGGGGGCGCACAGCGTCACGGGCCCAAGCACTGGCCGATGGTTTTAAGGCAGCCCATACCCGCGAAGAATTTTTTACCCAGTGTGATGTGATCTCGCTGCATTTGCAGCTCACTGACGAAACCCGGGCCAGCATCACCCACGAAGATTTGGCCCGCATGAAGCCAACGTCGCTGTTGGTCAATACCTCACGCGCTGAAATTATCGAACCCGATGCCTTGATTGCCGGGCTGAACCGTGGTCACCCCGGAATGGCTGCAATTGATGTGTTTGAAAGCGAGCCTATTTTGCAAGGCCATGCCCTGCTGCGGCTAGAAAACTGCATCTGTACGCCGCACATTGGCTATGTTGAGCAAGACAGCTACGAACAGTCTTTCAGCGCCGCCTTTGACAATGTGATCCATTACATCAAGGGTACACCCAAGAACATTATCAATCCGGGGACGCTGCAGATGCGCCGGTAGCATCGCTGCCACCAGCGTACTCTTGCAAGATGGCTTGGCGCACCGCTTGGCGTACGCCCAATTCAATTTCTTCTCTGAGCCGCAAAAACGCAATGCGGGTTTGCTCCTGCACTACGGTGGCAATGGTTTGGTGTAAATGGGCATCGAGCGCACCATCAATGCGCTGTAAAAACAGTTCTACCCACTGATCTTGCAGTGCTTGGGGGTCTGCACCAGTTGTCACGTCAGACGGAGCAATCGCTGTGGGCATTGGCTCGGGTAGCGCAGGGGCTGCCTCGGGCTTGGCAGCAGCCGCTAGCGGCCAAGGTGGCATTTCCATGGTCGGGTCACCGGGGTGTACCGACGGCCACGGCCCCAGCGGTGCTGATGCTGGCACAGGTGCTACAACGACAGGAGCAACATACGGCAGCGGTGCAGAAGAAAATACCTCCTCTTCTTGCACCCCATCGAACTTATCGGGCAAAGGGGGCAGCGCCAGCGGCGCTGGCAGTGCTGCATCGGCGGGTTCTGCCACCACTTCGGTCAGGGTAGGCACAAATCGGGGGGGCGCTTTAGAAGATATTGCCATGTGTGTGTCAGGATGCCATGGACACCAAATCGTGGCGCACGATCGCGTAGCCGTGTTGAACATAGTGGTGCCAGCGCTCGCGTGCGCACTGGCGATCGGTGTCGTCGTGGGCGCTAACCACCTCGATCAGCTTGCCAAAGTCCGCGTAGCCCAACGGCACCTCATCGCCCACATTCAAGAGCACTTCATGGTGGCGCGCTTGGCGCGGGTCTTCCAGCAATACCACCGGCGAGGCCTCCAACAGCCCATCGGTGGCATCTGCCCGGCAATGCGCGACAAAATCGTGCGGCTCTAGATGCCAAAGCATGGTGTCTAGTACCGCTAGCGTTGCCGATGGCGCGGTGATGACCAAGCGCGTGCCTAAGCGCACCATTTTTCGGGCAAAACGACAGGCGTAGGCCAGTTTGTCGGGCGCATTGAAATGGAAGGCCACTTGCGTCATGGCAATACCCGGCAGGTTCATGCGCTGCGCGAAGCGCCAGACTTAGCACGGGCACCGCGCCCAGTCGATTTGCTGGTGGCCTTGACAGCCGGTGCGTCACTGGTACACGCTTGCAACAGGTAATGCACCAACAAACCGACAGGCCGCCCGGTAGCGCCCTTGGCGGCACCACCCTTCCATGCGGTGCCAGCAATGTCCAAATGGGCCCAAGGCTGCTCACCGGCAAAGCGCTGCAAAAACTTTGCTGCCGTGATGGCACCACCGGGCCGCCCAGCCACATTCGCCATATCGGCAAAATTGGTTTTCAGGCCTTCGGCGTAATCATCGTCCAGCGGCAAACGCCAGCACGGGTCTTGTGCCGCTTCGCCAGCGGCCAACAAAGCAGCCGCCAAGCCGTCGTCCGATGCAAACATACCGCTGCGAACACCGCCCAAGGCAATCACGCAAGCGCCGGTGAGGGTGGCAATATCCACCATCACTGCGGGCTTGAAGCGGGCGGCATAGGTCAGTGCATCGCACAGCACCAAACGGCCTTCGGCATCGGTGTTGAGGATTTCGATGGTTTGCCCGCTCATGCTGGTAACGACATCGCCGGGTTTGACGGCGCGGCCATCGGGCATGTTCTCGCAGGCGGCAATCAAACCGACCACATTGATGGCGGGCTGCAATTCGGCCAACGTACGAAACACCCCCAGCACGCTGGCAGCGCCGCACATATCGAACTTCATCTCGTCCATCTCGGGAGCCGGTTTGATCGAGATGCCGCCGGTATCAAAGGTGATGCCCTTGCCCACCAGTACGACCGGGGCTTGGGATTTGGCTGCGCCGTTGTAGCGCAGCTCGATAAAGCGCAATTCTTCTGCAGCGCCTTGCGCCACCGCCATGAAAGCGCCCATGCCCAGCTTGGCAACCTCTGCTGGCCCCATGACCTTGCATTGAACATTGGGCGATTTGGCAAGCTCTTTAGCAGCCGCAGCCAGCAAGGTCGGTGTAGCGTAGTTGGCAGGACGGTTGCCCCACTCGCGTGCCAACTCAACGCCCGTGGCAATCGCTACGCTGCGCTCGAAAGCCTCGGCCACAGCAGCGGTATCGGCAACGCCCAGCACCACGCGGTTGAGGGTGCGCGCCTCGGCCTTGGGTTTGCTGGTGGTGTAAACATAGCTGGCCTGAAACATGGCCGAGACCGCAGCGGCTACGGCACTGGCATCGCCCCCCCCCGCAAAGCACACCACTGCCCGTTTGACAGCACCCGTACCCAGCGCACCCGCCAACCCCAGCAGCGCCTGACGCACTGCTGCGGGCTTGCCCGTGCCAACACCGGCCAAAATGACCCGGCGCGCTGCCACGGCAGGCACTTGGTAGCAGTGCAGACTTTTACCAGGCTTGGTTTGCAGGTCGCCGTTTTTCAGGGCATGGGCCACCAAGGTGGACAAAGCGTCTTCTGCCCGGGCAAAGCCCTCAGGCACCAGCACCACCAGCAAATCACATTTTTCTGCCACAGCTGCCGACAGGTCGAGCGCTTTCAAATCAAAGTTCATAATTCGCCTCATTTTGTTCGATCCAATGTTATTCGATTCATCCATCCGCAAGGAGTTGGCACGCAGCTTTGGGGCCATCTTGGTGGTGCTAGTGACCGTGGTTATGACCATGATGTTGATTCGCACACTGGGCCAAGCCTCGCGCGGCAGCGTGAGCCCCTCTGACGTGATGCTGGTGATGGGCTTTACCGTGCTGGGCCAGTTGCCGACCATCTTGAGCCTGAGCCTGTTTGTCGCCATTGTCGGCACCCTCTCGCGCATGTACCGCGACAGCGAAATGGTGATTTGGTTTGCCAGCGGACGCGGGCTGGCCTCGTTGCTACGCCCTTTGCTGCGTTTTGCTTGGCCGGTGATGCTGAGCGTGGCGTTGCTGGCGCTGTTGGTTTGGCCGTGGGCAAATCAGCAAATTCAGGCGCTGAAATTTCAGTACGAGCAACGCAGCGACATCGACCGCATTGCCCCCGGCGAGTTTCAGGAGTCCGCCAACGGCCAGCGGGTGTTCTTTATCGACAAAGACAGCTCGGTCGAAGGCTCGTTTGCCCACAACGTCTTTATTGCCACCAACGAGCCGCGTGGCGAGACCACCACCTCGGCACGCAGCGCCCGCATTGAGGTGCGCAACGGAGAGCGCTTTGTGGTGCTCAACGACGGTCAACGCCTTGAGTTTTCAGCCACCCAGCCGGGCCTGAAGCTGAGTGAGTTTTCGGAGTACGCCACCCGCATTGGCGTGGCCCCGTCCAGCGCGCCCGACGATTCCTCGGTCAAAACGCGCAGCACAGCGCAATTGCTGGCACGGGCCTCGCCGCTGGACAAAGCCGAGTTAGGCTGGCGCATGGGGCTGGCGCTGGCAGCCTTTAATTTTGTGTTGCTGGCGCTGGCACTGGCAAGCGTCAATCCCCGTGCCGGGCGCAGTACCAACATGGCGGTGGCACTGTTTGCCTTTATCGTTTACTACAACCTGCTGACACTGGGCCAAAGCTGGGTCGGGGTGGGCAAAATCGCTCTGGTGCCCTTTTTGTTCCTGTTGCACGGCGGCACACTGGCGCTGTGCGCTGTTTTGGTGACGATGCGGCACCGGCAATGGAGCCTGCGCCAATGGCTTCGCACAAGGAGCGCTGCATGAAAACCATCCGCCGCATGATTTACCGCGAAGTCCTCGCTGCTGTGGGCTTTGTGACGCTGGGATTTTTGGCGCTTTTTTTCTTTTTTGATTTGGTGGAAGAACTGCGCTGGGTCGGGCAAAGCCCCGCCGGGGGCTACCAGTTGCCCCAAGCGCTGCTGTTTGTGGCGCTGACGATTCCGAGCCACCTCTACGAGTTACTGCCCATCACGGTGCTGATTGGCACGATCTTTGTCATGGCGCGGCTGGCGCAAAGCTCGGAGTTCACCATTTTGCGCACCAGCGGTCTGGGGCCTTGGCGAGCACTGCACACGCTGCTGGCCTTGGGCGCTGCCTTTGTAGTCCTGACTTTTGCCATGGGCGACTATGTAGCCCCGCTGTCTGACCGGGCCGCACAATTGGTCAAGGCACGTTACCAAGGGCGGCTGACCACCGGGGCCACCGGCGCTTGGCTCAAAGAGCGCCAAGATGCGCACTCGTTTTCGGTCAATGTGCGCGCCATTGGGCCTGATGGTGGCATGCTGGGGGTGCGAATTTTTGAGTTTGATGCCCAAGGCCAACTGGTCTCGCGCACCCAAGCCGCCAGCGCACAATTTGGCCCCAACAACGTTTGGACACTGCACCAAGCCCAGCGCAATGTTTTTCATCTCCAGCAAGCCCGCGAGGGCAAACCGGCCCGGGTGGAGTCGCTGCAAGCGCCCCAACTAGACTGGCCGACGCACATCAGTGCCGATATGGTCGCTGCGGCGGTGCTCAAGCCCGACCGCATGGCCACGATTGACCTGTTTCAGTTTATTCGCCACCTCGATGCCAACCAGCAATCGGCCCAGCGCTACGAAATCGAGTTCTGGCGCAAGGTGTTTTACCCCCTGAGCTGCTTGGTGATGGTGGTGCTGGCGCTGCCCTTTGCGTACCTGCATTTCCGCTCGGGCAGCATTACCGGCTACGTCTTCGGTGGTGTCATGGCGGGCATTAGCTTTTTCTTGCTCAACAACGTGTTTGGCTTTGTCGGCACCTTGCAAAACTGGTCGCCGTGGATGGCTGCGGCAGTGCCCGGTTTCATTTATTCGCTGTTGTCGCTAGGGGCCTTTGGCTGGCTGGTATTGCGGCGCTGAGTTTTTAGCCCTCCAAAGTACCCATCGTATGCCCCCGAAAAACCACGGCGTTATTCTCTTTGCCCACGGTTCACGCGACCCGCTGTGGCGTGCGCCGATTGAGGCCGTGCGCCAGCACATCGCCACCCACACGCCGCAGGTGCTGGTGTGCTGCGCTTATCTGGAGCTGTGTGAACCCAACTTGCTGCAAGCAGCACAGCAGTTGCTCGATCGCGGTGCTGGCGCTATCACCGTCGCACCGATGTTCTTGGGCACCGGCAAACATGCCCGCGAAGATTTGCCACAGTTGATCGCTACCCTGCGCGCCCAGCATCCCGGCGTAGCGTTCACGGTGCAAGCGGCCATTGGCGAAGACCCACGCATGACAGCGCTGATGGCTGAGATTGCCTGCACACCACCACTGCCCGTTTTTCCCTAAAACCGCAAAAAGTCGATTTATATCATTTGCAGCATAATGATTGAATTCTTTATCTGCAAACAGCATGAATCTGCACCAATTTCGCTTTGTTCAAGAAGCCGCCCGCCGCAATCTGAACCTGACCGAAGCCGCCAAAGCACTGCACACCTCGCAGCCCGGGGTTTCTAAAGCCATCATCGAGTTAGAAGGTGAGCTGGGCATTGAGATTTTTGCCCGCCACGGCAAGCGGCTCAAACGCATTACCGAGCCGGGCCAGCATGTGCTCAAGAGCATTGAACTCATCATGCGCGAGGTCAGCAACCTCAAACGCATTGGCGAGCAGTTCAGCGCCCAAGACAACGGCACTCTGAGCATTGCCACCACCCACACGCAGGCACGCTATGTGCTGCCGCTGCCGGTGGCACGCCTGCGCGAGGCCTATCCCAAGGTCAATGTCAGTCTGCACCAAACCACCCCCGACCAAGTGGCCCGCATGGTGATCGACGAGGTGGCCGAAATTGGCATGGCCACCGAATCGTTGGCCGACTACCCCGAACTCGTCACCCTGCCCTGCTACGAGTGGCAACACGTGCTGGTGCTCCCGCCGGGCCACCGGCTGGCACAAAAAGAGCGCATCGGCTTAGAAGACATCGCCCACGAAGCGTTGATTACCTACCACCCGTCCTTTACCGGGCGCGGCAAAATCGACGCGGCTTTTACTGCACGCCGCTTACAACCGCGCATTGCCCTTGAAGCGATTGATTCGGACGTGATCAAAACCTATGTCCGCTTAGGCTTAGGGATTGGCATCGTGGCCGAGATGGCCATGCGCGATGACCCGGTGGGTGATTTGCTGGTGCGCCCGGTGGGGCATTTGTTCGGCCAGAGCGTGGCGCGGGTGGCTTTCAAGCGCGGGGCCTATCTGCGAAATTTCGTTTACAAATTTGCCGAACTCATCAGCGACCGCCTCAGCCGAGATTTGGTTGCCCGTGCGATGACGGGTCAGGTCAACGATTACGAGCTGTAATGGCGCGCTGGGGCCGCTTCAGTCGGGTTCCGCCAAAGCGCATTGCACCGGCTGCGCCGCCAGCAGTTGCACACAGACTTGGGGGTCAATTTGCACCAAAAACCCCCGTCGTCCGCCGTTGATGGCAATGCGGGGCAGCGCCAAAATGCTCTCTTCTATGTACACCGGCATGGCCCGGCGGGTGCCAAAGGGCGATGTGCCACCGACCAAATACCCGCTGTGGCGGTTGGCTACCTCGGGGGTACACGGCTCGACCGACTTGGCACCGATCTGGCGGGCCAGATTTTTGGTCGAGACCTTGCGGTTGCCGTGCATTAGCACCAGCAGCGGTTTGGCATCTTGGTCTTGCATGACCAGCGTTTTGACCACGCTGAACGGGTCCAAGCCCAGCACCGCCGCACTGTGGCGTGCGCCGCCGTGCTCTAGGTACTCGTAGGGCAGCCCGGTGAACTCTACCCGCTGCGATTTGAGCATTTGTGTGGCGGGTGTTTCGCTGACATGGGCGTTTTTGGGGTCTTTTTTGGCCATTTTAGGATCTTCAAATTCATCAAAAACAATAGCATCAAACCATTGTGGAGCGTGCGCTAGCGTGCTATTTTGCCCATAATCTTCTGATTTTTGCCTATTTTCGGCCTGCCAAGGCACTGTCTCAGCGTTGACTGACAAAGAAACGCCATCCCCGAAATAATGCCGCCATGTACCAAGTTGCCCGTCCTTCCCGCTGCGAATTCGTTCCTGTCCGTACCCTCGATTACCACGTCCGTCTCTGGGGCAACGCCAGCGCCAGCACCCGTCCGCCGTTGCTGCTGGCCCACGGTTGGATGGATGTGGGTGCTTCTTACCAATTTGTGGTCGATGCCTTGTCGCAGGCGTTTTGCGACAACCGGCTCATCATTGCCCCCGACTGGCGCGGCTTTGGCCTGACCGCCCCGCCCGCCCGCACCGACCATTACCACTTTGCCGATTATTTGGCCGATCTTGAATACCTGCTAGACCACTACGCACCCGGCCAAACGGTGGATTTGGTCGGCCACAGCATGGGCGGCAACATCGCCATGATGTACGCCGGAGTACGCCCGCAACGCGTGCGCCGCTTGGTTAATCTGGAGGGCTTTGGTCTGC
Source organism: Burkholderiaceae bacterium (assembly GCA_019751915.1). GTDB lineage: Bacteria > Pseudomonadota > Gammaproteobacteria > Burkholderiales > Burkholderiaceae_C > Simplicispira. The sequence goes on from JAIEMS010000036.1 coordinate 29,273, forward strand.
CCGCCACCGAGCCTTCGCAGGCGGCCCAGCGCTACGGCCAGTGGATTGACGATATCCGCCGCCTTGAGCGCGGCGACATCGCCCTCAAAGGCTACGACAGCCTCGACGCTGTAGCGCAGCGCTTGATCAAAACCAACCCACGCTTGCCGCTGGACAAAGCCACTTGGTTGGCACAGCACTGGTCGCGTCCTAACGCACAAGGGCAGTGGCAAATTTTGGGTGATCCGGCACACAAAATACCCAGCCCCCAGTTGTACCGGGTCGATGAGGTGCTGGCGGTTCACAGCGCCATCAGCGCCCCCACCTTGACCGTCGAGGCCCGCGAGGACAGCATGGTGCAGTGGTGGAAGGGAAAGTACGATTTGGACGAGTACCACGAACGCCTGAAGGTCGTGCCCAACTACCGCACCGTCGTCCTTGATGGGGCTGGTCATATGTTGCACCACGACCAGCCCCAAGCGGTAGCGACACTGATCGAAGACTTTTTGGCCGAGGCAGACCCAGCCTAAGGTTGCCGCACCCTTGGTGCAAAAAATTGGGGGTTTGGGCAGTTCACACCCCATGGGCGCATCGCTCGTACCAACCAGAGGGCCGAGCAGCTTTTTGGTCACGACCACGACGAGTTGCTGAGCATGCAGGTCTAACAACTGATGCCTGTGCACTACCGCACAGCCCATACCGACCAACGCAGCGCGTACTTCCATGTGGTAGCCAAGGCGTAGTGGCATGGTTTGGTGGCGAGGGGTTTTGCGTTAGCATGACCACTGCCGCCGACGCACAGCTTCACCGTGCCAAAGAAGCCGGACGCAACCGCGTATGGGCAAAATCAGCTTCCCCACCCGCCTAATTGCCACAGTACGGGGTGGGGCCGTCGTTTTCACAAATTTTAGATCCCATAGGGCTGTAGCCCTTGCACCACAAGCACCATTAGCTATCATTTTTAATAACAAAGATACCTTTTAGCCGATCTTTTGGGCAGGCAACAGGGCCTATGGCAGCGCGTGAGAAAATCGCCCCCTCTTTACCAGACACTCAGGACAACACCATGGAAGCAGAACGCGTCAACTTGATCGGCAACACCCTCATCGACTTGGCCGCCCGAACCCAAGAGTTACGGGGGTATCTTTGACTACGATGCCAAATTTGAACGCCTGAGAACCGTCAACGCCTCGCTGGAAGACCCCAGCGTCTGGAACGACCCCAAGCGCGCCCAAGAACTGGGCAAAGAGAAAAAAGCCCTCGATGCTGTGGTGCTGACGCTGGAGCGGCTCGCCAGCGAGTTGGCAGACAACACCGAACTCTTTGAGATGAGCAAAGAAGAAGGCGACGAAGCCGGTTTGCTCACTATCGAGGTCGAAACCGCCAAGCTGCGCCCCGACATTGAGGAGTTGGAGTTTCGGCGCATGTTCCGCAACGAGGCCGACCCGCTCAACTGCTACTTGGATATTCAAGCCGGAGCCGGTGGCACCGAAGCCTGCGACTGGGCCAGCATGCTGCTGCGCCAGTACCTCAAGTATGCCGAGCGCAAGGGCTTCAAAACCAGCGTGGACGACGAAACCCCCGGCGACGTTGCGGGCATCAAAGGTGCGACCATCCATATCGAAGGCGAGTACGCCTTTGGCCTGCTGCGCACTGAAACTGGCGTACACCGCTTGGTGCGCAAGTCGCCTTTTGATTCGTCCGGTGGCCGCCACACCAGCTTTGCCAGCGTGTTTGTTTACCCCGAGATTGATGACTCCATCGAGATCAACATCAACCCCTCGGATGTGCGCACCGACACCTACCGTGCCAGCGGTGCCGGCGGTCAGCACATTAACAAGACCGATTCGGCAGTGCGCCTGACCCACATGCCCACCGGCATCGTGGTGCAGTGCCAAGACGGACGCAGCCAGCACGGCAACCGCGACATCGCTTGGCAACGTCTGCGCTCTAAACTGTACGATTTTGAGATGCGCAAGCGCCAAGAGGAGCAGCAAAAGCTCGAAGACACCAAGACCGATGTCGGCTGGGGTCACCAAATTCGCTCCTACGTGCTCGACAACAGCCGCATCAAGGACTTGCGTACCAACGTCGAAATCTCCGCCACCCAGAAGGTGCTGGACGGAGACCTCGACGCATTCATTGAAGCCTCGCTCAAACAGGGCGTTTAAGGAAAACCATGTTGCTTATGCGTGACGGACAGGGACAAGCCACGACGATTCACCGCAGCGACTACCAAGCACCCGCTTGGTGGATCGACACCGTGGATCTGGCGTTTGATCTCGACCCAGCCAAAACCAGGGTACTGAACAAGATGCGCCTGCGGCGCAACCCCGATGTGCCCGCGCAGGCGCTGCGCCTGCATGGTGACGACCTGAATCTGTCGCGCGTACTGCTCAATGGTGCCGGAACCTCGTTCAAGATGGACGGCAACCAGTTGGTACTCGAAAACCTGCCCGAGGGCGACGCGCCCTTCGATCTGGAAATCTTCACCACCTGCGAGCCTGCCAAAAACACCAAGCTGATGGGGTTGTATGTCAGCCAAGGTACGTTTTTTACCCAGTGCGAGGCCGAAGGCTTTCGGCGCATCACCTACTTTTTAGACCGGCCCGACGTGATGGCCCACTACAGCGTCGAGTTGCGCGCCGACAAAGCGCTGTACCCGGTGCTACTGTCCAACGGCAACCGGGTCGCGCACGGCGATTTGGACGGGGGCCGCCACTTTGCCCGCTGGGTCGATCCCCACAAAAAGCCCTGCTACCTGTTCGCGCTGGTCGCGGGCACACTGGTGTCGCGCCAGCAGCGCATTACCTCGCTGGCGGGCAAAGAGCATTTATTAGAAATTTATGTCCGCCCCGGCGACTTGGGTAAAACCGAGCACGCCATGAACTCGCTCATGGCCAGCGTGGCGTGGGACGAGGCCCGCTTTGGCCTGCCGCTCGATTTGGAGCGCTTTATGGTGGTGGCCACCAGCGACTTCAACATGGGCGCGATGGAAAACAAGGGCTTGAACATCTTCAACACCAAGTTTGTTCTGGCCAGCGAATCTACCGCCACCGACACCGACTTTGCCAACGTCGAAAGCGTGGTCGGTCATGAATATTTTCACAATTGGACG
>JAIEMS010000041.1 GCA_019751915.1 Burkholderiaceae bacterium
TTCCCATCCCGAACAGGACAGTGAAACGACTTAGCGCCGATGATAGTGCGGGTTCCCGTGTGAAAGTAGGTCATCGTCAGGCTCTTACAGCAGCAAACCCCCCACCCCGCAAGAGGTGGGGGGTTTCGTCTTTGGGGAAATAGAAAAAGGCGCTCCGAGTTGCAGCGCCGGTTTCGATTTTCTTTAAACCAGCGCTCCTTCGATGAGAAACTGCACTTTGCGCTCGCCCTTCGATTCGTTCACATCGAGTCGAAATGCCAGCAAAACGCGCCCTGGTAGTGGATCGGTACGGCCAAACCAAACCCCATCCACGGGTTGGCCTTGGTGTTTCAGTTTGAGCGATAAGTGCTTGCCGTCTTGACCCACCAGCCGTTGGCTTATCACTTCAACTTCCTCGCTGAATGTGGGCGGCGCAAAGCCTTGGCCCCAAACTTCGTGCTGTAGTGCATCGACCATATCGGTTCGGCGGTATTCAGGGGCCAGTGGGCCATCGGTATCGAGTTGGCGTGTCAACATGGCTGCGTCCAATTGTTCTTGGGCAATCTGTGCCAATGCTTGTTGAAAAACCTCGAATTGATCTTTGGCAATGGTGCAACCAGCAGCCATGGCATGGCCGCCAAAACGCAGTAGAACCCCCGGATGGCGTTTTGCCACCAAATCGATGGCATCCCGCAAATGAAAACCGGGGATGGAGCGGCCTGATCCCTTGAGTTCGTGCCCTTTTCCGGGGGCTGCGCTGGCTGCAAAGACAAATGCTGGGCGGTGCAGTTGGTCTTTGATGCGCGAGGCAACGATGCCGACGACGCCTTCGTGAAAGTCCGGGTCGAATACGCTGATGGCGGCTGGCGGCACTGTACCGTTGTTGCAGAGTTTTTCTGCCAACGCAAAGGCTTGATCGCGCATGCCCCCTTCAATGTCGCGGCGCTCGCGGTTGATGGTGTCGAGCGATTTGGCAAGTTCTTCGGCACGGGTGGGGTCATCGGTCAGCAGGCATTCGATGCCGATGGTCATGTCCGCCAAGCGGCCTGCCGCGTTAATGCGTGGGCCGAGAGAAAAGCCAAAATCCAAAGCAGTTGCCATGCGTGCTTGGCGACCCGCCGCCAGAAACAGCGCAGCCATGCCAGCAGGCAGGTGCCCGGCACGGATGCGTTTGAGTCCTTGTGATACCAAACGGCGGTTGTTGGCATCGAGTTTCACCACATCGGCGACCGTGCCCAACGCCACCAAGGGCAACAAGGGATCGAGTTTGGGCTGTGTGCTGGCATCCAACACCCCGCGCGTGCGCAGTTCTGAACGCAGTGCCAGCAGCACATAAAACACCACGCCCACACCGGCCATGCTTTTGCTGGGAAAAGTGCAGCCGGGCTGGTTCGGATTGACGATGACATCGGCATCGGGCACTTGCTTGGAGGGCAAATGGTGGTCGGTAATGAGCACTTGCATCCCCAGTGCATGGGCCTCATCGACCCCTTCGGGGCTACCGATGCCGTTGTCCACAGTGATAAGCACGTCGGCACCGCGTTCTTTGACCCGCTGCGAAATGGCTGCCGTCAAACCATAGCCGTCAATGACGCGGTCTGGCACCAAATAATCGACCTGTTCAGCGCCCAGCAGTCGCAGTCCGCGCACCGCGACAGCGCAGGCCGTCGCGCCATCGCAGTCGTAGTCGGCCACGATGCACAGACGCTTGTTTTGTGCGATGGCATCGGCTAGCAGCACGGCGGCTTGCTGTGCTCCTTGCAGGCTGCTTGGGGGCAGCAGACGGGCCAAGCTGTCGTCGAGTTCGTCTTTGCTGGTAACGCCGCGTGCGGCATAAAGCCGTGCCAGCAGCGGGTGGACACCCGCTTGCTCCAGTGCCCAAACCGCGCGCGGGGGGATGTCTCTTGCTACTATTTTCATAGCTGTTTATGTACGCTGGTAAAGCGCTGGGGCCGAAAAATGCCTAAAAATTTCTGCGGTAAGCTGCGGGGAGCACTGTGCCATGTCATAGCGCTTTGTTCCCCGCACAGCGTCAGGTGTGCCGTGCCACCGCTGGCAACATGGGTGTGCAACTGGGCCAGCGGCCCGGCATCCAGAACGGCCCAAGCCTTGGCCCAAGCGTCCCAGTTTTCTTGCTGTGCAGGTGTGCGCAGGGTGTCGGCCACAGTTGGCAGTGGGCCGGGGGGCTGTGGTGGTGCCTGTAGTTGCCCAGCGCCATGCAGCCAAAAGGCATTGATGGGTGCTAACCCCTGCGCTTCGCGTACATCGTTGAAAGGGTGGGTGTAGAGCAGCATTTGCAGCTCGCTGTGCAGCCGTTGCAGTGTTTGCACCGCTTTGGTGTGCGCTGAGGGTTGCCCTTTGGATGCTCCTTGGTGCTGCATCCAGTCGCGGACATCGCGCCCGAGCACGCGCTCGAGCGAGGGTGTCGGCAAGTGCGCCAGACTATCGCCGCGCGCCAACCAGCGGGTGGGTTGCTCATACGTGAGGGTGATGCCATCGCCCTCGAACCACGGGGCCAAAATTGCCAGCAGTGCGCGTGAATCGGCCTCGGTCAAGCGCAGCTCTGCTGGATCGTGCAGGGTGATGTGGTCGGTGCCGACGTGCCAGTGGCAGGGCGTGACAAAAGCCCAAGCCGTGTCGGTGGCACCGGCGCAGGCGGTCTGGCCTTGTTGGTGGGCGTGCCACGCCGCCCAAGCGATATTGCCATCGGCGTTGGGCAGGGGCAGGCCCGCAGCGCGGGCCAAGGCGCGCTCGTGGGGCAGTGCCAAACTGTCGTCGGGTACGCGGTCGTGGTGGTGTAGGGACAGGCGCGCAAGCAGCCAGTCAAGGTGGGGCAGATGCAGGCTTTGCAGTGCCTGCTGGCATCCCGGCGCAGCACAGGCAGCGTAGGGGATGAGCAAATGGGTGGTGTCCGACATGGCGGTATTTTCAGGGATGCCACAATGGGCACGGCCTGACAAAGGCCTTCTTTTCAAACTATGCAAATCCCTTACGAACTCGCTCTTGGTTGGCGCTACACCCGCGCTGGCCGCGCCACGCGGCGCAATGGTTTTATTTCTTTTATCTCGGGGGTGTCGATGCTCGGTATCGCGCTGGGAGTGGCGGCACTCATCATCGTGCTATCGGTGATGAACGGTTTTCAAAAAGAGGTGCGCGACCGCATGCTCAGTGTGGTGTCGCACATCGAGATTTTTGCCCCCGGCGGCGCAGCTTTGCCTGATGTGGCACGCACTTTGGTGGAGGCACGGCGCAATCCACAGCTGGTCGGCGCTGCCCCCTTTGTCGCAGCGCAGGCTTTGTTAGCGCGCGGCGAGGACATGAAGGGGGCACTCATCCGTGGCATTGATCCAGCGCACGAAGCCGAAGTGACTGATTTGGCCGCTGCTCACGGGGACGTGTTAGCGCAACTGGTGCCGGGTGCCTTTCGTGCCGTGCTTGGGGCGGAGTTGGCGCGGTCTTTGGGGGTGCGTGTCGGTGATGTCGTGACACTCATTGCCCCCGGGGGCCAAGTCACCCCTGCGGGGGTGGTGCCGCGCCTGAAGCAAATGACGGTGGCAGGCACGTTCGATTCAGGCCATTACGAATACGATTCGGCACTGGTGATGCTGCACCACGAGGACGCGCAGCGCTTGTTTCGGCTCGAAGGGCCGACGGGCATTCGCCTGAAGTTGCAAGACTTGCACCAAGCGCGCAGCGTGGCGCGGGAGTTGGCTGGCAGCTTGAGCGGTGATTTGCTGATCCGCGACTGGACGCAGCAAAACCGCACTTGGTTTGCCGCCGTGCAGATGGAAAAACGCATGATGTTCATCATCTTGACGTTGATTGTGGCGGTCGCGGCTTTCAATTTGGTCAGCACACTGGTCATGACCGTCACCGATAAGCGCGCCGACATTGCCATTTTGCGTACCTTGGGGGCCAGCCCACAAAGCATCATGGGGATTTTTGTCGTGCAGGGCGCGATGGTCGGTGTCATTGGCACGCTGGCGGGGCTGCTGCTGGGGCTGGGGATTGCGCTCCATGTCGATGTGATTGTTCCGGCTATCGAGCATTTGCTGGGGGCGACCTTTTTGCCCAAAGATATTTACCTGATCAGCAAAATGCCCAGCGATCCGCAGCCGTCGGACATTGTGCCGATTGGCGTGATTTCGTTGATTTTGTCTTTTTTAGCCACGCTCTACCCTAGTTGGCATGCCAGCCGGGTCAATCCTGCCGAGGCGCTGCGCTATGAATAATGTAGCTACTCATTCAATGCTGAAAACGGCTACAAGCCAAAATCATCAAAATAATCTCCTAAATGGCCCGGTATTGCAAGCCCAAGGCCTGACCAAGCGTTTCACCGAAGGGCGCTTGGATGTGGCGGTGCTGCAAGGGGTCGATTTGAACGTGCATGCGGGCGAGACGCTGGCAATTGTGGGCGCTTCTGGCTCCGGAAAAAGCACCCTTTTGCACCTGTTGGGCGGGTTGGATGCACCGACGGCGGGCCGCGTCTGCCTGCATGGACAAGATTGGGCTGCACAGTCGGCTGCCCAGCAGGGCCGGTTGCGCAATCGGTACCTCGGTTTTGTCTACCAGTTTCACCACCTGCTGCCCGAGTTCAGTGCGCTCGAGAACGTGGCGATGCCGCTGCGCATTCGCCGCTGGCCTGCTGCCCAATGCACTGAGGCCGCCGCGCGCATGCTTGCCAGCGTGGGGCTGGCCGATCGCTTGCAACACCGACCGGCAGAACTGTCAGGGGGGGAACGCCAGCGCGTGGCGATTGCACGGGCGCTGGTGACGCAACCGGCATGTGTGTTGGCCGATGAGCCGACCGGCAACCTCGACCGCACCACTGCCGATGGTGTGTTTGAGCACATGCTGGCTTTGGCACGCAGCCAAGGCACCGCATTTGTGATGGTGACGCACGATGAGTCGCTGGCGGCGCGTTGTGATCGGCTGGTGCGGATGGTGGCGGGGCGCTTGGTCTGAGCCTGATCAGGCTGACCCGCCAAGGGCACTTTGGTGGGCGAAACCGGCCCATGCCAGAACAAATCGGTTGCTTGCGCTGACAGCCAGCGCATTGAACGCTATCTTTTTAATAGCAATTAAGACTTCGTTACGCTGTAATATCCATAAAGCAATATAAAAACGAGAAACATGGTATGCAAAGCACGCACAACAGCCATCGCACACCATCGCGCGCAGCTTGGGTAGGAATAGCGGCATTTTGCGCGCTGGCCTGCATGGGCAGCGTCAGGGCCGCAGACGTGCAGATACCGGTACCGTCCAAGTTCAAGATTATCAAAGCCACACCCGAGCATGTGCAGTCGCTGCGTGCTGGGGGATTGGTGGTTTATATGCGCCACGGCGCGACCGATGCACGTTACCCCGATCAAATTCCGGTTCACTTAGACAATTGCGCTAGCCAGCGTCCGCTGACTGCTGACGGACGGGCACAACTGGACAGAATCAAAGTCTATGTGGCCCAGCTGAAAATTCCTTACAACAAAGTCATCAGCAGCCCATTTTGCCGAGCGGTTGAGAGCGCCCAACGGGTTTTTTCGGCACCGCTGGAGATCGATCCGACTCTGCGTTACACCGCTGCCATGCCCGAGGCCGAAAAAGCCCCCGCCGTGGCCCGCACCCGTGAGTGGATCTCGCGCAAAGTGGAAGAACCCGGTTTGAACCGCATCGTTGTGGCCCACGGCCCCAATATTGCTGAAATCATGGACTACTTGCCGCCCGAGACGACGCTGGTGATTTTTCGGCCTCTGGGCGAAGGGGTGGGTTTTGAGTACCTTGCCAGCATTGAGCCTTACCACTGGCCGGTGCTCTTAAAGGCACTAGCGAACACACCATGAAAGCCGGACGCAGCCTGCAAATATTCTTGCTGCTACCGCTGGTGCTGGTCTTGGTGGCAGCGCTGGTGGTGGTGTACAGCGCGCTGACCAGTGTGCGCCAGCAGTTTGGCTTGGTGAGTGCCGAACAAAACGGCGACTTGCATGTGATTGAGGAGGCTGCGGGCTTCTCGCGCGACATTGGCCTGATCCAAAAACGCATGTCGGTGGCGCTCGAAGGTACCTCTGCGGGCAGCCTGACTGAATTGCAGCTCTACCGCATGCACACAGCCATCGTGAACGATCTGGATGCGCTAGGCCAACGGGTGCAGCACTTGGCCAAGTCGGAGTTGGTGCTTGATGTCAACCACGGCAGCGCCAAAGGACTCAAGCAAGAATTCGAGTCCTACCGCCGCTTTGTAGTGATGTCCACCGATGTGATTGCGGTCGATCCCACGGTTGCCAAAAAATTGATGGACCAAGCACAGCAGCATTTTCGAGAGTTTGCGATTTTCTCCAGCCGCATCAGCGCGTTGCTGGCCGAGCGCTCCCAAAAACGCAATGCAGTGCAAACCCAGTCTTTTGCCCACGTTCTTGATCGGGTGCTGTGGATGGGTTTGGTCGGTTTGTTGTTGCTGTTTGCGCTGACGTTGTGGGTGGCACGCCGTTCTAGCCGCCGCATGATGGACATCGCTGATGCCTTGAGCGCCCTGACCCATAGCGAAAGCAAAACCATTGATCTGCCACAAATCGAAGCGATGCAGCGCGATGTGGGCGGTGAGTTGGGTCGCATTGCCGGTACTTTGTTGGCTTTCCGCAGTGCGCTCGAGCGCCAACACCAAGCTGAAGAAGAAGCCTACCAATTGGCTTTTTACGACTCCCTGACCCAATTACCCAACCGGCGCATGCTGGTCGAGCGCATTCAACGGGCACTCAAGGGTTGCGCGCGCCACCACGAACGTGCAGCGGTGATGCTGATCGACATGGACGGCTTCAAGCGCATCAACGATGCGCGTGGTTATGCCGTGGGCGATCAAATACTCAAGGAAGTCGGGCGGCGTTTGAGTATTTCTGTCAGCGAGAACGATACCGTGGCCCGTCTGGGCGGCGATAAATTTGGCATTTTGTTGGTCTCCCTCCATGCACGGTCGCAAAAGGCGGCGGGCAAGGTCGAGCGGGTGGTTTCGCACATCACCGCTGGTTTGGCTGCACCCTTGACCATGAACGAGCAGGACTACTTTTTGACGGCCAGCATTGGCGTGGCCCTGTTTGACGAAAACCTCCAAAGCTTAGACGACCCGTTGCGCCATGCCGAAGCGGCGATGTACCAAGCTAAAAAGGACGGGCGCAATACCTTCCGTTTTTACGACCCTGATATCCAAGCCCATTTGGAGGCCCGCGTGGGCCTTGAAACCGACCTGCGCCAAGCCGTTTTGCGCCAAGAGCTGCGTTTGTTTTACCAAACCCAAGTCGATGAGCAAGACCGTGTCTGTGGCGTTGAGGCGTTGGTGCGTTGGTTTCATCCCGAGAGGGGAATGGTTTCGCCAGCACAGTTTATTCCGCTGGCCGAGGAGTCTGACCTGATCTTGCCGATTGGCCATTGGGTACTGAAAACGGCCTGCCGCCAACTCCAGACTTGGGCCACTGACCCGCAACGCGCGGGCCTGAGCATTGCCGTGAATGTCAGTGCGCGCCAGTTTCGCCAGCGCGACTTTTGCCAGCAGGTACGTGCTGCATTGGCCGAAACCGGGGTTCAACCCCAGCGCTTAAAACTCGAACTGACCGAAAGTTTGGTGCTCGAAGATGTCGAAGCCACCATTGCCAAAATGCTGGAGTTGCGTGCCCAAGGCGTGCGGTTCTCGATGGATGACTTTGGCACCGGCTACTCGTCGTTGCAGTACCTCAAGCGCTTGCCTCTGGACCAGCTAAAAATTGAGCAATCCTTTGTGCGCGACATCACCACCGACCCCGATGATGCAGCGATTGTGCAAACCATCATTGCCATGGGCCGCGCCCTGCGACTTGAAGTCATTGCCGAGGGCGTGGAAACGCGTGAGCAACAGAATTTTTTGCGCGAGCAGGGCTGCTGCGCCTACCAAGGCTACTTTTTTAGCAAACCGCTGCCGCTAGAGCAGCTCGAAGCGGTGCTGTCTGCCAGCACTGTGATCGAGGCAACAGCACCACTGTCGAGAGTTGAGCAGCAGAACGCTTTGGTTTGACCGCTGGTTCAGGCGTTGCGGTGCTCCAACGTATCCATTTGCATCTCAAAGCTAAAGAAGCGGTCGCGGCCTTGGGCTTTAGCAGCGTAAAGTGCTTCATCGGCTCGCATAATCATACTTTCGGCGCTGGTGCTTTCGTCGGGCACACAGGTGGTAATGCCGCCCGAGAGGGTCAATAACGGGCCAATGGGTGAATCGGGGTGGGCAATAGCCCGCACCTTGAGTAACTGCCCCACGGCCCGGGCAAACGTCATGGCCCCCGAGCGCGGTGTGTTGGGCAAAATCAGGGCGAACTCTTCACCACCGTAGCGTGCGGCCACATCACGCGGGCGAATACACACCTCGCGCAGCACGCGCCCCAATTCTTTCAGGCAAGTATCGCCAGCGATGTGACCGCTAGAGTCGTTAAAGCGCTTGAAATAATCAAGGTCGCACAGCATCAGCGTCAGCGGGGTGCCATCGCGCCGGGCCGTGGCGATTTCGTTGTGCAAGATACGGTCAAAACCGCGTCGATTGACCAAACCCGTCATCGCATCCAGCTCAACGATTTGGCTCAAACGTTCGTTGGCCTCATGCAGCTCTTGGGACAGCGAAACCAAGCGCCGACGCATGTCCAGCAACCGGCGCATCGCCCTGAGCTTGGCCGCCAGCACAATCGGCTTGACGGGCTTGACCAGATAATCGTCACCACCGGACTCAATGCCGCGCCAGACATCCAATTCACTGTCCAGACCGGACAAAAAGATAATCGGTGTCCAATCGCCAGACTCCATGATGCGCATTTGTTGCGCCACCCAGTAGCCATCTTTTCCCGGAAGCTGAATGTCCAGCAACACCAGATCAGGCCGGTGTTGCTTGAACAAATGCAGCGCCATGTTGCCATTGGCTGCTTCCAGCACATTGGCGACACCGGCAGAATTGAGTTCTGCCACCAGCAAGGTGCGCACGGACGCTTGATCGTCCACCACCAGCACGGTAAAGGGGCTATTGGATGGGTCGTGGTGGGACACAGGAAAGGAGTCGGTCATTTTGGCGGTGGTACTTCATCAACAGCTCAACATGGTCGCTGGCAAGCAGAGCTTAAAGTTCGCGGCGCAAGGCTGGGAACAAAATCACATCGCGGATGCTGGGGCTGTCGGTCAACAGCATCATCAGCCGGTCAATGCCAATACCGCAGCCACCTGCTGGGGGCATACCGTATTCGAGGGCGCGTAAAAAGTCGTGGTCAAAATACATGGCCTCGTCGTCGCCGCTGTTTTTGGCATCGACTTGGGCATGGAAACGCGCGGCCTGATCCTCGGCATCGTTCAATTCACTAAAACCATTACCAAACTCACGGCCTGTGATGTACAACTCAAAGCGCTCGGTGACTTCAGGGCGGCTATCGTTGGCGCGTGCCAGTGGGCTGATCTCGGTCGGGTGCTCCATGATGAAGGTCGGCTGCCAGAGCTTGTCTTCGACCGTCTCTTCAAAGTAGAGCACTTGCAAACTTGCCAAGCTGCGCGTGGACAGCTTGTTCTTTTCTTCGGACATACCGAGGGCTTTGAGTGCCTCTATCAGCCACGCTGCATCCTCAACATGGGGGCCGGCTTCGGTGTATTTGGCAATCGCCTCGCAGATGGTCAATCGGGCAAACGGCTGGGCTAAATCGACCGCATGGCCTTGGTAGCTCAGTTGCAGGGTGCCTGCGGCTTTCATGGCCGCATCGCGCACCAGCTCTTCGGTAAAGCCCATCAAATCTTGGTAGTTCCAGTACGCCGCATAGAACTCCATCATGGTGAATTCGGGGTTGTGGCGTACCGAGATGCCTTCGTTGCGGAAGTTGCGGTTGATTTCAAACACCCGCTCAAAGCCCCCTACCAGCAAGCGCTTGAGGTACAACTCTGGGGCAATGCGCAGGTACATCTCTTGCTCTAGCGCATTGTGGTGGGTAACAAAAGGCTTGGCATTGGCACCGCCCGGAATCGGGTGCAACATGGGCGTTTCGACTTCCAAAAAGCCATGCTGCACCATAAAGTCACGAATACCACTGACAGCGCGGCTGCGGGCAATAAAGCGGTGGCGGGCGTGCTCGTCGGTCATCAAATCGACATAGCGCTGGCGGTATTTGACCTCTTGGTCATGGATGCCATGAAATTTATCAGGCATCGGGCGCAAGCTCTTGGTTAAGAGGCGCAGGCAAGTCACTTTGATGGACAGTTCGCCCGTTTTGGTTTTGAAGGCCGTGCCTTCAGCGCCGATGATGTCGCCCAAATCCCAGTGTTTAAAGGCAGCGTACAACTCTTCGCCAATAGCGTCGCGGGTGATGTAAAGCTGAATGCGTCCACCCGCACTGCCCAGTGAGCCATCTTGCACCGTAGCAAAGCTGGCCTTGCCCATGACGCGCTTGAGCATCATCCGACCGGCAACGCTCAGGGTTACGGGCTGGGCCTCAAGTGCTTCGGCAGAGGTATCGCCATGCTGGGCATGGATGTCGGCAGCGTGGTGTTGTGGTTTGAAATCGTTCGGGAAGACCACGCCCGCGCCATTTTTGGCGGATTCGCGCAGGGCGCGCAGTTTGTCGCGGCGCTCGGCGATGAGCTGATTTTCTTCGTGGTGGGCTGCGGCTACGTGGTGGTGGGTGGTGTCAGACATGAAGGGCCGCCGGCAAAAGGGCGGTGGTTAAAACCAAAACCTTCGATTTTAGGTTTTTGCGGGCCGCGCCGTGGGCTTAATGCGCGATACCGTCCCGGCGTAGCACTTGCAAAGCCGTCAAAAAAATGATTCGCAGATCAAAAGTCCAAGATTGGTGCTGGAGATAGTAGCCATCGAGCACTACTTTGTCGGCCAGCGCAATTTCATCGCGGCCATTGATTTGCGCCCACCCGGTCAGGCCCGGCAGCAGGGTGTGAATACCCTGCTGGGTTCGCAGCGCAATCAAATCGTGTTGATTGAACAGTGCGGGCCGTGGGCCGACGATGCTCATATCACCACACAAAATATTCCACAGTTGGGGAAGTTCATCCAAACTGCTGCGGCGCAGGAAACTGCCCATCGGGGTCAGCCAATCTTGCGGTCGCTGTAACAAATGGGTGGCGACTTCGGGAGTGTCGATGCGCATACTGCGAAACTTGGGCATCCGAAACAGCGCATTGTTGCGCCCGACCCGGTCTGACCAGTAAAGCACTGGCCCTTTGGAGGTCAATTTGATGGCGAGGGCCAACAGCAGGCCCAGAGGCAGAAAAAACAGCCCGGCTATCAGAACCAGCAGCACATCGGTCAATCGTTTCATGGTGTTGGGGTGGTGTGAGAAAAGGTCTTGGCTAAACCCGCATCAAGCGTCCATGGCGGTGCCCATGCCAGCACGGTGCGGGCCTTGCGAATGTCGGCTTGCAATGTCGAAGTGAGTTGGTGCAACATCGCCTGCTTGCCCACGCAAGCTGCACCCCAGCGCAGCAGCGGCAGCGGCAGCGGCAGCAACCGCGCGGGTTGGTGCATCGCCAACCCCATGCGCCGGATGAGTGCCGGGGTCGAAAGGTCTTCGCCGTCACTGACCAAAAAAATCTGGTTTGCCGCTGCAGGATGTACCAAACAGCATTGGATGAAATCGACCAAGTTATCGACCGAAACCCAGCTTCGTGAATTTTGTATGCTGCCCAGCGGCAATGGCAAACCGCGCCGCACTACGGCGGCCAGACGGGCAAAATTGCCCGGTGCATTGGGGCCATACACCAATGGAGGCCGAATCACCACGACCTCCATACCAGTGTGCGCCGACAGCGCCAGCAAACCCTGTTCGGCTTCAAACTTGGACTGGGCGTAGGGACTGTGCGGGGCTGGAGTGTCGGTTTCTTGGTAGGCTTGGTTTTGGCCGTTGCCGTGAACGCCAATTGTGCTCAAAAAAACAAACCGCCGCACCCCGGCCAGCGCTGCCTGACGCGCCAATTGGAGGGTGCCTTCGGTGTTGGTACGCCGGTACTGCACCAATGCATCGGTGGGGGTATCTTTGTCGTGCAATAAATGCACCCGCGCAGCAGTATGTACCACTACGTCCACGCCTTGCAGCACACCAGACTGTGACCAGTCGGTACCAGCGTCAAGAGTGCCGATGGCGTGTTGCGTTATCCCTGCGCCCTGCATAAACCGCTCTGGGTGGCGACCCACCAGTCGCAATTGCCAACTTGTAGGGGAGTCGTTTCGGGCCAGTGTGCGGGCCAGATGTCCGCCGATAAAACCCGAAGCCCCGGTGATAAGACACGTCTTCATGGCTGCTGTCCTCGTCCGGGAAGAAACACGGCCATCCACACACACGACAGCATGAACAACACTTGATCGCGCCGCCGCCGCCGACACTGCCCTGCCCGCAGCGCCAACCGCAACAAGCCTAGCCGTTGCCCTCGGTGCCAAGAAGCCACAAAAGGATGTCCCCCCAGCCCGATCAATCGGGCAATCAAGCAGGCCTGCCCAAAACCCCAGCCGCTGGCAATGTGCCGCACCCGCCGCAAGAGCGAGCGCGCACCGGCATTGGCACCAATTTGGTTATGGGCGTGTTGGCGGTAACGCATATGGGGTTGCGGGTCTACCAGCCACGGGTAACCCTGCGCGCGCGCCCAAGCGTAAATCAACCAATCGTGAAAACCGACCGATGGGAGTTCAGTCTGGCGCAGACGCACCCATTGTTGCAGTGCCAACGCCAGCCGCTGGGTGAGTACAAAAGTGCAGCCTGGCCCCGGGCCTTCAAACAAAAAATCCCACGCTTGCTGTGGCTGGGCTTTGTCAATCAAGCGCTCTTTGCCGTCAGGCCAAAAGGCGGTGACGTTGCCAGAGTAACCGTCAGCACCGGCGTGCTGAAGTTGCTGGCAAGCGCGGGCCAGCTTGTCGGGGTGCCAGAGGTCGTCTTGGTCGGCAAAGGCCACATAGTCAAAATCTGCCATGTTTACATCTGCTATCAACCGGAAAAAATTGGGCGCTGCGCCACCAAAAACGTGCCCGGTAGGTAAAACCGAAATGTGTGGCTCTTGCGCGGCCATCTGCAAAGCCCAAGCCTCTGTGCCGTCGCTGGAGCAGTCAATGCTGACCACCACTCGCAAATTAACGGCTTGTTGCCCGAGGATGGATGCCATCTGCGCTGGCAAAAACTCCATGCCATGAAACGCCGCTAAAACGACAAGGACGCGCGGTGCGGGGGTAGAGTGCTTCACGGTGCAAGCTCAAGGCAGCGTCTTTTGGCCCATGCGATTGCGCAAGCCATCCCAAAGCCCGGCCAGCGTAGCCCGCAGATGTTGGCGTTTGCCACTGGGGGCAATCAGCGGGAAAACGAACGTCCACGCCAGTGCTTTGGCAAAAATCTCCGCCCGAATCGGCACCGTGGCCGAGGACGAATGCAGGGCAATATGGACGGCATTGCGAACCATATAGTAGTGGCGCAAGGGTGAGCGAATACTGACTTTTCTGCCCAAAAATTCCACGAAACCATCGCCTAAAGTGTGCTCAATGACCACATCACCGGTACAAATGGTGTTGTAGCCGTGTCGATTTTTCGCTCGCCAGCACCACTCCAAATCCACCCAATCGATGAACAGGTTGTCTTGCATCAGACCGACTTGGCGCAGGGCATTGGCGGGCATCAGCGTACCCGATGCAATGGCGTGGGAGACGCTGTGCAGGCCCGGCTGTGGCGCAAAAAATTGGGTGAAGGGCGCATGTCGGACAAAGGCCTGCACTGCGCCCTTGTGGGTGTCGAAGTAAGACGGCGCTAGCGCCCCCAGTCGAATGCCCTGCGTCTGGCACGCGCGCAGGGCAGCCAGCATATCGGCCAAAAAGTGGGCGGGGTAAACGGTGTCTTGGTCGCTGATCCAAACCACATCGGCACCTTGTTCGAGGGCGTAGCGAATGCCGATATTTTGTGCCGTCGCAATGCCCATATTGGCACCCAAGTCGATGCAGTGTGCCGTTGAACTGGCGATTTTGTCGTGCGGGCTGGGGGTATTGTCCACCAGAATGGTATGGGGTGTTTGCTGCGCAATGCTGCCCAGCACCCGCTGGAGCTGCTCGGCCTGCGGTTGGTAGGTGACGATGACGCAAAAAACTTGGTATTCAGACATAGCGAGGCCGAGCCGATTTCAGCGGCGGGCAATGATGGTGTGGAATTCGGCGCGGTGCAAATTCCAGTTTTGCCAAAGGGCCGGCAGCACATAACCCAAGCGCAAAATGCGCGAGTGGGGCAATGCCATAGCGTTTTCTTCGCCGTGGCGCAGCGCATTGCTGGCAGCATAAACAGCCATGGCCGACAACACCGGCAAACGGCAACAACGGGTTTGAAAGCCCACCTGCTGCAGCACACTGCGCAAGCCTTGCAAGGTCATCAGGCTCAGATGGCGCGGCGGGTCAACCCCGATCCAATCGGTTCCAAAGACTCGGTGGCCGACACTGTCGATGTTGGGCGCTTGCAGCCACAAAGTGCCCCCTGCACGCAGTAACCTGTGCATGGATTCAAGCAAGGCTTGCGGTGCATGCACGTGCTCAATGACGTGGCTACAGGTAATCCAATCGTAGGTTTGTTCTTGCTCTGACAGTTGGTCGATACCCCCCAAACGCACGTCCAGCCCTTGGCTACGCGCTTGCGCCACGGCAATCGGGTCAAAGTCAATGCCTTGCACTGCCCAACCGGCTTTTTGGGCTACTTCCAGAAATTTTCCGTTGCCACAGCCCACGTCCAGCAGGCGGCCCGGTCTGCCTTGGGGCGGGGGTGGCATATGCCGCATTTGCTGCTCTACCAAAGAGCGCACCGGCCAGACCAGAGGCACGGTGTAGCGGCCCCATCGGTTGCTGGGGGTCAGAGCGGTATTCCAACGGGCATTGCGGTAGCTGTTCAAAGTGGCACGGGCCAAGCCACGCAGTCCACGGGCCATGCTGGAGCGCCCTTGTACCGATGCTTCGTTTGGGGTCGATGCCTCATCGGGGTGGGTGAAATATTTGGCATAGGCTTTGCCTATGGCCTGTGCTGCTGGGCGGGGGTCGAGATACGCTGTGCCGCAAGCACTGCAAGCGTGCAAATTCCAACGCCCCGGCGCACACCGAAACAAGGTGTCGGTCAGGTTTTCATGCAGCAGCTGGCGCGAGGTGTGGTGACACATCGGGCAGCAGCCCAGCGTTTCCAACTCATCGCTAGCCCATGCGGTGTCGGGCAAGTCGCTTGCATCGCGGTGTGGAGATATCGTCATGTCAGTAGAAAAATGGAAAACCCAATGGGATGCTCATGGGGAGATGGCGATCCAGACCGTGGCCAACGCACCGCCCACGCCCCAGATCGTGACACCCGTAAAAAATCGACGCCAACGCGGAAACATCAAAAGAGCGCAGGCGTAAAGCAGCCCCGTATCTAGACTGACACGCAGTGACCACACCACCGCAGCCCCCACAACGCCATAGTGGGCCAGCGCCCACCACAGCGCTAAACTGTAGGGCACCAATTCAAGCAGGTGAATTTTGGCAATCACATCAGTGCGGCCTGCGCTTTGCAGCATCGTAAACGGCAGGTGCGCCAACCCATTGACCAGCACGCCCACGGCCAACCAGCGCCAAATGGGGGCGCTGGCTGCTGCCATGTCTGCACCCACCCACCTATCGAGCACAATCGGGCCTATTGCGGCCATCAGAACCACGCCGGGAATCCAGCACACCATCAGCAACCGCATGGTGTGAACGATGGTGGGGTCTTGGCTGGTATCGGTGTGTGCATCACTGGCGCGTGCCAGCAAAGGCAGCAACACGCCCATGATGGCCACAGGAATCATCGGCAAGCGCGAGAGCATGTCGAAAGGCACGGTGTAATGGGTCACAGCAGCGACTGAAACCAAGGCTGCAATGGCAAAACGGTCAAAGTAAGACATCAAGGGGCCGACCAAATTGCTCAGCGTCATCCAGCCGCCAAACCGCAGCAATTGGGCGATGCCCTCGCTGGGCCAGCGCGGTAGGGGGTTGGCAAATTCAGGGCGTGCCCACCATGCCATGCCGATGGCCCCGGCCACGCGCACCAGCAACAAGCTGGCCAACACCCAAGCCAGTTCGGTGGTGTAAAACGAAACCAGCCAAGGCAGTAAAAAGTTGCCGATGCCGGTGGGAATGCGCACGCTGTTGACGGCAACAAAGCGGCTGCGCGCTTCGAGGACTCCGCTGCTGCAAGCAAACCACATGGTGAAGGGGACGGACACTACCAGCAGTGGCACCGCATCCAAGGTTTGCGCCTGCAACGCCGGCGACATTTTGGCAAAGCGTGCCAGCCACGGCACCACCACCCAGAGCAACAAGGCCCAGACGATGGCAAAGCTCGCAATCAAGCGCCGGGCAGCATGGGCCACCGTGGCCTGTTCTTGGCGCGATTGGCCGGCAGTTTCAGCCGAGGCAAGGTATTGGGTCAGTGCCCGCCCGATACCCAAATCGAGCAAACCAAAGTAGCCCACCAAGGCCCAGCCCAGTGCAAGAATGCCAAAGCGCTCTTGGCCTAGCCGTTGCAACAGGCCCGGCACCGTCAATACCCCTAGCAGCATGGGCAGCACCATTCCGGCCACGTTCAGCGCGAGGTTCAGGGTATGGCGTTTGCGCGGCAAGGGAGCGCCCATGTGTGTTCAGTGCTGCAAGCCGGTGTCGGCCCGCAGCAAAATTTGGCGAATGGCCAAGGTGTCCCCACGTTGGGCGGCATCCCACAAGCCATCGAGTTCGTGGCTGAGGGTGCTCCAAGGCGGGAATTTTTCTTGCGCCCGCAGAATGCGCGGATGGCTGGTGGGCAGGGGGTTGTTGCCAATCAGCAATTCTTCGTAGAGTTTTTCGCCGGGGCGCAAGCCGGTAAAAACGATCTCGATATCGGCGTTGGGGTGTTCCGCATCGCGCACGCTGCGCCCCGACAACGCCACCATGCGCCGCGCCAGCGCCAAAATTTGGATCGGCTGGCCCATGTCCAGCAAAAACACGTCACCGCCTTGGGCCATGGCACCGGCTTGCAGCACCAGTTGGGCCGCTTCGGGGATGGTCATAAAGTAGCGCGTCACCTCGGGGTGCGTGACCGTCACGGGGCCACCAGCGGCAATTTGGCGGCGAAACAGTGGAATGACGCTGCCGCTAGAGCCGAGGACATTGCCAAAGCGCACCATCGAGAAGCGCGTGGGGCAATGCGGTGCAGCAGCCACCGCTTGCAAAATCATCTCGGCCATGCGCTTGCTAGCGCCCATGATGTTGGTTGGGCGAACGGCCTTGTCGGTCGATACCAGCACAAAATGCGCCACCTTGTATTCCAGCGCGGCCCGCACCATGTTGAGCGTGCCAAAGACGTTGTTGCTGATGCCTTCGCCTGCGTTGGCTTCGACCATCGGAACGTGCTTGTAAGCTGCCGCGTGGTAAATCGAGTCTGGACGGTAGGTGCGGCACAGGTCGGCCATGCGCTGCGGGTTGGTCACGCTCGCGAGCAAGGGCACCAAGGTGCAGGCGTTGTGTGGCAGCAAGGCCTGTAGTTCTTGGTGGATGCTGTAGAGCGCGTATTCGCTGTGATCGACCAGCAACAACTGCGTTGGCCCTTGGCCCAAAATTTGGCGGCACAACTCGCTGCCGATGCTGCCGCCAGCGCCTGTGACCAGCACGGTTTTGCCTGCCAAATTGCGCCGCAACAGTTCGGGATCGGGGGCTACGGGTTCGCGCCCGAGCAGGTCTTCGATGTCCAAATCCTGAAAATCGGTGACGGTGACGCGCCCGCTGGCCAAGTCGGTCAAGCCCGGTAGGGTGCGGATTCGCACTGGCAACTCGCGTAGGTTGTCAATAATTTGGTGTCTGCGCTGGCGTGTGGCACTGGGCAGGGCCAGCAGCAAATCGGTCGTGCCCAAGCGCTGCACCAGCAGCGGCAAAGCGCTCGGGGCATAGACCGGTACGCCATTGATGCTGCGGCCCACTTTTTCAGGGTCGTCATCAATAAAACCTTGCAGCAGATAGTACTGGGTGCCGCTGAGTCCGGCTGCTGTTTGTGCGCCAGCGTGACCCGCTCCATAAATGAGCAAGCGGTGGCGGGTGGAGTGCGAGTGCCCGGCCAGCCAAAGCCAGCCCAGCGCACGGCTGCTGCCAACCATCAACAACAAAATCAGTGGCTGCAAAATGCCCACACTGCGCGGCACGCCCTCCCACTGGACGATGAGCAAAACTGCCAGCAGCAGCGCACCGTACCAAGCTACGGCCTTGCCGGTGGCGATCAAGGCGGTGATGCCGGTGTAGCGAAAAATGGCCCGGTACAGCCCAAGTTTGACAAAAATCGGAAAGGCCAACACAGGCCCCATTGCGTACACCGGCCATTGCAGGCCTTCAGGCCAGTGCAGCATTTCCAGGCGCAGGCTAAAGGCCAGCCACATTGCCAGCAGGCCCATGCAGGCATCCAAAACCACCACAAACAAACGTTTGGCAGCGCGCGGCCAATGTAAAAGGTGATCCATGAGGGGGCGTTGACGTGGCATTGCACTAGGGTAGGGCTATACCCAAGATGGCTATCATCTGATGGCGCTTTACGCTCAAGGATGTGCCTTTTTTATGCTTTACCAGATTTTCTCTTTTGTGCTCGATGTGGCCGCTGGCTTGGTCTGCGGGGCTTGTTTGCTGCGTATTTATATGCAATCGCAGCGCATTGCATTTGCCAACCCGGTCGGTCGGCTGGTGTTTGCCTTTAGCGACTGGCTGGTGCTGCCGCTGCGGCGCATGGTACCCCTGAGTGGCCGCTGGGACTGGGCCAGCCTGTTGGCAGCCGCACTGGTCGAGTTGGCGCAGTACGTGCTGTTGTGGCTGCTGCTCTGGTTGTGGCAAGGCGTGAATGCCGGCTTGCAATGGCTACCGATGCTGGCACTGTTTGGTATGGCACGGGTGGCCGTTTCGGGGGCTATTGGGTTGTTGATTGTGTTTACCGTGCTGTCGTGGGTGCAAACGTATTCGCCGATGTTCGATGTGGTGGCGCGCCTGTGCGAGCCACTGCTGCGGCCTGTGCGCCGCGTGGTGCCGTTGGTCGGTGGGGTTGATTTGTCGCCGCTGGTGCTGCTGATGCTGTTACAGATTGCCATGATGGTGTTGGGCCATTTGCAGGCAGCCCTGTTGTTTCGTTGAACAAAAAACAAGCCAAATAAGCCGCTAGCGCTTATTTGGCAATCTTTTGTAGCTATATTATTGAGAGCATTAAGATCGACCAGCGCCGGTTTCAGGGGTGCGTGCGGCAAGCTCTAGCCCGGTGTTGGGATCGATGCGCAGGCCCTTGGGCAGTGGAAACTTCACGGTTTCTTCAATGCCATCCATGGTGCGTACCGACACCGCGCCCAGCGCTTTAATGCGGTCAATGACCTGACGAACCAAAATCTCGGGCGCTGACGCACCGGCGGTTAAACCGACACGGGCAATGCCAGCAAACCACTCGGGGCGCAGTTCGGCAGCACTATCGACCATGTAGGCGGTGGCACCGAGCTTGGCGGCCAACTCGCGCAGGCGGTTGCTGTTGGAGCTGGTCGGGCTACCAACCACTATCACCAAATCGACCTGCGGACTGAGCAGTTTGACCGCATCTTGGCGGTTTTGCGTCGCATAGCAAATGTCTTGTTGTTTAGGCTCGCGCACGCTCGGGAAACGGGCACGCACTGCAGCCATGATGTCGGCGGCATCGTCCACCGATAGCGTGGTTTGTGTCACTACCGCGAGTTTGGCCGTTTGCAGCGGTTGCACCAGCGCAACGCCGGCTACGTCTTCGACCAAATGGATGCCGTGGTCGAGCTGGCCCATCGTGCCTTCGACCTCGGGGTGACCCTTGTGGCCGATCATCAGGAACTCGTAGCCCTCTTGGGCCAGTTTGGCTACTTCGACATGGACTTTGCTGACCAGCGGGCAAGTGGCATCGAAAATGGCAAAGCCACGCGCTTGTGCCTCTTGCTGCACGGCCTTACTGACACCGTGGGCGCTAAAAATCAGCGTGGCACCGGGCGGTACATCGGACAATTCTTCAATGAAGATAGCGCCCTTGGCCTTGAGGTCGTTGACCACGTAGGTGTTGTGAACAATCTCGTGGCGTACATAGATGGGGGCACCAAACTTGGTCAGTGCGCGCTCCACGATTTCGATGGCCCGATCGACACCGGCGCAAAAACCGCGCGGCTCGGCCAACAGCACTTCTTGCGGAGGGCTCACAGCACACCAATCACCAAGACTTCAAACGTCACGGGCTGACCGGCCAGTGGGTGGTTAAAGTCGATCAACAGGGCATCGGGGCTGTCGGCATTGCCAACTTGCACCACAGCGCCGGCATAGGTCGCCATGCCATCGGGGGTGGCAAACTCGACCACTTCGCCCACTTGGTACTGGTCGTCGGGGTCGCCCATCGCGTTGAGCAGCTTGCGCGCCACCCATTGCTGCATATCGGGGTTGCGCTGACCAAAGGCTTCGCCTGCGGCCAGTTCAAACGTAGCGCGTGCGCCTTCGTCGAGTCCCAGCAGGCGCGCCTCCATCGCAGGCGACAGCTCACCCGCGCCCAACGAGAGCGTGGCGGGTTTGCCGTCAAAGGTGTTGATGATGTCGCCGGCGGGGCCCGCCAGACGGTAATGCAGGGTCAAAAATGAACCCGGTTGAACAAGTGCCATGGATACCGCCTCTATAAACTGGCAGCATTTTACGGTTGCCCCCAAGCCCTACGCTGCGCCTATGTCCCTGAAAAACCTGCCCACCGATGCCCAGCCGCGCGAGAAGCTGCTCGCGCGTGGCCCCGCTGCACTGGCCGATGCCGAGCTGTTGGCGATTTTGCTGCGCACCGGCATCGTGGGCAAAGGGGTGTTGCAAATGGCCCAAGAGCTGCTGGATCCGCCGGTTGTCGATGCCGATACCGGTAGCGTATCGGGCGGTTTTGGTGGCATTGCCGGTTTGCTGCACACCAGCGCTGCCGATTTGACCCGCATCAAAGGCCTTGGCCCGGCCAAATGCGCCGAGTTGGTGGCGGTGATGGAGCTGGCCCGGCGCGCGCTGGCCCAGCAACTGCGCGAACGCGAGATTTTGGATTCGCTCGATGCCGTCAAGCACTACTTGCAACTGCATTTAGCCCACAAAGGCCATGAGGTTTTTGCTGTGCTTTTTTTAGATACCCAGCACCGCCTGCTGGCGCTGGAGGAGATGTTTCGTGGCACGCTGACGCAAACGAGCGTTTATCCGCGCGAAGTGCTGTTGCGCGTGCTGCACCACCACGCAGCCGCAGTGGTGCTGGCCCACAACCACCCCAGTGGCAATGTCCAGCCCAGCAGCGCCGACCGTGCCCTGACACACACGCTGCAATCGGCGCTGGCGGTGATCGATGTGCGGGTGCTCGATCATGTGATCGTGGCTCCGGGGGCAGCCTTGTCGATGGCCGAAACGGGGTGGCTTTAATGCCGCTGACCACGCCCCGGCGCACCGGCCAGCGCATCACGGCGCTGCAAGACTTGGGGGAAATGGCCCGCCACTTGCGCCAACAGCAAGCCCGGGCACAAGCCCAAGAGCAAGAGCGCCGCCAAGCCGCTGCCCGGCGCGAGGCAGAGCACCATCTTTTCAGCCGGGCCGTCGGGGCTGTTACGCCGCTGCGTTCGCGCAACCGCGTCCATTTGCCCCACCCCGCACCGCTGCCGCTGCCTGTGCAGCACTGGCTAGACGAGGAGCGGGTGCTGCGCGAATCGATCAGCGACGATTTTGATGTCAGCACCCTGCTCGATACCGACGATGCCTTGAGTTTTCGCCGCCCCGGTATCGGCATCGAAATTACCCGCCGCCTGCGCGCCGGACACTGGAGCATCCAGCGCCAGCTTGATTTGCATGGCCTGCGCGTGGATGAAGCGCGCGAGGCCTTGGGTGCGTTTATTCGCCAAGTGCACAAGTCGGGCTTGCGCTGCGTGCGCGTGGTGCATGGCAAGGGCTTAGGCTCACCGGGTAAAAGTCCGGTGCTCAAGGGCCGGGTGCAGCGCTGGTTGGTACAAAAAACCGAGGTATTGGCCTTTGTGCAAGCCCGCCCGGTTGAGGGCGGTGCCGGGGCGTTGGTGGTGCTGCTACAGCCCGTAGGCAAGCGCTAGCAGCCAAATTTGATGCCAAATGAGCCGCTAGCCCTTATGTAGCCGATATTTGTAGCTATATTTTAGATAGCAAAAAATAAGCCGCCCCAACATGAAATCGCTTTTTAGCGCAGTTGTGGTAGCGCCGTTTGCAGCGTGCGCGCTGCGCCCGCACCGATGGATGCGCCAAAGCGCTTGACCAAGCGTTCGGCCACGTTGTCGCGGCGGGTGTAGTCGATCAATTCTTCGGCCTTGACCACTTCGCGGGCGACAAAATCGAGGCTGCCCAGCCGGTCGGCCAAGCCGAGATCAATGGCCTGTTGGCCCGTCCAGAACAAGCCGCTGAAGGTGTCGGGCGTGGGTTTCAGCCGCGCGCCCCGGCCCGTTTTCACGGCAGTGATGAACTGCTGGTGAATTTGATCGAGCATGGTCTGGGCAAACTCGCGCTGGCGCTCGGTTTGGGGGCTAAACGGGTCGAGAAAACCCTTGTTCTCGCCCGCCGTCAGCAGGCGGCGCTCCACGCCGAGTTTCTCCATCGTGCCGGTAAAACCAAAGCCGTCCATCAGCACGCCAATGCTGCCGACAATGCTGGCCTTATCGACATAAATTTCGTCGGCTGCAGCGGCAATGTAGTAGGCCGCCGAGGCGCAGGTTTCTTCGACCACCGCATAAATCGGTTTTTTGTGCTTGGCCTTGAGCCGGACAATTTCGTCGTTGATGATGCCCGCCTGCACCGGACTGCCACCGGGCGAATTGATGAGCAGCACCAGCGCTTGAGAGCCGTTGTCTTCGAGCGCAGCCCGCATCGCCGCCACCACCAATTCGGCGCTGGCCTCGGCCCCGGCAGCGATTTCACCCTTGATATTGACCACCGCAGTGTGGGGGGCGCTTTTGTTGTGCGTAGCGGTCGCATCGCGCTCCATCAAAAACCAAGCCAGCACCACAAAAAGGGCCAGCCAGCCCAAACGCGAGAAAGTGCGCCAACGGCGCGCACTGCGCTGCTCCTCCAGCGCGGCAAAAGCCAGTTTTTCGAGCACGCTGCGCTCCCAACCGGGGGCGTTGGTGGGGTTGGCATCTGCGCTTCTTGCTTCTGAATCAGGAGCAGACTCTTTCCACAGATTGGGGGCTGGAGGGTATTTGGGTTCAGGCGGGCTGGTGGAGGGCTGGTTCGGCTCGGTCATGTCAAGGCTCAATGGGCAAGGGGTGGGGTGGCAGTCTGGCAGTTAGCCTTCGCGGCGCAGCCAGTCGTGCAACTGTGCCACCGAGTGGGCAATGGTCAATGGCTCCAGCGCAGCAAAAGCATCGGTAGTGTGCGCGCCGTAGCCCACACCCACGCTGGGGCAACCGGCGTTGCGCGCCATTTGCAGGTCGTGGGTGGTGTCGCCCACCATCAGCAAGCGCTCGGGGGTGACATCAAACTCGGCCATCAGCTCTTGCAGCATCAGCGGATGAGGTTTGCCTGCGGTTTCGTCGGCAGTGCGCGAGCCGTCAAAGACACCGCGCAAGGCCACGCTGTGCAGCGCATCGTTGAGTCCACGGCGGCTCTTTCCGGTCGCCACGGCCAGCAGATGACCGCGTTCGCGCAGATCGTTCAGGAGTGGCAAAACACCATCAAACAGCGCCAGATCGTCTTGGTGCTGCAGATAATGGTAGCGGTAGCGGTTGCCTAACTCGGGGTATTTTTCCGGCGGCACGTCGGGCGCGGCGTGGGCCAGCGCTTGCGTCAAGGCCATGCCAATGACATACGAGGCCGCTTCGTCGGTGGGGCGTTGGCCGCCAACATCGCACACCGCCTGCTGAATGCAGCGCACGATGATTTGCGTCGAGTCAAACAAGGTGCCATCCCAATCAAAAGCGATCAGGTCAAAGCGTCGGGGGCGGGGTGCAGTCATGGGAGCGGGGCAAATTCGGCCAATTCGGGGGGCAATGCAGCCAACAGTTCGGTGCGCTTGCCGGTAGCAGGGTGGGTGAACTGTAAACGCCAAGCGTGCAAAAACATGCGCTTGAGTCCATGCTTGTGCAACCGTTTGTTCAAATCAAAATCGCCATATTTATCGTCTCCGGCAATCGGGTGGCCCTGCGAGGCCAGATGCACCCGGATTTGGTGCGTGCGCCCAGTCTTGATAGTCACTTCCAGCAAGCTCATGGCGGGCAAGCCCTGCAAAGGCAAGGCCGGGGCTGTGGCACGCACCTTGACCAGCGTGATCGAGCGCATGGCATCGGGGTCGTCGGCAGTGGTCACGCGCACACGGCGCTCGCCATCGGCTTGCAAATATTTGTGCAAGGGCGTGTCGATCACCTTGAGCTTGGCGGGCCACGTGCCCGTCACCAGCGCCAAATAGGTCTTGCCGGTCTCGCGTTCCCGAAACTGCTCTTGCAGGTGTGTCAGAGCGCTGCGCTTTTTAGCGACCAGCAAAATGCCCGAAGTTTCTCGGTCAAGCCGGTGTACCAGCTCCAAAAACTTCGCTTGGGGTCGCGCCTGGCGCAGTTGCTCAATCACCCCAAAACTGACACCACTGCCGCCGTGCACCGCCACGCCCGCAGGCTTGTCGATGGCGATCAGGTGCTCATCTTCTAGCAGCAGCGGAAACTCGCGCGCTGGGGCCGGACGCTCGGCTTTTTCGGCCATTTTGTCGGACACCCGCACAGGTGGCAGGCGCACCTGATCGCCGTCCTGCACACGGGTATCGGCACTGACTCGGCCTTTGTTGATGCGTACCTCACCGCTGCGAATGATGCGGTACACATGGGTTTTAGGTACGCCTTTGAGGTGGCGCATAAGGAAGTTGTCCAAGCGCTGACCGCTCGACTCGGCATCGACTTCAAGCAGTCGTGCGGCGGGTGCGAGCGGGGCGGAGACGGGCACTGAAGCCTGGGTTTGCGGTGTTTTGCCGCCTATAATCTGTTTCACCTGCGCGGTATTTTGTAAGTGGTTGATTTGTCTGGAGTTTAGTCCACACGGCCATTTTCCTCCCAGCGCAGGCCGGTCGATGCCAGCGTGCGTCGTGCATGCAGATAGCAGGCCAGTTGCCTGTAATGGCCTGCATGCCGTGCGGCAGGCTGATGCAATTGAAACACTGATACGGAATACCCCACCTGGCAGCCCACCCATCCGGGCCGCGGCTGCCAGCGGATCAAAGCGAATATGTTGGTGCTGGTGACGATGATTCAGTCCCTGGGGCGGTGGCTCTTGCCGCCGCTATGGACAAACGATTGCACCCCAGCGCGCATCCAGCCCGTGCAGAAAGCTATTTATTCGATAGCAAAACTGCATGCTTTCAGGCTCGCTCCCATCCACGCGCCCTTGCCACCCCCGCTGAGTTAAAGAAGCTCTGCGGCACTTGGCATACCCGGCAATTCCCTTCGTTTCAAAGCGTCAGTCCAGGCATTGTTGGCTCCTACAGAGCCTGTTGTTTGTTTGGAATCACGGGCAGGCAGCCCGCCAGCCAGAGCGCTGGTGCGCTGCCTGCCCTGCACAGAAAAGGAAACGCATCATGAAGCGGATGCTGATCAACGCCACCCAGCCCGAAGAACGCCGTTTGGCCATTGTGGATGGACAAAAACTCCTCGACTACGAAATCGAAATCGAAGGGCGCGAACAGCGCAAAGGCAACATCTACAAGGCGGTTGTAACCCGCGTCGAGCC
Organism: Burkholderiaceae bacterium; assembly: GCA_019751915.1. GTDB lineage: Bacteria > Pseudomonadota > Gammaproteobacteria > Burkholderiales > Burkholderiaceae_C > Simplicispira. The sequence goes on from JAIEMS010000041.1 coordinate 25,706, forward strand.
TTCGCTGGAAGCCTGTTTTGTCGATTACGGCGAAGAACGCCACGGCTTTTTGCCGTTCAAAGAAATCTCTAAGCAGTACTTTTCCTCGGGTGTCTCCCCGAGCCAAGCGCGCATCAACGACGTGATCCGCGAAGGCCAAGAACTGCTGATTCAGGTCGAAAAAGAAGAGCGCGGCAACAAGGGCGCAGCCCTGACCACCTTCATCTCGTTGGCGGGCCGCTACGTGGTGTTGATGCCCAACAACCCGCGCGGTGGTGGTGTCAGCCGCCGCATTGAGGGCGAAGACCGCGCCGAACTTAAAGAGGCCATGGACCAGCTCGACTACCCGGGCGGCATGAGCATCATTGCGCGCACCGCTGGCATTGGCCGCAACGCGCCCGAGTTGCAGTGGGACTTGAACTACCTGCTCAAGCTGTGGAACGCCATCGATGGCGCGGCCAAGGGCGGCAAAGGCGCTTTCTTGATTTACCAAGAATCGAGCTTGGTGATTCGTGCCATCCGCGATTACTTCAACAATGACATCGGCGACATCTTGATCGACACCGATGACATCTACGAGCAAGCCCAGCAGTTCATGGCGCACGTCATGCCCGAGCATGCCAGCCGCGTCAAACGCTACCGCGACGATGCCGCGCTGTTTAGCCGTTTTCAGATCGAACACCAGATCGAATCGGCCTACGCCCGCACCGTGCAATTGCCCAGCGGCGGCGCTATCGTTATCGACCACACCGAAGCCTTGGTCAGCGTCGATGTGAACTCGGCCCGCGCCATCAAAGGCGGTGACATCGAAGAAACGGCCACGCGCACCAACCTCGAAGCCGCCGATGAAGTAGCCCGCCAGATGCGCCTGCGCGATTTGGGTGGCTTGATCGTGATCGACTTCATCGACATGGAAGAAAGCAAGAACCGCCGCGAAGTCGAAAACCGCCTGCGCGACGCGCTGCGCCAAGACCGTGCCCGGGTGCAGTTTGGCACCATCAGCAAGTTTGGTCTGATGGAAATGAGCCGCCAGCGTCTCAAGCCCGCTTTGAGCGAAGGCTCGTCGATTCCTTGCCCGCGTTGTGGTGGTTCGGGCCACATCCGCGACACCGAAAGCTCGGCACTGCAAATTTTGCGGATCATCCAAGAAGAGTCCATGAAGGACAACACCGCCGCCGTGCATTGCCAAGTGCCGGTCGAGGTTGCCAGCTTCTTGCTGAACGAAAAGCGCACCGAGATTGCCAAAATCGAACTCAAGCAGCGCGTGGCTGTGTTGATGGTGCCCAACAAAGCGCTAGAAACACCCAACTACCGCTTGGAGCGACTCAAGCACGACGATCCGCGTCTGGACAACATCGAACCCAGCTACAAACTGGCCGAAGAAATCGAAGACCCCACCGCCGTCACCCGCCGCTCGCAAGAGCCGACCAACAAGCAAACGCCCGTCATCAAAGGCGTGCTGCCCGATGCACCGGCACCCCAAGCGGCCCCACGCGCTGAAGGCGAAACCCGTGCCCCGCGCCACAACGCCAGAGCAGCAGCGGCCCCCGCAGCAGCGCCTGCTGCGCCACGCCGCCCGGCACCGCCGGTCGAAAAAGGCTTCTTTGCTTGGTTGAAGAACCTGTTTGGTTTTGGTCGCCCCCCCGCACCGCTTGCAGCGTCCGTGCCAGCATCTACGGCACCAGAGCCACAAGCCCGCGAGCCACGCCGTGATGGCCGCAACAACGACAACCGGGGCCGTCGCAATGAGCGCAGTGGTAACCGCGATGCAGGCCGTGATATTGCGCGTGAAGGGCGTGAAGGACGCGAAAACACCGCTGCTGGCAACCACGCTGACAGCCGGGGCCGTCGCAACGAGCGCACTGAGCGCAATCTTGAAGGGCGCAATACCGAAGCGCGCCCACCGCGCGACTCCGACCGCCGCAATGAACGCAACGAAGGCGAGCGCCGTGACGTGCGCGAGGGCCGTGAAAACACCCGCCCACCGCGCCGCGATGTGGATGTGCGTGCAACGAACGATGCCTCCGCTGATGCCAACCCGCTTTTCGACGCACAAAGCGCCAACGCAGAAGCTACGGGCAACAACGAGGTGCGCAGCGAACGCAACCCGCGCAACAACCCGCGCCGGGAACGCGGTGAGCGCACACCACGCCATGAAGGCCGCGAACGCAGCCCACGCACCCCAGAGGCTTTAAGCCACACTGGGCCAGCCGATGGCAGCGACAACGTTGCGTCCAACGCAGCCGCCGAGCTGGATTTGCCAATGAACGATGCGGGCACCACGCCACCGACACCGGCCAGCGAGGAGCGGCGCGAGCGCCGTTCGCGTGACCGCTATGGCCGTGACCGCCAGCGCGGTGAACGTGGCGAGCGCACGGAACGCAGCGAACGCCCAGAGGCAGCACCAGCCCCTAGCGGCCTTGAAACAGTGGCAGAAATGCCCGTGCCTGAGAGCAACTCGCCCGCGCCGCGCAGCGACACCGTCGCAGTCGCAGCGGCTGAACCGGCCCGCCGCAGCTACTTTGCCGTAGCACCAGTGGCTGACACCACGCCCAGCGATGCGGCAGTTGCCGTAGCCCCGGCAGCAGTGCCAGTGCAGCCGAGCGAGCCTACTGCACCCACAGCGCCAGAGACCGCAGCGCCGGTGGGTGCAGCCGTCGCTCCCGTTGAGGCATTGGTGCCTGTGGAGCCTGTCGCTGTCGCCCCTGTGGTAACTGCTGCACCAGCAGCGCCAGCACAGGTCACGCCCGTGAGCGTCGGTGGCGGCATGCCCCGTGTTCAGGCCTACATCCTGCCGGTCGAGGAAATGCAGGCACTGGCACAAGCCTCGGGCTTGCAATGGGTCAATTCTGATCCAGAAAAAATCGCTGCGGTACAAGCGGCCATTGCGGTAGAGCCACGCCCTGTCCATGTGCCGCGCGAACGGCCCGCACCCGTCGTGCTGGACGAAGGCCCGCTGGTACTCGTCGAGACCCGCCGAGACCTGCGCGAACTGCCATTGCCTTTCGAGTTGCCACCACAGGCCTAAGTGCCCGCTTCCCAGCACCCTGCGGTGCTGGGACAGAAAATACACCCGCCGCTCTGTGCCCAGCTGTTTATGCTTGGTGCAGAGTGGCGTTTTTCGTTGACTGTCACAACCCTGCAAGCCCCACACCATGCTGATCTTGCTGTCTCCAGCCAAATCGCTGGACTACCACACCCCCATCCCGGCAGAGCTGGCGCACACCCTGCCACGTTTTATTCCGCAGTCGGGCCAACTGATCGACCTGCTGCGCCAAAAAGCGCCGCAAGATATTGCATCGCTGCTGAAAATCAGTGATGCGCTGGCGGCGCTGAACGTAGCCCGTTACCAGGCATGGACACCCACCTTCAGTGCCGATAACGCCCGCCAAGCGGTGCTGGCGTTCAATGGCGACGTTTATGAAGGATTGGATGCACGCACCTTGAGCAGCACAGATTTAGACTGGGCACAGCAGCACCTTGCTATTCTCAGTGGCCTGTACGGGGTGCTGCGTCCACTTGATTGGATGCAACCCTATCGGTTAGAAATGGGCACACGCCTGCCCACGCACCGAGGCCAAAATCTTTACCAATTTTGGGGCACCCAAATTACCGACTGCCTCAATGCACAACTGCAGGCCCAAGGCGGTGGTTTGCCGGTGGTATTGCACTTGGCATCGCAGGAATATTTCAAGGCCGTTGACCGCAAAACGCTGCGCGCCCGGGTGGTCGAATGTGTTTTTGAAGAATACAAAGCAGGTACTTACAAAATCGTCAGCTTGCATGCCAAACGTGCCCGTGGCTTGATGGCCCGCTACGCCATTGCCCAGCGCGCTACCGACCCACTGCAACTGACAGAATTTGATGCCGAAGGCTACGCCTTTGACCCGACAGCCTCCCAATCTGACCGACTGGTTTTTCGGCGAAAGAAAGGTCTGTAAGCGGGCCATTTGGTACCAAAATGTGCGCATTTTTCAATCCACGCCTCTTAAAAGAAGCGACTTTGGAAGAGGTTACCTCTCCCCCAAAGTGATTCTGTCCCCCTGAAGGGGGAGGTTTCAAACCGAAGTTAGTTTTAGATGAACGACAGCCACCGCACCCCATCTTCATCGACCAGCGGCACCGCTGCTGCCCCTGCTGTCACCCCTGCGCTGCGTGCTTGGATTGTCGAGCAGGCCCAAGCCAATGTGGCTGCACCGGCCCTATTGGAATCCATGTTGTCGGTCGGGTGGGACAAGAGCGTTGCTTTGGATGCCATTGAAACCACCCTGCGCGCCCACCTCGGTGGTCTGGCACATCCACAAGATGCGCTACGGGTCGCAGGTGTGCCCGTTCCGGAGCCAGCGTTGCAATCGTCCCCGGGGTACATTGATGCGGGCGACCGCCGCGTCAATGTGTTGCTGTCTATGCACCAGCCGCGTATTGTGCTGCTGGGCAATTTTCTTTCAGAGGAAGAATGTGATGCCTTGATTGTTGCGGCCCGCCCACGTCTGGGACGTTCGCTGACCGTTGCCACACAGACTGCAGGCGAGGAGATCAACGCGGCACGCACCAGCAACGGTATGTTTTTTCAGCGCGGCGAGAGTGCTTTGGTGCAAACCATCGAAGAACGCATCGCCCGGGTGCTGCACTGGCCCATCGAGAATGGCGAAGGTTTGCAAGTGCTGCACTACCGTCCCGGCGCGCAATACCAACCACACTACGACTACTTTGACCCTGCCGAGCCGAGTACGTCCGGTATTTTGCGCCGAGGTGGTCAGCGCGTGGGCACGCTGGTGTTGTACCTGAACACGCCAGAGCAGGGCGGCAGCACGACCTTTCCGGGTATTCAGCTTGAAGTCGTGGCCCAGCGGGGCAATGCGGTA
>JAIEMS010000052.1 GCA_019751915.1 Burkholderiaceae bacterium
CGAGTGACGAGTGTGCACGACGCGAAAGTGGCCGAAACGGGCAGGCAGATCCCGCCAAGGAATACCTGCACGGTAGCAGTACAACACGGTGTCCACGAACAGTCGATTGTCTTTTGCAGTGGCTCCGGGCTGGCCTGCCTGGCCGGGAAGCAGGTGACAGATGCGCTCCCACTGGGAGTCAAGCAGTGCGTATCTTTTGCTCATCGCACCAAGATGGCACTGGCGCTGAGACTTTCAACTGTAGGGGCTTTGATTGATGACACGCCCTAGTGTTGATGGTCAATCCATGAGGGTGTCTGTGTAGGCGCAGCACCTTGAAATACCCATGCAGCATGGATGCAACAACAGACTGAAAGCCACTTAAGCGCTCGATAGGCCCGCCAAAGCGATAAAAGGCCGCTTACGCGGCCTTTTATTGTGGGTGCTTTGGGGTGGTGGCTTGAGGTATCAATAAGCCGCTCAAAGGCTTCTGGTGCCTGTTAGGGGCGCGCTGCTTGCAACAAGTCCCGCGTTTTGATGGCCTCGCGGCGTGCGGCGCTCGCAAAGTCTGGGCCGTTGCTCGCATACAAAATGGCGCGTGATGAGTTCACAATGATGGGGCCATCTTTGCGCCAGCCAGCGCGCACGGTCGCCAACACATCACCGCCTTGTGCGCCCACGCCCGGAATGAGCAGTGGCACCGTCGGTGCTAAGGAGCGAACCCGTTCGATTTCGGCTGGGTAGGTGGCACCCACCACCAGTCCAAGCTGTCCATTGCGGTTCCAGGGGCCTTGTGCCAAGCGCGCGATGTGTTCGTAGAGCAGCGGTTGTCCGTCTACGCTGGCGAGGCGTTGGTTTTGCAGGTCATCCCCGCCGGGGTTGGAGGTGCGGCACAGCAAAAAAGCGCCTTTGCCGTGGTAAGCCAAATAAGGCTCGACCGAGTCAAAGCCCATGAAGGGTGAAAGCGTGACGGCATCGGCACCGTAACGCTCGAAGGCTTCTTTGGCGTACTGTTCGGCAGTCGAGCCGATATCACCGCGCTTGGCATCCAAAATGATCGGCACATGGGGCGCGTGGCTGCGCATATGCTGCATCAGGCGCTCGAGCTGATCTTCGGCACCGTGGGCGGCAAAGTAGGCAATTTGCGGTTTGAAGGCACAAACTACATCGGCAGTCGCATCGACGATGGCCGCGCAAAAGTCGTAAATTTTGCGTGGATCGCCCTGCATTCCTGCCGGAAATCGTGTCGGTTCAGGGTCTAAACCCACGCACAGCATGGAGTCGTTTTGCGTGGCGGCGGCGCGCAGCATGTCAAGAAATGTCATGCTGCAATTTTAGTGTTCAGCCCGGTCTGCGTTCAAAGTGAAATACGGCGGTGCCCGCCCGTGCATTGGGCAAAAAACGCACCATTCGATCATCTTGTAAGCCAAAGGCATCGAGGATGTGGAGGTGATTTTTTTGTGCCAACACTTCAAAATCTTTGTAGGTGCCCACGCGGATGTTGGGCGTGTCGTACCACTGGTAAGGCAAACGCCGGGTGACGGGCATGCGCCCGCGCAGTACCGATAGGCGATTGGGCCAATGGGCAAAGTTAGGAAAGGCCACAACGCCCGTGCGCCCGACCCGGGCGGTTTCGCGCAGCATGACTTCGGCGTTTCGCAGATGGGGCAAGGTGTCGATTTGCAGCACGACATCAAAGGAGTTGTCCTCGAACATCGCCAACCCTTCGTCCAAATTGAGTTGGATGACGTTGACACCACGGCGCACGCAGGCCAGTACGTTGTCGTCGGCAATTTCAACGCCGTAGCCGTTGCAACCGCGTTCGTGGTGCAGGTAGTCCAGCAGTGCTCCATCGCCACAGCCCAGATCAAGTACGCGCGCGCCCTGTGGAACCAGCCGGGCAATGGCCTGCATCGTGGCTTTCTCGGTCATGCCAACTCCTTTGCAATGCTATCGAAATATGAGCTTACTATGTTGATGTAACGCGGGTCATCGAGTAAAAAGGCATCATGTCCGTGCGGCGCATCGATTTCGGCGTAGCTCACGTCGCGTCGGTTGTCCAGCAGTGCTTTGACGATCTCGCGGCTGCGTTTGGGGGCAAAACGCCAGTCGGTCGTAAAGCTGACCAGCAAAAATTTCGCACTGGCCCGGGCCAGTGCTTGGCTCAGGTCGCCGCCATACGCTCGTGCGGGGTCAAAGTAGTCCAGCGCTCGGGTAATCAGCAGATAGGTGTTGGCATCAAAGTATTCGCTGAACTTGTCGCCTTGGTAGCGCAGGTAGCTCTCGATTTGGAACTCAATGTCTTGGGTGCTGTAGAGATAGGCTCCTGCACCCTGTGTTGGGAGGTCTGCCGGACTTTCTGTGGTCGTTTTGTCCATGACCCGTTGGCGCAACTGGCGGCCAAATTTTTCGTTCATCACATCGTCCGACAGGTAGGTGATGTGGCCGATCATGCGGGCAATGCGCAGGCCGCGTTTGGGCACTACGCCATGTTGGTAAAAATGCCCGCCATGAAAATCAGGGTCGGTGACGATGGCGCGGCGCGCAACTTCATTGAAGGCAATGTTTTCTGCCGTCAGGTTGGGGGCGCTGGCGACCACTACGGCATGGCGCACGCGTTCGGGGTATTGCAGCGTCCAGCTCAGGGCCTGCATGCCTCCTAAGCTGCCGCCCAGTACGGCCGCGAGTTGTGCAATACCGAGTCGATCTAGCAGGCGGGCTTGGGCATTGACCCAGTCTTCGACCGTCACCACTGGAAAATCAGCCCCATAAACCTGCCCAGTGTCGGGGTGGGTGTGCATCGGGCCAGTCGAGCCAAAGCAAGAACCCAAGTTGTTGATGCCAATGACAAAAAATTCATTGGTATCGACCGACTTGCCGGGGCCGATCATGTTGTTCCACCAGCCCTCGCTTTTGTCCTGACCCTCATAGACACCTGCTACGTGGTGCGAGGCATTGAGAGCGTGGCATACCAAGACGGCGTTGGAGCGTTGGGCATTGAGCGTGCCGTAGGTCTCAAAAGCCAGCGTGTAGTCGCGGATGGAGGCACCGCTTTGCAGCGCTAAGGCCTCAGGAAAATGCAAAAATTCAGGGGTAGCAATGAACGACATAAAAAAACCCGACAACGCTAAAAACGCGGCCGGGGTTTTTTGTCGGTCTGTCTTTAGCAGGATTTATAAAGCGCCCGCAAGCTGTGGCAAATCGGCGCGTGCAGGCACTATAGCAAAATCGCGCAAGATCGACCAACTCAGGCAGGAACCGCCAGCGCCAAAATACCCAGCACCAAGAAAATCGCTGCCGACACTCCATGCACAGTCCGCAGCGGAACGCGCCGTGTGATGCGCTCGCCCAGCCAAACCACTGGGGCGTTGGCCAGCATCATGCCCAGCGTAGTGCCAACGACCACCCACAGCCAAGTCTGGTATTGCGCAGCCAGCATGACGGTGGCGATTTGGGTTTTATCGCCCATTTCGGCCAAGAAAAAGGCTACCACCGTGGTGCCAAAAACACCCCAGCGCCCCGTTTCGTTGGCATCGTCTTCGTCGAGTTTGTCTGGAATCAGCATCCATGCTGCCATGGCAATAAAAGATACGCCCAAAACCCAGCGCAGCACCTGTGGGCCTAGCAAGGTAGTGACCCAAGCGCCCGTGGCACCGGCCAATGCATGGTTGAAGATGGTGGCAACAAAAATGCCACCCACAATAGGCCAAGGCTTGCGAAAGCGTGCCGCCAGCACCAGCGCTAGCAATTGCGTTTTGTCGCCCATTTCGGCCAAGGCGACGATAGAGGTGGAGATGAGAAAAGCTTCCATGAGGGGTTTTGGGTATGGCCGGACAGGTAAATGAACGCATCGACCGCACCCCGGCTCCGGCTCATGGACGGTGTGCGGTCAATGGTCTTGCCAATCTCACGATCGCAGTTGCCACAGAGCATGAGGCTCCAAGTGTGTTGACAACGGCTCCCGGGTGTTGCACCCGGGCAGGCTACTCCCCAAAGACGGTGCCATCATACCAACGCATTTACCGTCCACAGCGCCTGAAAACACGCGATTCAGGGGGGTGGAAAAATAAATGTCTGAGTGTTCAATAAATTGGCACATAATGAACTCGCTTTTTTGCTCTGGTAGAGAAGTAGTTAAGTTAGCGGTGATTGGTCAGTTTCGCGTCTTTGAAGTCGTCACAGGTTTGTTGATTGCGTCGGACTCCATCGCGTTTTCATGTTTTTTCAGGAGTCCTTTATGGGCAACAAACTTTACGTGGGCAATCTGCCCTACACGTTCCGCGACAGCGATCTGGAACAAACCTTCAGCCAATACGGCTCGGTGTCCAGCGCTAAGGTCATGATGGAACGTGACACTGGTCGCTCCAAGGGTTTCGGCTTTGTCGAAATGGGTAGCGATGCAGAAGCCCAGTCCGCCATTCAAGGCGTGCACGGTCAAAATTTTGGTGGTCGTGACCTCGTGGTCAACGAAGCACGTCCGATGGAACCCCGTGCTCCACGCACTGGCGGCTACGGTGGTGGCGGCGGTGGCGGCTACGGTGGTGGTGGTGGTGGCGGCGGTGGCTACGGTGGTGGCGGCGGCCGCAGTGGTGGCGGCGGCGGTGGTGGCTACGGTGGTGGCCGCAGCAGCTACTAAGCCAACACAGTGCCTGTAGGGTCAGACCCTATAGTTCACGCAAAAAGAGACCTTCGGGTCTCTTTTTTTATGTATTTTCGCAAAAGACTGCTTACAGATCGTAAAAACCCTTGCCTTCTGCCCGATTCTCCGGAACATAATGTGCTTGCGGGTAATGCCCGCATTGGTTTTGCGGTGATCCTTCAGTGGCGAGCACAGTGCGTTCGTGTGACGCGCTGACTGAGTTTTCGTGGCTCCATCGCTGTGTCAAATGTGTTTTTTGAGGAGTCCCTTGATGGGCAATAAACTGTATGTGGGCAACCTGCCGTACGGAGTGCGCGACGACGATCTGGCGCAGGCTTTCGGTGAGTTTGGTAATGTGACCAGCGCTAAGGTCATGATGGAGCGTGATACGGGTCGCTCGAAGGGATTTGGCTTTGTCGAGATGGGCAGCGATCCAGAGGCTCAAGCTGCCATCAATGGCATGAACGGCCAGTCTCTTGGTGGCCGTAATATCGTCGTCAACGAAGCCCGTCCGATGGAGCCGCGCCCTCCACGCAGTGGTGGCGGTGGCTACGGCGGTGGTGGCAGCTACGGCGGTGGCCGTAGTGGTGGCGGTGGCTACGGCGGCGGTGGCCGTGAAGGTGGCTATGGTGGCGGCGGCGGTCGCGAGGGCGGCTACGGCGGCGGCGGTTACGGCGGTGGCCGTGAAGGCGGCTACGGCGGTGGTGGCTATGGCGGCGGCGGCTCGCGTGGCAGCGAAGGTGGCGGTCGTGGGGAAGGCGGATTTCGCAGCCCCTACGGAAATGGCCCGCGCGGTGGTAGCGGTGGTGGGCGTAGCAGCTACTGATTGATAGCGTTTGCTATGTTGTCAAAGGCCCGTTTTGCGGGCCTTTTTGCTATTTATTTTATAGCTAACAATCCCCTGTTTGCAGGCACTAGCCCTTGGTTTAATGCCTAGTTTGAGCGTCCGGGTACCAACACACCGCGCACCCGTCCCCGCAGTTGTAGCACCTGATCTAGGTTGTCGTACTCTAGGGAGTCGGCGGTAAAGCGATCTTTACCTCGCACCAAACTGACCGGCTGGTGCGAGTAAACGCGTTCTGTGTGAGGCCAGATGTGTAAGAACTCACCCCGAAATTCCAACCGTGGCAGCCCTGTGCCAGCACTTGGTTGTGCTGCTTCGCGCGTGACGATGGCATTGCCAAAGAGTTGAATCTCCGAGCCATCGGCATTGCTCAAAGCGCGCTCTGCGGTAGCACGCGTCAGCAGACCCTTGTTGGTCAGCGAGCGCATTTGCATTTGGTCGATTTCTAAGGTATCGGTTTGGGGATAGTGGCGGGCAACCTCGCCTTGCGTTTCGCTGTGCAATTGACCCGAAAGATCAAAATTCTGAATCGAGAATTTCGTCATCAGGTAGTCTGGCCCTTCGCGTACGAGGTCTGCTACAGGGGCTGTTTGGGAGCCAGGGGCATTGCGTACCAGCCACCAAGTGCCCAGTGCTAGCAATGCCATGAGGAGCACAGGGATGTAGATCGCAACTCCGTCCCAGCCCCGGTGCAACAAGCCTCTCATGCGGTGTATTCCGCTAGCAATGCGGCATAACGCCCGCTAGCTACCAGCAACAGATCGCAAAATTCCCGTGCTGCGCCGTCGCCGCCCCGTGCTTGCGTCACATAGTGGGCTGCAGCCCGCACTTCTGTCTGTGCGTTGCTGGGAGCGCAGGCCAAGGCAGAGCGGCACATCACGGGCAGATCGGGCCAGTCATCACCCATTGCGGCTGCTTGTGACCAGTCCAGCCCCAGCATTGCCAAGATTTGTTCGGCGGCTGGGCGTTTGTTCTCAGTGCCAAAGACGGCATGCTCGATTCCTAGTGCCTGCAGGCGCAGGCGCAGCGGTGCCGAGTCCCGCCCGGTAATCACAGCCGGGGTAATACCCGCTTTTTGCAACAGCTTGAGGCCATGACCATCCAAGGTGTTGAAACGTTTGATGGTTTCGCCAGATTCGCTGAAGTACAGACCACCATCGGTCAATACACCATCGACATCAAAAAAAGCCACACGCACATCTTGTGCGCGCAGCAGCAACTCGGTAGGGAACTGAACAACAGGAAACATACAAGCAGCCCTTAAATGACTTTGGCGCGCATCAGGTCGCCAATATGCACCACGCCCACCAGCAGGCCCTCGGCATCCAGTACCAACACGCTGGTGATGCCGTGGGTTTCCATCATTTCTGCCGCATCGACAGCCAAGGCGCTTTCTGCGATGGTTCGTGGCATGTTGTGCATGAGCTGGGCGGCGGTGGCACCACGCAAATCAGCCCCCGCCTCAAGGCACCGGCGCAAATCGCCATCGGTAAAAATACCCAGCACTTTGCCAGCATCATCGACCACTGCCGAGGCACCCAACCGTTTGGTGCTCATTTCGCGCATCAGTATGCTAAAACCGGCCTCTGGCCCGACGCGGGGGACTTCGTCGCCGGTGCGCATAATATCGCTGACGTGGGTGAGTAGCTTGCGCCCCAGTGCACCACCAGGGTGTGAGCGGGCAAAGTCCTCCGCCCGAAACCCCCGTGCATCTAGCAAAGCCACAGCGAGGGCATCGCCCAGCGCCAGTTGGGCGGTTGTGCTGGTAGTGGGAGCCAGATTGAGTGGGCAGGCTTCGCGTTCGACGCTGCAATCGAGGGTCAAATCAGCGTGCCGTGCCAATGTCGATTGCACGTTTCCGGTGATAGCCACAAGGGTTACACCCAAACGCTTGAGTACCGGCAAGATGGCGGTGAATTCGGAGCTCTCGCCGCTGTTGGAGATCGCCAATACCAAGTCTTGTGCCGTAACCATGCCCAAGTCGCCGTGACTGGCCTCGGCGGGGTGAACAAACAGTGCCGGGGTGCCGGTGGAGGCCAGCGTAGCGGCAATTTTGCGCCCCACGTGGCCGCTCTTGCCCATTCCCATCACCACCACGCGGCCCGGTGTTTGCAACAAGTGTTGCACGGCTTGGGCAAAACGAACATCTAGGCGCTGGCCCAGATGGCGCAGCGCAGCGGCCTCGATATCGAAGGTTTCTCGGCCCAAGCGCAAGGCTTGGTCGGCATCAAAAGGGCGCGCAGCGCCGGGGACTGAATACATGCGCGGATTCTATCGGCCATGACACGAGGCTCGGCTAGCATCCTAGGATGTCCTCACTTGCTTTGACTTTGTTGTACCTGCTGGCCGCTGTGCTGGGCGTGGTCGTTTGCCGCAGCCTCAAGCTGCCTCCTATGCTGGGTTATTTGGCTGCCGGCATCTTGATTGGGCCTCACGCTTTGGCGTTGGCCCAAAACTCTGACAGTGTTCGCCATTTGGGTGAATTTGGCGTTGTTTTCTTGATGTTCTCGATCGGTTTAGAGTTCAGTTTGCCCAAATTGCGTGCCATGCAGCGCAATGTATTTGGTCTGGGTATGTTGCAGGTGGTATTGACCACCGCTATTGCATTTGCCGGCACGCTGGGGCTGGCTGCTTGGGTGGGCGGGGTTTGGGATGTGGGCTGGCAAACCGCCTTAGCGCTGTCTGGAACGCTTGCCATGAGCAGCACGGCCATTGTGGTCAAACTGATGGCCGAGCGTGCAGAACTCGAAAGCGAGCATGGTCGGCGTATTTTGGGTATCTTGTTGTTTCAAGATTTGGCCGTGGTTCCGCTGCTGGTGTTGATTCCGGCGTTGGGTTCTTCTCCCGATCAATTGCTGACGGCCTTGGGGTTTGCCCTGCTGAAAGCGCTGGTTTTGGTGACGGTGTTGCTGTCCGGAGGTCAAGGTGTGATGCGTTGGTGGCTAACGTTGGTAGCACGACGCAAAAGTGACGAGCTGTTTATGCTCAATCTGCTGCTGATTACGCTGGGCCTGTCGTGGCTTACGGAGCTGGCCGGACTGAGTTTGGCGCTGGGTGCCTTTATTGCCGGGGTTTTGGTGTCTGAAACCGAGTACCGCCACCAAGTGGGCACCGACATTCGGCCTTTTCACGACGTGCTGCTGGGTTTGTTCTTTATCACCATTGGCATGATGCTCGACTGGCATATCTTGCTGGAGCAGTGGGTGCTGGTGCTGGTTTTGCTGATCGTGCCGTTGGGATTGAAACTGGGCGTCATCTTGTCGCTGGCGCGTGGTTTGGGGGCTACAACGGGGGTGAGTTTGCGCACAGGTTTGTATTTGGCACAGGCTGGTGAGTTTGGTTTTGTGTTGCTCTCTCTGACCCAAGAGCATGGTTTGGTACGCCCGGCGCTCATGAATCCGATTTTGGCAGCCATGGTGCTGTCGATGCTGGCAACGCCATTTCTGATCATGTACAGCAACCACATCGTGATGAAGTTGGTCGCTAGCGATTGGCTTCAGCAATCGCTCCAAATGACCACAATTGCTCGCAGGGCTATCGATACCAGCAAACACGTCATCATTTGTGGTTATGGGCGTTCTGGGCAAAACTTAGCGCGCATGCTAGAGCGCGAGGGCATTCCTTACATGGCCCTTGACCTTGATCCTGACCGTGTGCGCCAAGCGGCGGCGGCAGGGCATACGGTGGTGTATGGCGATGCCACACGCCTACAGGCGTTGGTAGCAGCTGGCTTAGTGCGGGCCAGTGCGGTTGCTGTGACCTTTATCGATGTACCAGCGGTACTCAAAGTGTTGGAAAACACCCGCTCCCATGCACCACGGGTGCCGGTGGTGGTGCGTACGCAGGACGATTCGCACCTAGATAAATTGCGTGCCGCTGGTGCCACCGAGGTAGTACCTGAGGCCATTGAAGGCTCGCTGATGTTGGCTAGCCATGCTCTGGCATTGGTGGGCGTGCCGATGCGCCGGGTTTTGCGGTTGGTACAAGACCAGCGCGATGCACGATACAACCTGTTGCGTGGGTATTTTCATGGCGCTGATGATGATACGGTCAATGAGCGCGACCAAGTACGCTTGTTTACCGTCACATTGCCACCGGGGGCACACACACTGGGTAAACCGTTGGGAGAGTTAGCATTGCAATCGATGGGCGTGCGCGTGGTTAATTTGCGCCACGACAATGGACGTATGTCCACACCGACCGAAGAAACCGTGCTGGCAGCGGGCGATACGCTGGTGTTATCGGGCCATCCGGGCGCATTGGCTGGGGCCCAGAACAAGCTGTTGCGCGGTTAGGACGGGGGCAAGTCTTGCGCTGGCACAGGCCGGCCAAAATAGTAACCTTGAAAGCGTCGGCAACCATTGGCCAGCAAAAATGCGTGTTGGCCTTGTGTTTCTACGCCTTCAGCGACTACATCCAACCCGAGACTGTTTGCCAAGGCCACCACGGTGCAGGCAATGGCTGCATCGTTGGGATCTGTCAAAACATCGCGGACAAAGCTTTGGTCAATTTTCAGTTGGTCCAGCGGTAAGCGTTTGAGATAGCTCAACGAGGAGTAGCCGGTACCAAAGTCGTCGAGGGAGAACCCGACCCCCAGAGTCCGCAGTGCCTGCATTTTAGAGATGCTTTCTTCCACATCGTGCAAAAGCAAACTTTCGGTCAACTCCAGTTTGAGCAGGTGTGGATCAGCACCGGTGTTCTCCAGTATGGTCAGCACCTGTTGAACAAAATCGGGGTGGCGAAATTCCTGCGCACTGACATTGACTGCGACTGTCCAGTGGGCGTGTTCGGGTTGGGTGTTCCAGAGCGCTAGCTGTCGGCAAGCGGCGCGCAGCACTTGGCGTCCGAGTTGCAAAATCAGGCCGGTTTGTTCGGCCAGTGTAATGAACTGTCCTGGGGGCACCATGCCGCGCTGTGGGTGTTGCCAGCGTACCAAGGCCTCAGCGCCCAACATGTGGCCCTGCGCATCCACGACCGGCTGGTAATGCAAGATGAATTCATCCCGTTGCAGGCCTTGGCGTATGTCGGTTTCCAGCGTTGAGCGTGCTGAGGCTGCTGCCTGCATTCCGGGATCAAAAAAGCACAACGTGTTGCGCCCTTGGGCCTTGGCTTGGTACATTGCCAGATCGGTGCGTTTGAGCAGTTCTTGGGCAGGTTGTGCTGGGCCACTGAACAGTGCGATACCAATGCTGGGGGTGCTGTGTATTTGGCGACCTTCTAAGTCGTAGGGTTGGTTGAGCATCGCCAAGATTTTTTGGGCTATTGCTTCGGTTTCGACGGCGGCTTCGGTTTCAACCGTGTGCAGGCCTTGCAATATCACCACAAATTCGTCCCCCCCGAGTCGCGCTACGGTGTCGTTGGCCCGGACACAGCCTTTGATGCGCAGGCCCACCTGCACGAGCAGGCGGTCACCCCATTCGTGGCCTAAGGTGTCGTTGATATCCTTGAAGTTGTCCAAATCCAGAAACAGCAAGGCCCCGTGGTCTGTGCTGCGGGCGCAGGCGGCGGTAGCACGTTCGAGTCGATCCAATAGCAAGCGTCGGTTGGGCAGGCCAGTGAGTTCGTCGTAAAAAGCCAGCCGCTGGATTTCTGCCTCGGCTTTTTTGCGCTGGGTGATGTTGCGTGCTACGCCGCGGTAGCCACTGAATTGGCCCGTGCTGTCAAAAATTGGTTCACCACTGACCGATACCCAAATCGATGTGCCATCGTTGGTCGGGCGTTCCATCTCAAAGTCATGAAACACCTCATGCGCTTTGAGTTGCGCGTGGTGCGTGTGCCACTGCGCCTGTGTGACACCTGTGTGGGGTAGCTCCCAGCGGGCCAAGCCGTAGTGGGCCTCGTCGTGCATGCTCAGATTACTTTGTTGGCCCCCGTGCAGTCGCACAAAGCGAAACTCAGCGTCTTGCTCCCAGTACCAATCGGATGACAATTGCGTCAGGCTGCGCCAGCGGGCTTCGCTTTGGCGCAGCGCCTCTTGAGCGGCCAAGTAGTCGGTAACGTCGGTGAAGGTGTACACGTTGCCACCGCTGCTCAGTGCGCGAGCGCGTACTTCAAGGTAGCGGCCCGTTGCAGTGCGCCGGACACAAATTTCTGGGGGCATTGCCGCATCGCCGGAAACCGCAGGCCCGATAAATGCAAAGTGTTGGCTCCCATCTTCACATCCGGTTTGCAGCCGAACCACGTCTTGCAGTCGTGGTTCATTGAGCAACCATTGGGCGGGCAAATTCAGGAGTTCGAGAAAACGGCGGTTGTGTACGCGGATGTGGTGGTGCACATCTACGTAGGCGATGCCTTGGGAGACGCTGTCGAGCGTTAGCTCCAAGGCTTGGGTTTTTTCTGCCAGCAAGGCACTGGTGCGCGTGAGTTGGTCTTCAATGCCTTGGCGCACAATGACGGCCCGCCGCGCTACTTCTAGTTGCCCTACGGTACCGAGCAGAGGATGCAGAAAATGCACATCGAGGCTACCGTATCCACCTTGGCGGTTTGCCAGCACCACGATGGCAACCCGCTCTGAGGCGCTGGCATGGATCGGTAGCCCTAGCATGGCTGTCAGTGGTGGGTAGTTGGCAGGCAGGCCGCTGGTGTGCGCATCCTTGCCGGGGGCATTGCAAATGAATGGGGCGTTGCCGTGCAAGGCTGTTGCCAGCAGACACTCGGGGTCGGTCAGGGGGATGTCGTGGGTCTCTCGGCGTGTTTGGTTTTTACTGGCCGCTCCATGGGGGCCGGTATCTATAAAAACCTGCACCCGCAAGAAGGGTGTCTGGCCCTGCGTGGATTCGATTTGCCCAATAAAACCAAAGGTGCTTTGGGTGAGCGACAGCATTTCTTGCAGCAGCATCTCGAATGCGGCATGGGGCGCTTGGCTGCTGATGAAGGTCGACTGGGCCCGGGAAATCGCTTGTAGCACTTGATGCTGGCGTGCCAGCAAAACTTCTGCACTTTGGCGTGTGCGCGCTGCGGTACTGCGTTCGAGTACGGCTTCGATTTGGGCGGGTAAGGTGAGTAAGTAGTTGCGATTGTCGTCTTGCACCACAAAATCGCTGAAACCGTGCCGCATGGCTTGGGCTGCATTGGACTCAGAGCCTTCAGGAACCAAGATCAGTGCCGGTTGGCCTTGCAAAATACCCAGTACATCAAAGGCCGAGCCATCGGCCAAACGCTGCGCCGTCAATACCACGTCAAAACTGCGGTAGGCCAGCAAGGCGCGTGCTTGCCACAAGGTTGGGGCCACGTTCACATGCCAGCCCAGCCACTGATCAACCAACGCTCCCACTATGGCTTGGGCGCGGTCTTGGCGGCCTTCAATCAGTAAAAGAGAAACGGACATGGGCCGGATTTCATGCGCACTGCTTGCAGCCGAGGTTGCAAGCAGTGCGGGTGTTTATCAAGAACCTGATTATGCGGGCGCGGAGAGAAGCACTGACGCAAATGGGGAGTACCACACATCAGCGCAGCTCGCCATACTGGGTGCTACCTAAGTCTGGAGCGCGTGCTTCGTCGGGCATTTCGGTGTCGGCAAAGCTCGATGGGCTTGTCGGTTGGCGCAGTGGCCCTGAATGGACTGAGACTCCCAGTGGCACGGCTGGTGCGGCGGGTCGGGCAGCAGCAGCGCTGGCCAAAGCTTTTTTGAAGGCAGCTACTTCGTCGGCTTCAATCGGCTCAAAACGGGGCGGGGTGGGGGTGGGTCGTGGCGTTGGTGCAGGTGCAGGTGCAGGTGTTGCCGGGGCCACTACGGGGGCAGGTCTAGGACGCGGTGTGGGGGGGGAGGCAGGGGGGGAGGCTGGCGCTGGCGCAGGTGTTGGGTGGGCGGCAGTTGCTGGTTGTCCGGTGCTCTTTTGTGGCAGGCCCACGGCTACATGGTCGTTGATACGCCAATAGACAGCCGTTACCGTGATGTCGTAGCGTGTTTTGGCGGTTTGGGCAATCAGGGCTTCGATTTCGCTCAGGCGCGTGGTTTCGCCGCCGTACTCGTGGGCCAAATCCATCATGATTAAAAATTGTCGCCCCCGCTGATCGAGGGACAACACTTTGAACTTGTAGCTGGCCGACAGCACACTGGCGCGCACCATCGCGTCACGCACTACCATGTAGAGCAATTCGCGCCGCTCCATGCGCTCATTGACGCGGTTGGCCGCGTGCTCAGAAGGGGCCGGTGCAGGCAGAGGTTTGCCATCGCGACCGGTCATCAAGGGAACAGTGGCATCGGCATTGAGTAAACCCGATGGCTCGGCCACCTTGGATTTGGTGGGCGCGGGTTTGCGCGTGAACCAGCTAATCAATGACATTGCTTTTTTCCTTCGGATAGCACCGTAAAAATTCAAAAACGAGTGTACTGTGACCCGAATTTTTGACCCTTGCACAGGGCCTGCATCTAACTCAACAACCTTTGAGTGCGTCGAGCAGTCCCAGTGTGCTGTGGATGCGCGTGTCAAAAGCGGTCTTGGCCGATACCCCTTCGTGCACCAGATGCATGCGCTCTGCCGCAGCGAGTTCGCCCAAGTGGGTTCCTAGGTTGTCCAGCAGATGTGGATAAGCCTGAAGCAGGGTCACAATCAGTGCATCTGTAATGGCTTGCTGCGCGGCAGCTTGTCCGGTTCGCACTTCGTTGGTTTTGGCGAGGTTGTCTATTAAGAGATGGTTCATGCGAGTAATCTAGGGTGGCCGTGTAACGTAAATGACCCGCTCTGGAATAGATGCGGGCGCAAATCTTACTGCGTCGTGGGGCCTACAAGATTAAGTTGCTGCCACGCGGCGGCGGCGGTTGCCTAGGCGTTTGGCCAAAACTTCGCCCATTGCCATGCACAACCCCAGCGCAATAGCGGGCTGGCGGTTACCAAGTTCGTTAAAACGCAGCGCAGTCAGTGCCCAGAGGCGGCAAGGGGCTGCTGCCTGCACGGTGGCGCTGCGGGGGCGGCGCGAGAAGAAGGTCCCTTCGCCGACCACGGAGCCTGCACCGACCATCGCCATGCGCAGGCGTGATTTCTCGTCTTCATAGTGAACACTCAGGGTACCGCTTTCGATCCAATACAAGGTGCGGTCAGAGGTGCCTTGGGCAAACAGCACTCGCCCCGATTCGATAGCACAGGGCTGTAGGTACGTTGCCAGCACGTCCCATTGGGCCAGTGTCAGGGGGTTGGTCATGCTGTCTTCGGCCTGGGCTTGGTCGATGGCCCGGATGAGGCCTTGAAGATCGGCTTTATGAGCGGGAACAAGTGCGGTGTGCATAGATAGTGAAAGCTAACGGCAATACCTGCAATGCACAAGTATGGTTTACGGTTGCTTACACTCAGGCTCTGGGCGTACGGCGTTCATTTGCCGATGCAGAAGCTAGAAAAAATGACCCCCAGCAGGTCGTCGGAGGTGAACTCGCCGGTAATGCTGCTCAGTGCATTTTGTGCCAGCCGCAGTTCTTCGGCCAGTAAATCAAGGGCTGGCCCTTGGCACAACAACTGTGCTGCGGCTTCCATCAGGTGGGCATCAACGCGCTGCAACGCCTGCACATGGCGTGCCCGGGCGATGAACACCCCTTCGGGGGCGCTTTGCCAGCCTGCCACTTGCAGCAAGCTGCGCCGCAGCAGCTCCAAGCCCTCGCCGGTGCGTGCCGATAGCAAGATGTCGCTGTACGCGCTGGCGCTGGTAGGTGCCGTGGCATGGGCGGGTAAGCAATCGCTTTTGTTCCAAACGTCAATGATCGGGACGTTTTTTGGGAGTTTTTCGGCCATAGCGCTTGCTATGACTGCATCATCTGCTATGTATTCGATAGCATCGCAGCGTGTCAGGTCGTGCAAGAAAAGCACGGCATCGGCACCGGCAATTTCGTCCCAAGCCCGGGCAATGCCCATGCGCTCGACTTCGTCTTGGCTGTCGCGCAGACCGGCGGTGTCGATGACGTGCAGCGGAACCCCTTCGATTTGAATGGTTTGCTGCACCTTGTCGCGGGTGGTGCCGGCAATGGGCGTGACGATCGCCAGCTCGGCCCCGGCCAGTGCATTGAGCAGCGAGCTTTTACCGGCATTGGGTTGACCGGCAATCACCACCTTGATGCCTTCGCGCAGCAGTGCGCCTTGCTGGGCCCGCTGCATGACGGTGGCGAGCGTTTGCTGCAAATTCGATAGCTGCCCATGCGCATCGGCCTTGCGCAAGAAGTCGATTTCTTCTTCAGGAAAGTCCAGCGTGGCTTCGACCAGCATGCGCAGGTGGACCAGCGCGTCGCGCAGCGCGTGAATTTGTTGCGAGAACTCCCCCGACAGCGACCGGCTGGCGCTGCGGGCAGCGGCCTCGGTGCTGGCATCAATCAAATCGGCAATGGCTTCGGCTTGGGCCAAATCGATTTTGTCGTTGAGAAAAGCACGCTCGGTAAATTCGCCGGGCTGGGCCAGCCGCAGACCGGGCAGGCGTGGCAGGCCGGTGGCCGCATCGATTTCGGCGGCAGCAGCCAAGCAACGCGCCAGCAGCAATTGCAGCACCACCGGGCCACCGTGGGCTTGCAATTCGAGCACATCTTCGCCGGTGTAGCTGTGCGGCGTTGGAAAGTACAGAGCCAAGCCATGGTCAATGGCGCTGCCATCGGCATCTTGGAATGCCAAGTAGGTGGCTTGGCGTGGTTGCAGGCTGCGTCCGCACAGTGCGGCAACCAACCCGGCCAAGTTTTTGCCCGACACCCGCACAATGCCCACGCTACCGCGCCCAGAGGCGGTAGCAATGGCAACAATGGCTTGGGTGTGGCGGGGCAGCATGGGCGCGTTCGGTGCCGTCGTTCAGCGCATTAGCTGAACTTGGGCAGATTGAACTGCGGTGGCACGCCCATGCGGGTGTTGATGATCCACTGCTGGGCGATCGACAAAATGTTGTTCGTCAGCCAGTACATCACCAAACCTGCCGGGAAGAAGAAGAACATCACGCTGAAAATCAGCGGCATGATCCACATCATTTTGGCCTGCATCGGGTCTGGTGGGGCCGGATTGAGGGCCGTTTGCAGCAGCGAGCTGGCAGTCATCAACAGCGGCAAGATAAAGAAAGGGTCGGGTGTGGATAAGTCGTGAATCCAGCCGATCCACGGTGCGTTACGCATCTCGACGCTCGAGAGCAAAACCCAGTACAGCGCGATAAACACCGGAATCTGGATCATGATCGGCAGGCAACCTCCCATCGGATTGACCTTTTCTTCGCGGTAGATGCGCATCATCTCTTGCTGCATCTGCTGTGGGTTGTCTTTGAGACGTTCGCGCATCTCCATGATCTTGGGATTGACCGCCTTCATTTTTGCCATGCTGGCGTAGGCCTTGGCGTTGAGCCAATAAAACGCCACCTTCAGCAGCACCACCAACGCCACAATCGACCAGCCCCAGTTGGACAGCAGCTTGTGCAGTTGGTCGAGCAGCCAATACAGTGGTTTTGCCAAAATGGTCAGCCAACCGTAGTCTTTGACCAGCTCTAGGCCGGGCGTGAGCGACTCCAGGGTTTTTTCGATTTGCGGGCCAGCAAACAAGCGCGCTTGCACCGACTTGGTGGCACCGGGTTCGATGCTGCCCACGGCAGTAATCATGCCGACCGAGTACAGGTTGGTATCGACCTTGCGCATGAACAGTTCGCGCTGTACGCCATCGGCCAGCAGCCAAGCGCTGGCAAAGTAATGCTGCACCATGGCGGCGTAGCCATTGGACGATTCTTTTTGGATATCGACTTGGTTGTTTTCGATGTCCTTGAACTCGATTTTTTGGTACTTCTTGGCATCGGTATAGACCGCAGGGCCGGTGAAGGTCGAGTAGAACGACGATTCGCCCGGTGGCTTGTTGCCATCGCGCACCAATTGCAGGTAAAGCTGTGGCGACAACGCAGCGCTGCTGGTGTTGACCACATCGTGTTGCACCGCGATGTCGTAAGTGCCGCGTTTGAGCGTCCAAGTTTTTACCAGTTTCAAGCCACCGAGGTCGGGTGACTCAAAGCGGATGCTCAGTTCGTTCTCGCCCTCCTTGAGGCTGCGCGGGCCGGGCATGGCCTTCATTGCGGTCTTGTGCGTGGGGTAGTTGCCACCGATCAGGCCGGTTTGTGCCACGTACACCCGCTTGGCGCTTTCGTCAAACAGCAAAAAGTTTTGCGTTTTATCGGCCATGTCTGCGTGCTGGAGCAACTCGGCACGGGTCAGGGAGCCGCCTTCGCTGTCAAAAGTCAGGCGATAGACATCGGTGGTGACTTCGAGGCTTTCGCGCACCGCAGGGGCTGCGGGCGATGCTGGCGTGGGGGCTTTTTGACCGGGCACGGCGGCGGCACCTTGGCCGCTGGCGTTTAAGGAGGTGCTCGCTACGGGAACAGCGGCCATGCCTGCACTCGCTGGGGCCGATGCAGTGGCCGCAGGTGCGGTTGCCACAGCGCCAGACGGCGATGGAAAGAAAGTCGGGTTCTTGCCGTTGTGTATTTGCCACTTGTCCCACAACAGGACTATGGCAAAGCCAAATATCACCCACAAGATAGTGCGGCGGATGTCGTTCATGGTGACTTTTTTGGTGAAGAGGAGGAAGGGGCCGGACAGATCAGCCGCGAGAACAAGCGCGTGGCACGAGGAGCTTCGGGCGGCACAGGGTCGTGGCCACCGTTGCACCAAGGGTTGCAGCGCAGCAGTCGCCCTAATGTCAGCCAAGTGCCACCGGCTGCGCCGTGTTGCTCAAGGGCTTGCAGTGCATAAGCCGAGCACGTGGGCTGAAAGCGGCAAGCCGACCCTAGCCAAGGACTGAGCAGCAGCCGGTAGCCCTTGACCAGCGCAATCAGCAGCCCGCGCATTATGCAACCGCCCGCAGCGGCGGTTGGCCCGGCTTGGCTGCACGCTCAAAAAGTTGCAACAACTCGGCCCGCACGGCCTGCTTGAGCAGGTCAGAGCTGGCACTGGTGAACTGCTTGCGATCAAAGGTGGAGCGCAAGCGCACCACATAGGCAGCCGAGCCAAGGCGGGCTGCAAATGCCGGAGCGATGCTGTAGATTTGCCGTTTGATGGCATTGCGTGTCACGGCGCGGCGCGCCCAGCGTTTGGGTGCCATGGCACCCAACCAGAGGTCGGCCACAGAAAAAAGGGCCTGCGGCTCTGGTGGCTGTGCCAAGGAGCCGGGCCCGGATGCCGGTGTCGCGGGCACCACGCCACTGGCGCTCAGAGCCAGACGGTGCAGTGCAAAATGGGGCGTACGCGCCACGGTTCCACCAGCCATAGCCGCTTGGAACTGGGCCCGCGTTTTCAGCCGCTGCATGGCAAGTGCCTGCATTCAAGCCCTGCCGGAGCGAACCGGGGAGCGAGCCAAAACCCGTATCAGACTCAGACGGCCAAGCGCTTGCGGCCCTTGGCGCGGCGGGCGTTGATGACGGCGCGGCCACCACGGGTTTTCATGCGAACGAGGAAACCGTGGGTGCGGGCGCGGCGGGTCTTGGAGGGTTGGTAAGTGCGTTTCATGGTGTTTTTCCTTGAGAATCGGGGTCAAATGATTGCCCTGAAGCGCGTTCAGGGAAACCATAGATTATCGCAGGCTTCACAGCCTGAGGCAAACAAGGCTTGCATCTAGAGGTTTGCCAAGGGGTATCGTTAGCGGTGATCAAGTTGTGGATAACTTTGGGACAAGCTACAATTTCCTGCCTTGAACCGTTCCTCCTGTCCACAAAAAGATTCCCGAAAATGAAAGAGGAACTCCATCGCAGTCCGCGCCGACTTTCTGGCCCCGATGCGGGCCAAGCACTGTGGCAGGCGTGTATTGAACAACTGGCACAAGACCTGCCCGCGCAGCAGTTCACTACGTGGATCAAGCCGCTGGTGGCACAGGTGGCCGACGATTTGTCGCGCATCACGTTGTACGTGCCCAACCGCTTTACGCTGGACTGGATTCGCTCCCAGTACGCCGGTCGTATTGCCGCTTTGATGGCCGATTTGTACGGCGAGCCAATTGCCCTTGATTTGGCTCTGGCCCAGCGCGCTGCCGCGCCGCGCACCGCATCTCGGGTGCAGTCCGTCTCGTCCCCCTCTGCTGCCCCGGCTGTCACTGGGAGCGATGCCCCCGCCACGGTGGTCGCTGCGCTGCCCGATGACAGCGTGCGCGAGGCACCGCGCAACCGGCTCAACGCCGGGCTGACCTTTGATGCCTTGGTCGAAGGCTCGGCCAACCGCATGGCCCATGCTGCGGCCATGCACGTGGCGGGTATGCCCGGACACCTCTATAACCCGTTGTTTATCTACGGTGGTGTCGGGCTGGGCAAGACCCATTTGGTGCATGCTGTGGGCAACAAATTGTTGGCCGACCGCCCCGATGCCAAGGTGCTTTACATCCACGCCGAGCAGTTTGTGTCGGATGTGGTCAAGGCCTACCAGCGCAAGACGTTTGACGAATTCAAAGCGCGTTACCACTCGCTGGATTTGCTGCTGATTGACGATGTGCAGTTCTTTGCCAACAAGGATCGAACGCAAGAAGAGTTCTTCAACGCTTTCGAGGCACTGTTGGCAAAAAAGAGCCACATCGTCATGACCAGCGACACCTATCCTAAGGGTTTGACCGACATCCACGAGCGGTTGGTGTCGCGGTTTGATTCGGGCTTGACGGTGACGATTGAGCCGCCCGAGTTGGAAATGCGCGTGGCTATTTTGATTAACAAAGCCCGGGCCGAGAACGTTGAAGTGCCCGAAGAAGTGGCCTTCTTTGTGGCGAAGAATGTGCGCTCGAATGTGCGCGAACTCGAAGGGGCGCTGCGCAAAATTTTGGCCTATTCGCGTTTTAACCGCAAAGAAATTTCGATCCAGTTGGCCCGCGAAGCGCTGCGCGATTTGTTGTCGATCCAGAACCGGCAAATTTCTGTGGAAAACATCCAGAAAACGGTGGCGTACTACTACAAAATAAAAATCGCCGATATGTACAGCAAAAAGCGCCCGGCCAGCATTGCCCGGCCTCGCCAGATTGCGATGTATTTGGCGAAAGAGTTAACGCAAAAGAGCTTGCCTGAAATTGGCGCGCTGTTTGGTGGCCGTGACCACACCACGGTGCTGCACGCGGTGCGAAAAATCTCTGCTGAGCGCCAGCAAACTACCGAACTGAACCAGCAGTTGCATGTGCTGGAGCAGACCCTCAAAGGCTAACGGCATCCATTGATCTGCCCTCTGGCTTGCATTGGCAAGCGGGCAAAATGGCACGTTCGGCGGCCCACAGGCGTGGCCTATGGGCTGGCCCACCCCCTTCCCCCTATTTAGAAAAAGGCTGACATGATCGTCCTCAAGGCAACACAACACAACGTACTTGCGGTTTTGCAATCGGTCGCTGGCATTGTGGAGCGCCGCCATACGCTGCCGATTTTGGCCAACGTTTTGCTGCGTAAAACGGGCAATGCCCTGCAAGTGACCACCAGCGATTTAGAAATTCAAATTCGCACCACGACAGAGTTGGGTGGTGATACGGGCGATTTCACCACCACGGTCAACGCGCGTAAATTGATTGATATTTTGCGCACCATGCCCGGCGATCAGACCGTCAGCATCGAGTCGAGCCAAGACAAACTGGTGCTCAAAGGGGGCAAAAGCCGCTTTACTTTGCAGACATTGCCGGCAGCCGATTTTCCGCTGGTGCAAGAGTCGGCCAATTTTGGCCCGACCTTCAGCGTGCCGCAAAAGACGCTCAAAGCCCTGCTCGGACAGGTAGCATTTGCCATGGCGGTGCAAGATATTCGCTACTACCTCAACGGTATTTTGTTTGTCGCCGAGGGCAAACAACTGAGCTTGGTCGCCACCGACGGTCATCGCTTGGCCTTTGCCAGCGCGACGCTGGATGTTGAAGTGCCCAAACAAGAGGTGATCTTGCCGCGCAAGACCGTGGTGGAGTTGCAGCGCTTACTGAGCGATGCCGACGGCGCGTTAGAAATGTGCTTTGCCAACAACCAAGCCAAGTTCAGCTTTGGTGCGATGGAGTTTGTCACCAAGCTGGTCGAGGGCAAGTTCCCCGACTACAACCGGGTGATTCCAAAAAACCACCACAACAGCGTCACCTTGGGCCGCGCCCCGCTGCTGGCGAGTTTGCAGCGCACGGCCATCATGACCAGCGAGAAGTTCAAGGGCGTGCGCTTGAACATCGAACCCGGTACGTTGCGCGTCGCCAGTAACAACGCCGAGCAAGAAGAGGCCGTGGATGAACTCGATATCGACTACAACGGCGATGCCATCGAAATTGGCTTTAACGTCACCTACCTCATCGACGCGCTGACCAGCATGGGCCAAGACATGGTCAAGATCGAGTTGGCCGATGGCAACAGCTCGGCGTTGTTGACCATCCCCGACAACCACAGCTTCAAATACGTGGTGATGCCGATGCGTATTTGAGTAGATGATTGCTATAAAATAGATAGCTATTGGTGCTTGATGGATAAGCGCTAGAAGCATATTTGACCATTATTTGAACGATGGAAGCTCCTGTTTCCATGACTTCCCGAGGCTGACCATGACCGCTGAAAACTCCCTGCCCGTACCCGAAGAAAACGGCAACGGTGCCCCCGCCGTGCCCAAGATTGACGCTCATCAGGCGGGAGCCAGCGAAAGTTATGGCGAAGGCTCGATCACCATCCTCGAAGGCTTGGAAGCGGTGCGCAAGCGCCCCGGCATGTACATCGGCGACACCTCCGACGGCACTGGCCTGCACCATCTGGTGTTTGAGGTGGTCGATAACTCCATTGACGAGGCGCTGGCCGGTCACTGTGACGACATCGTCGTCACCATCCACACCGACAACTCCATCAGCGTCACGGACAATGGCCGGGGCATCCCGACCGGCGTGAAGATGGACGACAAGCACGAGCCGAAACGCAGCGCTGCCGAAATCGCCCTGACCGAATTGCACGCCGGTGGCAAGTTCAACCAAAACAGCTACAAAGTCTCGGGCGGGCTGCACGGGGTCGGGGTGTCGTGCGTCAATGCCCTGAGCAAAAAACTGCGCCTGACGGTGCGCCGCGAAGGCAAAGTGCACGTGCTGGACTTCAGCCGGGGCTTTGTGCAAAACCGCATCGTCGAAGTGATCGACGGCGTGGAAGTTTCGCCGATGAAAATCAGCGGCACCACGGAAAAGCGCGGCACCGAGGTTCACTTTTTGCCCGATACCGACATCTTCAAAGAGAACAACGAGTTCCACTACGAGATTTTGGCCAAACGCTTGCGCGAACTGAGCTTCTTGAACAACGGCGTGCGGATTCGGTTGATAGACGAGCGCAGTGGCAAAGAAGACGATTTTTCGGGCGCAGGCGGTGTGCGTGGCTTTGTTGAATTTATCAACAAGGGCAAAACGGTGCTGCACCCGACATCGTTCTACGCTGCGGGCGAGCGCCCCGCTGAGACCTATGGCGGCATTCCCGGCACCCACATTGGTGTGGAAGTCGCCATGCAGTGGAACAGCGGCTACAGCGAACAGGTGCTGTGCTTTACCAACAACATTCCCCAGCGCGACGGTGGCACCCACTTGACGGGCCTGCGCGCGGCCATGACCCGCGTCATCAACAAATACATTGAAGAACACGACTTTGCCAAAAAGGCCAAAGTTGAAGTGACCGGCGACGACATGCGCGAAGGCCTGTGCTGTGTCTTGAGCGTCAAGGTGCCCGAGCCTAAGTTCAGCAGCCAAACCAAAGACAAGCTGGTATCGAGCGAAGTGCGCGCGCCGGTGGAAGACATTGTGGGCAAACTGCTCACCGACTACCTGCAAGAGCGTCCAGCCGACGCGAAAATTATTTGCGGCAAGATTGTCGAAGCCGCCCGCGCCCGTGAAGCGGCCCGCAAAGCCCGCGAAATGACCCGCCGCAAAGGGGTGCTCGATGGCATGGGCTTGCCCGGCAAGCTGGCCGACTGCCAAGAAAAAGACCCCGCGATGTGCGAAATCTACATCGTCGAGGGCGATTCAGCCGGTGGTTCGGCCAAGCAGGGGCGCGACCGTAAATTCCAAGCCATCTTGCCGCTGCGCGGCAAAATTTTGAACGTCGAAAAAGCCCGCTACGAAAAGCTGCTGACCAGCAACGAAATTTTGACGCTGATTACCGCCTTGGGCACCGGCATCGGCCATGCCGGTGGCAGCACGGGCAACGACGATTTTGATGTCTCTAAACTGCGCTACCACCGCATCATCATCATGACCGATGCCGACGTGGACGGCGCGCACATCCGCACACTGCTGCTGACGTTCTTTTACCGCCAAATGCCCGAATTGGTCGAGCGCGGCCACATCTACATTGCCCAGCCCCCGCTGTACAAAGTCAAGGCGGGCAAAGAGGAGCTGTACCTGAAAGACGCAGCGGCGCTGGATGGCTTTTTGCTGCGGATTGCTTTGAAGGATGCCAGCATCATCACCAGCACCGCCGCCGATGGCATCGTGCCCGAGGTCAACGTGCTGACCGGCGAAACCTTGGCCGAACTGGCGCGCAAGCACCAAGTGGCCGAAAGCGTGATTGCCCGGCTGTCGCACTTTATGGACTTTGAAGCCCTGCGCGCCGTGGCCGATGGCATTGTGCTCAACCTCGATACGCTCGCAGATGCACAAGCCAGCGCGGTAGCCCTAGAAGCCAAATTGCGCGAGCTGAACACTTCAGGCACACCCGCCAGTGTGGCTGGGGAGTTTGATGTGCGTACCGACAAACCCTTGTTGCGCATCAGCCGCCACCACCACGGCAACGTCAAGAGCAGCGTTTTGACGCAAGATTTTGTCAACGGTGCTGACTACGCAGCACTGGCCGAAGCGGCAGACACCTTCCGGGGGCTGCTGGGTGAAGGGGCCAAGGTACTGCGCGGCGAGGGTGAGCGCCAGAAAGAAGAAAAAGTTGCCGATTTCCGCCAAGCCATGCGTTGGCTGATTGCCGAGGCCGAGCGCACCACCGCGCGCCAACGCTACAAAGGCTTGGGCGAAATGAACCCAGCACAACTGTGGGAAACAACGATGGACCCACAGGTACGCCGTCTGCTGCGGGTGCAAATTGACGATGCCATCGAAGCCGACCGCGTGTTTACCATGCTGATGGGCGATGATGTGGAGCCGCGCCGCGAATTTATCGAAACCAATGCGCTGCGGGCAGGCAATATTGATGTGTGATGGTGCAGCAACGTGAGGATCCAGATGAAAAAACTTCTTTTATCGACCCTGTTGGCTTTGTTTGCGCATGGGGTCATGGCCCAGAACCCGCCAGCCCCCATGCCGCCCCCAGCGGGCCACGCCGGACGGCAAGGGCCACCGCCCCATGCTTACACCGACTGCCAAGGCAAAAAAGCCGGTGATGCCATCTCGCACGCCACCCCCGAGGGCAAAGTGGCAGCGACGTGCCTGCCCTCGCCCGAAGGCTTGGTGGCACGCCCTGACCAGCCACCGTCACGGCGTGACCATTCGGGCGCAGGCAATCCGCCGCCATCATCGGCGCGGCCTCAGTAACGTTGGCCGTTGGCGGGTGATGAGAAGTTCACCACGGGTTGAGCAATGGCACTTTGGTGCCTAGAAAGTCCTGCGTATTGCGCGTTACGACGGTAAAGCCGTGTTCGAGTGCCGTTGCTGCGATCATGGCATCCCGCTCTGAACGAGGGTCTGGCACATGAAGCCCTGCACACAGCGTTGCTGTCTCGCCGGTGAACGCCAAAATCCGGTGGGCAAATGTTGCGCGAACACCCGCCAGCCACAGCCGCAGTGCTGCCCCTTGTGGGGGAGTGCGCCGTTCCAGCAACAAGATACCTTGTTCGAGTTCCAGAATAGTGATGGCCGATAAGAAAAGCCGATCAATCGGTTGAGCGGCAGCCCACTGGCGAACTTCTGGGGATTGGTTTCGTTTACCTTGGCGTAGCTCTGAAATCACGTTGGTGTCGAGAATGAACATGGGCTATCCATCCAATGCCGCAGGCCGGGTTTGCAAATCTAAACGCGGGGGATTGAATTCCATGTTCTCAGCGCAGGCAATGCCGTCCATCACTTCCAGCAACGAAGGCCCTTGGTGGCCCATGATGCGGTAGTAGTCTTCGATTTTCAGCAGCGCGAAAGCTGGCCTTCCTCGATCAGTGATAAAAACTGGCCCGTCTATAGTCGCTTGTTTGGCAACAGACACGTTGCGTGTGAAGTCTCGGCTGGAAAAAGTATGCACCGACATGGGTGTCTCCTGAGGAGATAGGCAATGTTTGTATGTTACGACAACAACGGTGTGGTCTTTGGCCTAGCCGATGCTTGTTAAACCACCAAACGGGTTGCGGCGGCGGCGCTGGAAGCTACCGCCCACGCTCTTGTGACAACTTAGCGCGACAAAAAAGTCACACCGACTGCCAAAATGGGCCAGCGTTGTTACAAAGAAGGCCTTGCAACCGGCTTTTGTAAGCCCCATGACACGCCCAGTTGCAGTTTGCGGGTTGGCACAGAATCTGCTGTTAAAAGGGCAAGCCTGAAGAAAGTTCTGCAGGTGTTGACTTACCAACGTGCTCCAAGGAGATATTGATGAAACACAATGTGCAAAAGGGTTTTACCCTGATTGAATTGATGATCGTGGTGGCGATTATCGGTATTTTGGCTGCGGTGGCTTTGCCTGCGTACCAAGATTACACGGTGCGTTCCCGTGTTTCTGAAGGCTTGATTGGTGCGTCTGCTGCTAAGGTTGCAGTGCAAGACTTTTTGGCATCGGGTAATCCACGTTCTGATTCAGCTGGCTACGCCCAAGGCTTCACACCCCCCGTCGCCAGTACCAATATCACCAGCATTGGTGTGGCTGCAGTTACGGGCTTAATCACTGTAACGACTACTGTTGCTGCTGGTAACGGTACTCTGACCATCATGCCCTATACCGGCGCAGCGTTGCCCGGTACCGCTTTGCCCGTCGGAACCGCTGCATTTACTCCCCCTGCAGATTCCACCAAGTGGCGCTGTGCTGCTTTTGGTACGCCAGCCGCAACACTGGCTGTGGGTCAGGCTGCTGGTACGCTGCCTGCACGTTTTGCACCTGCAGAGTGCAAATAATTTAGCTGCGTAGGTTGGGTCGCTGGTAACCCCACATTCCCCAGCCAACGCAACCGACGAACCGCCTCACCCTTTGGGGGTGCGGCGGTTTTTTATTGTGTTGCACTTTTCAGATTTGAACCCACCCTGAAATTCCAGCCGCTAGCAGGGTTTATTTTTAATTCGTTGCTGTGTACGTTGCCGAACGGTCTAGACCAATTTACGAAACTACTATGACTTAGCACTTTGGTTAGGTGAAAGCTTAATCAGTGCTGATTGACTTTAGATTCATCCACTTCTCCAAGTTAGGAAAATACTATGACCAATACCAACGAATCCAGCGCTCTGCACAAAAAGGCTGCCGTCGATCACGAAGCAGCTGCAAAGCACCACCAGACGGCTGCTGAAGCCCATGCTCAAAACAAGGTGAGTGACGCTAAGATCAGCTCCAAGAGTGCTATGGACAGCGCTACTGCTGCACACAAAAATACGAAAGTCGCTTGCGACAGTTCGGAAAAGTAAATTCTGACTGGAGGGCATAAATCATGATCTAGTTAATCTAGTTTAGCTAGATAAAATTTATGCCCTTTATTTTATAAATATAAAAATTAATTTTTATAGTTCAGTAACTCATTATTTATTAAAATAATTTATAGTTGGTATTGAGAAATGCCAATAGCTGCCATCGGCACCAGAACCGAGCGCTATCTTTTTCTCAGAACACGTTTTTTCCGGGACACTTGCGCCACTGTTGGTGCTGTACCGGCCTTCTAGCTGACTCCAAACACGCACCATTAGGCACCGTCCGGGTAGAGCACTCCCATCCGCAGCGCGCTTTCACCTTGGCATCCGCCCCCAGCTTGATCGACTTTCATCCATCTACCCCAGCTGAAAAGCGCCCTGCTCGGCGTAGCCGTGGGGCAAAAAATCAACATCTGACTCCGATTCCATAAAATTTGCGCTAAATTGGGCTTTAGCCCGCACTCAGATTGGATGAAGTGCTATCAAAAATAATTTTTGGAGGGTTGTCAAACCATGCAATGGAAAGATCGTGGGCTGGCCGCTGGGGTGCATTTCATTGGCAGTGGCCTGATTGCATTGTTGGCGGCATGGTTGGTTTTTGGGATTTGGTTTCCGCACCCCTACCGCCATGTCTCGGGCGGGCTGGAGTTGTTTGGTTTGGTGGTGTCGGTTGATTTGCTGCTCGGGCCTGTGTTGACCTTGTGCGTTTTCAACCGTGCCAAGCCCCGCCGGGAATTGTTTTTAGACCTGTCGGTCATCGTGCTGCTGCAAATGGCGGCGTTGGCGTACGGCTTGGTGACGGTGTTTCAAGCCCGCCCGGTGTATTTGGTGCATGAGGTCGATCGCTTTCAGGTGGTCACTGCCGCCGATGTGGACCCGCTGGAGTTGGCAAAAGCGGCACCCGAATTCCAAAAACTCCCCCTGCACGGGGTTCGGATGATTGGCGTTCGCAAGTCACAAAGCTTGGACGAGATGATGAAGTCGGTCGAATCGGCCCTTGCCGGTAAGGACGTAGCCCGTATGCCCGAGCGTTGGCAGGTGCTGGATGCCGCCCATCAAGCGCAGATGCAGGAGCGGGGCCGGGATGCGGCATTTTTGCGCAGCCGCGCCACCGATGGTGGGGCGGCACTCGATGGCTTGTTGGCCCAAGCGGGCCTGAACGCTGCCGAAGTGATCGGTTTGCCGCTGGTGTCGCGCCGCAGCGATTGGACGGTGCTGCTCAAGCGCTCCGATCTGAGCATCGTCGGCTACCTGCCCATTGAATCGTTTTAGCGCAGCGCCACACCTTCATCGTCGTCGTCGTCGTCGCTGCGGCCTTGCAGCATCTGCCGCACCACGTCCATCGAAAAGCCTCGGGTCAGTAAAAAGCGCATCTGCTTGGCGCGGCCTGCGGCATCGGTGGCCGGTGCGCCAAATTTGCGCTGCCAGACTGCGCGGGCGCGCGCCGGTTCGGTGCCGTGCAGCGGCTCCAGCGCTTGCGCCACCGTGTCGGCATCCAGCCCCTTGGCGCGCAATTCTTGGCGCAAACGGCGCTCGCCTAAACGTGCGCCGCGCCGGTACACCAGCGA
>JAIEMS010000044.1 GCA_019751915.1 Burkholderiaceae bacterium
TCGAAATCAACAACTTCTACACCGTCACCATCTACGAAAAAGGGGCCGAAGTCGTGCGGATGATGCACACGCTGGTGGGACGCGAAGGTTTTGCCAAGGGCATGAAGCTCTATTTTGAGCGCCACGATGGTCAAGCCGTCACCTGCGATGATTTTGCCCAAGCCATTGCCGATGCCAATCCGCTGTCGGAGTTGGCGCAGTTGTTGCACCAGTTCAAACGCTGGTACAGCCAAGCGGGTACGCCGCGTGTGCGCGCCAGCGGCCAGTACGACGCTGCGGCGCGCACCTACACCCTGACACTGGCCCAAAGCTGCCCAGCCACTGCGGGCCAAGCGACCAAAGAGCCGCTGGTGATCCCCGTGGAGCTGGGCTTGCTCAGTGCCGATGGCGCGGCCTTGCCGTTGCAAATGGCGCTGGAGGCGGCAGCGGGCGCGCCTTCGCGCACCGTGGTTTTGACCGATGCGGCGCAAACCCTGACCTTTGTGAATGTCGATAGCGCTCCGGTGCCTTCGCTGCTGCGCGGCTTTAGCGCCCCGGTGGTGTTGGATGTCGATTACACCGACGACGAACTGCTGACCCTATTGGCCCACGACAGCGATGCCTTCAACCGCTGGGAGGCGGGCCAGCGCTTGGCGCTGCGAAGCGCCATCAATGCTATCAATACAATAGCTACTCATGAAGATGGGGCAAGCGCTAGTACCGATTTTGATCGTCATTTAGCTCCAAATTACCTTGGTGCAGCCTTTGTCGAGGCCCTGCGCGGTGTGCTGCGCAACCCAGCCCTTGATGCAGCCTACAAAGAGCTGGTGCTGACGCTGCCATCGGAGACCTACATCGCCGAGCAGCTCGATGTCGTCGATCCGCAGCGCGTCCACGCTGTGCGCGAAGCGATGCGCAGCCAACTGGCGCTGGCCTTGCATGAGGATTGGCAATGGGCCTACACCCAGCACCAAGCCAGCGGCGCTTACCGGCCCGATGCCGTATCAGCCGGACGGCGGGCGCTGGCGGGTCTGGCGCTGTCGATGCTGTGTTTGGCAGCGCGGCACACCGGCGATGCCCTCTGGCCGGGCAAGGCACTGCAACGCTTTAAAGATGCGGGCAACATGACCGACCGCTTCCATGCGCTGGCCGCGCTGGTGGGCAGCCGCCACGCACTGGCAGCACCAGCGTTGGCACGGTTTCACGCCCTGTTCAAAGACGAACCGTTGGTACTCGACAAATGGTTTGCCCTGCAAGCCGGTGCCAGCGACCACGGGGGCGACATTTTGCCGCTGGTCAAGCAACTGCTGCTGCACCCGGACTTTTCGCTCAAAAATCCCAACCGGGCGCGCAGCGTCATTTTCAGCTATTGCAGTGCCAATCCGGGTGCTTTTCACCGGGCGGATGCAGCGGGTTATATTTTTTGGAGTGAGCGCGTCGTCGAGCTGGACGCGATCAACCCACAGGTGGCGGCACGCCTGGCCCGGGCACTAGACCGCTGGAAGAAACTGGCCCAGCCGTGGCGCACAGCGGCGCGCGAAGCCATTGTTCGCGTCGCCGCCCGCCCCGACCTGAGCAACGATGTGCGCGAGGTCGTCACCCGCGCATTGGCCGAATAAGGAGAAACCTATGGCAAAACGAATCAGCCTGACACGCTACTTGGTCGAACAACAACGCGTTGACGGCCTTATCCCCTCGCAACTGCGCCTGCTGCTGGAAGTGGTAGCACGGGCCTGCAAAAGCATCAGCCAAGCCGTCAACAAAGGCGCGCTTGGTGGTGTGCTGGGCAGCGCCGACACCGAAAACGTGCAGGGCGAAATGCAAAAGAAGCTCGACATCATCGCCAACGAGGTGCTGATCGAAGCCAACGAATGGGGCGGCCACTTGGCAGCGATGGCCTCGGAAGAAATGGACGGCATCTACGTTGTGCCCAACCGCTACCCACAGGGCGAATACCTGCTGCTGTTTGATCCTTTAGATGGCTCCAGCAACATTGATGTCAACGTCAGTATTGGCACCATCTTCAGTGTGCTGAAAAAGCCAGAAGGCGACCGGGGTGTGGAAGAAACCGACTTTTTGCAAGCCGGCCACCAACAAGTGGCAGCCGGTTACTGCGTCTATGGCCCACAGACCACGCTGGTATTGACGGTTGGCGATGGCGTAGCCATGTTCACCCTCGACCGCGAGCAAGGCTCGTTCGTGCTGACGCAAGAAAATGTGCGAATTCCTGAAGACACCCGAGAATTTGCCATCAACATGAGCAATATGCGCCACTGGGATGCGCCAGTGCGCCGCTACATTGACGAATGCTTGGAAGGCAAAGAAGGGCCGCGCGGCAAGGATTTCAATATGCGTTGGATTGCCAGCATGGTCGCTGACGTGCACCGCATCATGACGCGCGGCGGCGTGTTTATGTACCCCTGGGACAAGCGCGAACCCAATAAACCGGGCAAGCTGCGCCTGATGTACGAGGCCAACCCCATGGGCTGGTTGGTCGAGCAAGCCGGGGGCGCTGCCACCAATGGTCGCCAGCGGATTTTGGACATTCAACCGGGCCAACTCCACGAGCGCGTCAGCGTGATTTTGGGTTCCAAAAACGAAGTCGAGCGCGTGACCAGCTACCATTCGACCCTATAATTGAGGGCTTCGCCGGTGTAGCTCAGTCGGTAGAGCAGCTCATTCGTAATGAGAAGGTCGGGTGTTCGATTCATCTCTCCGGCACCAAGTAAAACAACAACTTAGCCACTTCTTCGGGAGTGGCTTTTTTGTTGGGCGTGCTGGTGTAGCCACTGTGTAGCCACCGGTACATGGTTTTGGTACTGCAATCGACTGGCCAACACAGCCAACCTATCGGCCCGAATCTCAACAAATGCCTGCAGGAACAGCAGCGCCTCGCCGAAGTCCTTCGCACAAATTCAAGTCTGGCCAAATCAAACACCACGACCGCACCAGAAATTCAAAGCAAGAACAATCCACCGTATTCAGAAATCGCCCATGCAGAACACACAACACCAAAACCTAGTCGGCTTCATCTGGAACATCGCTAACAAGCTGCGCGGCCCCTATCGTCCGCCGCAGTACCGCCGTGTGATGCTGCCGCTGATTGTTTTACGCCGCTTTGATCTGGTGCTCGCTGAGAACAAGCAAAAAGTGCTGGACGAAAAAAAACGACTGGAAGACAAAGGCATCACCGGCCCTGCGCTAGAAAAAGCACTCTCCCGCATCGCCGCTACCGACCGGAAACAAGAGTTGTTCAACACCAGCGGCTTCACGTTTGAAAAACTGCTGGGCGATGCCCCCAACATCGCGGGCAACCTGATCGCCTACATCCAGGGCTTCTCGCCGCGCGCTCGCGACATCTTCGACAAATTTGAATTTGAAACCGAGATCGCCAAGCTGGACGAGGCGAACCGGCTTTTCCTCATCATCAAAGAGTTTTGCTCAGCAGACATCAACTTGTCTCCCCAGGCTATCACCAATCTGCAGATGGGTTACCTGTTCGAAGAGCTGGTGCGCAAGTTCAATGAGCAAGCCAACGAAGAGGCTGGGGATCACTTTACCCCGCGTGAAGTCATTCGCTTGATGGTTGCTTTACTGTTCACTGGCGAAGACGGCATTTTTGAGCCAGGCATTTACCGCAGCGTGTATGACCCCACAGCAGGCACTGGTGGGATGTTGTCCGAATCGGAGAAGTTCATCTGCGGCGACGGCTTTACCACTGGACTCAACCCAGATGCACACATCGAGTTGTTTGGCCAAGAATACAACCCTGAGTCCTACGCCATTTGCTGTTCTGATCTGTTGATCAAGGATGAGCCGATCAACAACCTGATCTATGGCGATACCCTAGGCATCAAGGATGCCAAGAACAAGACCAACGGCTTTGTGCCGTACGATGGTCATCTAGGCAAGAAATTTCATTACATGCTGGCCAACCCACCCTTTGGCGTGGAGTGGAAGCCGGAAGAAGACTTTGTTCGTGAAGAGTACGAAGGCCAAGGCTTCTATGGCCGTTTCGGTGCAGGCTTGCCACGCATCAACGATGGCTCACTGCTTTTTTTGCAGCACATGATCTCCAAGATGCACCAGCCGCCCAAGCTGCTCGATGGCAAGAACCTTGGTGGTGACGGCTCCAAAATTGCCATTGTGTTCAATGGTTCACCCCTGTTCACCGGAGACGCTGGATCGGGCGAATCCAATATTCGCCGCTGGATCATTGAGCGCGATATGCTTGATGCGGTTATCGCCTTGCCAGACCAGATGTTCTACAACACTGGCATTTATACCTATGTCTGGATCGTCACCAACAAGAAACCCGCTCATCGCCAAGGCCAAATGCAGTTGATCGATGGCACCCGCCATTTCAAGAAAATGGACAAAAGCCTTGGCAACAAGCGTAACGAGCTGTCTGATGAGCACATCAAAGAACTGGTGCGTCTGTACGCCCAGCACGACCATGCCGCGACCAGCGAAGTGTTGGTGGACGGCAAGCCTGAACGCCGGGTTTGCAGCAAGCTCTTCGAGAACCGTGAATTTGGGTTCCTCAAGATCACTGTAGAGCGTCCACTGCGCTTGAACTTCCAAGCCAGTGCTGAACGCATTGCCAAGCTGGGCCAACAAAGCA
This sequence comes from Burkholderiaceae bacterium, assembly GCA_019751915.1. Taxonomy (GTDB): domain Bacteria; phylum Pseudomonadota; class Gammaproteobacteria; order Burkholderiales; family Burkholderiaceae_C; genus Simplicispira. The sequence goes on from JAIEMS010000044.1 coordinate 4,604, forward strand.
CGTTTGTGAATTTGGCTACCAGCAAAAAGCGCAGGGACGATACCGCCTACCAAGCAGAAATTGCAGCAGGCAAACAGACGCAGGCAGCGATCAAGGCCACCCTGCAAGGCATGGACAGTGAAACGCTGTACCGCAATCGCCCTGCCTTCGAGACAGTGCTGGAAGCCGCCCTGAAAAAGTTACCCAGCAAGGTTCCTGCGCCCGTCAAGAAGGCCATCCTAGCGGCACTGTCTGAACGCGACCCCAAGGCCGACATTTGTCGGGATACCAAAGGCAATCCGGAACCTGATCCTGATCTGCGTGATACCGAAACAGTCGCCCTGCCCAAAGACATTGCCCTACCGTTGCCGCTAGGCTATGACAACGAAACCGGCCACGATAAGTTATTGGCGCTGGTGAAAGACCATTGCGAAGACTACCTGAAGGCCGAAGTCTTGCCGCATGTGCCCGATGCGTGGATTGACCACAGTAAAACCAAAGTTGGCTACGACATTCCGTTGACCCGGCACTTCTATGTTTACCAGCCGCCACGCCCGCTGGAAGAAATCGCAGGCGAAATCAGCCAGTTGGAAAAAGACATTATGTCTATGCTGAGTGAGGTGGTGTGATGAAGCAATACCCCGCCTATCCGGCATACAAAACTACTGGGTGCGATTGGTTTCCTGAGATCCCCTCACATTGGGGAATTGACCGCGCCAAATGGTCTATCTCGTCCTGCCAGAACGGTGTCTGGGGTGCTGAGCCTGATGGAGATGACGATCTGGTTTGTATTCGTGTTGCAGACTTTGATCGACAGTCTTTACGTGTCTCCACGGAAAAACTAACGATGCGTAGCATCGCGGAAAAAGACCGCTGCAACCGTTTACTAAAAAATGGTGATCTGCTTCTAGAGAAATCTGGAGGTGGCGAGCAGCAGCTCGTCGGGGCTGTCGTTGAATTCAATCAAAAATTCCCTGCTGTGAGCTCAAATTTCATCGCAAGGATGGTTGCCAGCGATGAAATGATCCCCCGATTTCTCGTCTACTTGCATTCACATCTCTACTCGGGGCGGGTCAACTTCAGGTCAATCAAGCAAACGACTGGCATTCAAAATCTGGATAGCCAAGCCTATCTCGATGAGAAAATTACTTATCCGCCGCTCGAAGAACAACAAGTCATCGCCCGCTTCCTCGATTTCAAAACCGCACAAATCGATGCCTTGATCGCCAAGCAAAAAATCTTACTCGACAAGCTGACCGAAAAGCGTACGGCGCTTATCAGCCATGCTGTCACCAAGGGACTTGATCCGTCAGTACCGATGAAAGATTCGGGAGTGGCGTGGCTAAAAGAAATTCCAATTGATTGGGCGACCAAACGACTTCGTTTCCTCACCACCATGTCTGGCGGAATGACACCAAGTACAGGCAATTCGAAATACTGGGGCGGCGACATTCCTTGGATTACGCCCAAGGATATGAAAGGCGAGACGCTTTCAGGATCTATCGACACGTTGACAGATGCGGCACTTCAGGAAACGGGAATTACGCTGCATGAATCTGGTCGGGTGCTCATCGTAGTTCGGGGAATGATCCTTGCGCACACCTTTCCGGTTGCGATCAATAACGTGCCGTCCACCGTTAATCAGGATATGAAAGCACTGGGTACAAGCCTAGATTACGAGTACCTCGCACTTCTGTTAAGGGGCATTCAGCCACTGGTTCTAAGTGTTGTCGAGGAGTCGGCGCATGGTACGAAGGTGCTCCGGACAGATATTTTCAAGAACATCTTTCTTCCATTGCCACCCCCCGAAATCCAGAAAGTAATCGTTAAACAAGTGACGTCATTGGTCACCAAGCTCAAGTTTCAAAAGCAGCACATTGAATCGGTAATTGAGCGTCTTCAGGAATACCGTTCAGCTTTGATCACCAATGCCGTCACCGGAAAAATCGACGTGCGTGGCTTTCAAGTGCCCAGTGCATCTGCCGCGAAGGCACAGATTCAGGAAGAATTTGCATGACCGTAGACCGCGATCAGGATTACTGGGCCGGACTGGTGCGCGAGCTGTGCAAATTGCCTGCTGAAACCTCGTGGCTAGAGTTCAAGCACAACAATGACGAACCCGAAACTATCGGTGAATACCTTTCGGCGCTGTCCAATGCGGCGGCGCTTGATGGCAAGGCCAATGCTTATCTGATCTGGGGCATAGAAAACGACAGCCATGCTGTGTTAGGAACCACTTTCGCCCCGGCAAAGGCCCGCAAGGGCGGGGAGGAGTTGGAAAGCTGGCTGCTGCGCATGCTCAGCCCGCGCTTGCATTTCCGTTTTGTGACCTTGCAGCTGGAAGACAAGCCGGTGGTGTTGCTGGAAATTCCAGCGGCTTCGGGCAAGCCTACGCTGTTTGCTAGTAAGGAATGGGTGCGTGTAGGCAGCAACAAAAAGCCACTGAAGGACTATTCGGAACTGGAGCGTGAGCTATGGCGGCGCTTCGACAGCACGCCCTTTGAGGTGCAGCTGGCGATAGACAATTTGTCAGGCCCTGATGCCTTGGCCTTGCTGGACTACCCCGCCTATTTCGACCTGTTGAAGCTGCCTTTACCCGAGGACAGAGCCGCATTGTTAGCGCGGCTTGAGGAAGATCGTTTGTTGGTTCGAAATGCGGCGGCTCTGTGGGGGGTGTCCAACCTGGGTGCCATCTTGTTTGCCAAGGATTTGCATCGATTTCGAGGCTTGGCACGCAAGGCAGTGCGCGTGGTCGTCTATGAAGGCAAGGGGCGCATCAAAACACTGCGTGAGCGGGAGGGCCACAAAGGCTATGCTAGCGGATTTTCCGGGTTGATGGACTACATCAACGCTTTGCTACCCCGCAATGAGGTCATAGGCAAAGCCTTGCGCCGTGAGGTGCCGATGTATCCCGGTCTTGCGGTGCGTGAGCTGGTAGCCAATGCACTGATTCATCAGGATTTCTCGGTCACGGGTGCAGGCCCTATGGTGGAGGTGTTTGCTGACCGGATGGAAATCACCAACCCCGGACTGCCGCTAGTGAATACGCAACGATTTCTGGACAGCCCGCCGCGCTCACGCAACGAGCAGTTGGCATCGCTGATGCGGCGGGTCGGCATTTGCGAAGAGCGCGGTAGTGGTGTGGACAAGGTGGTGGCCGAAACTGAGTTCTACCAACTCCCCGCACCAAGCTTTGAAACGCCGGAAGGGTCAACCCGTGCGGTGCTGTTTGCACACACGGCCTACAAGGATATGGACAGTCGAGACCGGGTTCGTGCGTGTTACCTGCATGCCTGCTTGCGCTATGTGGAACGCGACCCGATGACCAACGCCAGCCTGCGCGAACGGTTTGGGATTGCCGCTGAGAATAGCGCGATGGTGAGCCGGGTGATGAAGGAGGCTGTTGCGCAGGGGTTGGTTAAGCCGTTTGACCCAGACCAAGGACGGCGGCACGCCAAGTATGTACCGTTCTGGGCCTGATGTTTCTTATTTGACGGCTATTTGATTGGGTACCGTCGGTTGTCCTTTGAAACTTTAGAAAAATCTAATAAATCATGGACTTATAGATAGTTTCCTTTTTGACTCTGAACGCATCGGTAGGGACGTTGAGGGTGAATGTGTCTCGCGAGAGCCTCCGTACGGCATGGAAGAGATAGGTATGCACAAAGAAATCGACTTTGAAAACGACATTGAGCACGCGCTGATCAGCAGCGGTGGGTATGAAAAAGGTGATCCCAGCACCTACGACCCGGAAACCGCGCTGTTTCCGGCAGATGTCGTCACCTTTGTGCAGAAGACGCAACCCAAGATCTGGACGCGCCTGACCCAGCTTGATGCAGCCAAAGCACCGGCGATGCTGCTGGACAGTTTGGTAAAGGAGCTTGCTGCCAAAGGAGCTTTAGCGATCTTGCGTGAGGGTTTCAAGTGCGTGGGCAAGACGGTGCGGCTGGCCTACTTTGCGCCCAACACCGGACTAGACCCCGCGAGCACCGAGCGTTACGCCGACAACTGCTTGACCATCGTTCGGCAGGTCAACACCAAAAGCGGGGCCATCCCTGACGTGGTGTTGGCGGTGAATGGCTTGCCCGTGGCCACGCTGGAGCTGAAGAACCCGATGTCCGCCACGCGATGGAACGTGGAGAACGCAAAGTACCAGTATCGGTTTGAGCGCGATCCCAAGGAGCTGTTGTTCGCCTTCAAGCAGCGTTGCTTAGTGCATTTCGCAGTGGATACCGAGTTGGTGTTTATGACCACCAAGCTGGAAGGCAAAGACACGTTCTTCCTGCCTTTCAACCTGGGGCACAACCACGGCGCAGGCAACCCGCCAGCAGCGGGCGATGTGCGTACCACCTACCTTTGGCACAAGGTGTTGACCCGTGACAGCCTGATGGACATCTTGGCCCGTTTCATCCATTTGGATGTCGAGGAAAAGACGGTCGTCACCGAAAATGGCATCAAGCGTCACCGCAAGGAATCGATGATCTTCCCGCGCTACCACCAGCTGGATGCGGTTCGGGCACTAACCGACCACGCGCAGGCGCATGGTTCGGGGCACAACTACTTGATTCAGCATTCCGCTGGCTCAGGCAAATCGAACTCGATTGCGTGGCTGGCGCACCGCCTCTCCAGCTTGCACGATGCCAACAACGAGAAGATCTTTCATTCGGTGGTGGTAATCACCGACCGGCGTGTACTGGATCAACAGCTGCAAGACACGATCTTCCAGTTTGAACACAAGCTGGGGGTAGTGCAGAAGATCGACGAAAACACGCAACAATTGGCGAAGTCGCTGGCCGGTGGCGTGCCGATCATCATTTCCACCATTCAGAAGTTTCCTTTCATCACCCAAGCCATTCGCACGATGGAGGCCAACGGCAAAGGGGTGGCCATCTCGACAGCCGGCAAACGTTTTGCAGTGATCGTGGACGAAGCGCACAGCTCGCAGAGCGGCGAAACGGCGATGGAGCTGCGCAAGATACTGAACAAGGATGGCATTGAATCCGCCATTGCCGAACAGTTGCTCGATATGGACGACGATACCTTGAGCGAAGAGGCAAAGAGGGCGCTACTGCGCGAACAACTCAAGCGCCCGAAGCAACCCAATTTAAGTTTCTTTGCCTTCACGGCAACGCCAAAGTTCAAGACGCTGGCCGTTTTTAATGAACCCGGCCCCAACGGGAAAGCGCCGTTTCACCACTACAGCATGCGCCAAGCCATTGAGGAGGGCTTTATTCACGACGTGCTGGCGCACTACACCTGCTACAAGCGCTATTGCAAGCTGATCCAGAAGGTAGAGGCTGATCCTGAGGTGCCGCGCCGCAAGGCCGCCCGCGCACTGGCACGGTTCGTCGAATTCCACGACTACGAAATCACGCAGAAGGTCGAAGTGATCGTTGAGCATTTCCGTACCCACACCCGCCACAAGATTGGAGGACGGGCAAAAGCAATGGTGGTGACCGGATCGCGCGAACACGCCGTGCGCTACAAGCTGGGGTTCGACAAATACATTAAGGACAAGGGCTACAACGACGTGAAATCACTGGTGGCCTTTTCGGGCGAAATCACGCTCAAAGAGTTTACTGACAAGAAGTTCACCGAAGTGAATATGAACAACGGTATCAAGGAATCTGAGCTACCAGACAAGTTCAACGCCGAGGAATACCAAGTGTTACTGGTGGCCGAAAAGTACCAGACAGGCTTTGACCAGCCACTATTGCACAGCATGTACGTCGACAAACGCCTGTCCGGCATTCAGGCGGTACAAACGCTGTCGCGCCTTAATCGCACGACACGAGGCAAAACGGATACTTTCGTGCTCGATTTCGTCAACGAGCCAGCCGACATCTACACCGCCTTCAAGCCCTACTACCAGAGGACAGACAAGGGTGACGACACCGACCCACAACAGCTCAACGCGCTGGCACATACGCTGGCTGGCTGGAAGATTTACACCGGGGCAGAGGTCAACGCTTGGTGCGAAATTTGGTTTCGCAACCGCCTAAACCCCACTGGTGGCGAGCACAAGAAATTGAATGGCCTGCTGGATCTAGCGATTGAGCGATTCAAGAAACTCGGGGAAGAAGACCAGAATCTATTCAAGGGGCAGCTGGTCAGCTTCCGCAATCTGTACAGCTTTGTTTCTCAGATCGTGCCGTACCAAGACTCCGATCACGAGAAGCTGTACACCTATGCCCGTTTCCTGCTGACTAAGCTACCGCACGCGACGGATAGCCGAACGGTGCAGATCGACGATGAAGTCGTGCTCAAATACTACCGCCTGCAAAAAATCAGCGAGGGGGCAATTGATCTCAAGGCGGGCGAAGCGGATGCGCTTCAAGGCCCAACTGAGGTTGGCACAGGTCAAGCAGACGAGGATGTACAGCTTTCGACCTTGGTTGGAAAGCTCAATGAGCGCTTTGGAACAGAGTTCACCCCTGCAGATCAGCTTTTCTTCGATCAGATCCGTGAAACCGCTGTGATCAATGAACAGCTGCGTCAGGCCGTCATGGCCAACAGCGTCGAAAACTTCGAGCCAGTATTCAACCAGCAGCTTGAAAACCTGTTCATTGAGCGCATGGATGGCAACGAAGAAATCTTCGTGCGCTTGATGAACGACGAGGCCTTCAGGAAGCTTGCTGCTAGCCACCTGATGCGGGCCGTGTATCAACAGATACGAACAACTGACGAAAGCGCAAGGGATGGCCCAAACCGCCCGCCGGGCCGAGGTGGGCGATAAAACCCTGTTCAAGACCCTGAGTGCCAACGGCAACCCCACATTGGACACCTTGAACAAGGTATTGCACGCGCTGGGCTTGCGCTTGAGTGTGCAACCGTTGGCCCCCGGCCATTGATAGCCAGCCATGTACAGAGGCAACTTCGCTGGCTTGCTGGTGTAGTTCCAGTTTTTGCTATTTCATTCCTCCAATGGGAATCACATCGCCCAATGACAGAGGCCACCTTTTTGGCAAAAGTACCAACAGAACTACCAACAAAAAAGAATCTGTACCAGCTCGGCTTACCCATCCGGTATGGTTATGGCGATGCTTTGGGAAGGCCGGGCCCAGCCCCCGCAGCCTGCAACCAGCGAACAGGCCCCATTTGCTGTATCGCCTCAGTTGGCTGGAGAGGTGACCACAATCCCATTGGGACAAAGCAAAGGCAGCTTACCAAAACACCCAGCACAGTGCACCTTGAAACCCACGGTTTCCGTGGATACCACCGTTGGATATCAGTCGCTGGATACCGATATTTGCTGGTAACCGGCTTGGTAACCAGTCTGGCAAACGGTTGTTTCCGTGGAAACTTGGTTGGAAACCATCCTTTGGAAACCGCGCCTCTTGCTGTTACAGCGGGTGTTACATCGTGGCGTTACAGCCGACTTTGCTGTCAACCAGCCTGTCAACCACGCCTTGGCAACCAACAGGTAAACAGTCGGTTTCGTGTTTACCGCCATGTTTACCTGCACCTGTTGTGCCATGACAGCTAACGGCGCTTTTCGCGTTAGCCACGCTGTTAGCCTGCTACCTTTTTGCTGCCTCGGCCTGTTGACTATTTTTGACTTTCTCGTTGACTTCGCTGTTGACTACCGTGGTTAACGCCGTTTTCGCGTTAACCAGCCCGTTAACCACCGCTGTTAACCAGTCTGGCAACACCGCTTTTGCTGTCAACCGACTGTCAACCGGGCGCTGTCAACCAACTAAAAACAGCCCCGTTTGCTGTTAAGTAAGGTCTGTTAAGCGGACTGGCGGCACACAAGGCCAGCTTGTCGGTCATACCCGAGGTGCTGGGTGTAAGTGCGCATCCGGCGCAGGTGTTGGGTGCAGTACGCATCCAGCACCGCTATTTATTTGATAGCTACTCAGGCACAGCCGACAAGGACAAGTCCACAGAAGCAGCGTAATTTTGTGCCCATGCTTTGCAGACTGGTACGCAGGCCCAATTGCTGTTTTCAGTGCGTACCAGTCTGCGCACCATCTGCTTGCGTACCAACTTCCTGTTGGTCAAGGCTGATTGCAGACTCGTCCCCGGTGCTGAACCCCAAGGAAGACATTGCCGACAATTGGGATGGGCTTCCAGCCAAAAGCTTCCTTAGTCGCTTGCCCAATTCCGTCGGCGATAGCTTTCGTCGCGCGGACTCTGCTTCCATTTCCGGTGTCCACAGCAGCAATTCCCCGCAAATTATTCTCGGTCGCGAGGTCGATTCTTCCGGCAACGCTGGGGTCGAGTTTTCCGATGGCAGTTTGTTCACGGGCTTGTTCCAGATTGGCTAAAAATTTAGCCGATGTATCTGCGTGGTCATGACAACCACGGTGGGCCATCACGCTCATGGGCGGTGTTTGCGCTGAACTTTGACTCCCACAGACTGTGGGAGTGAGATTACGCCGTCAATCAGCGCCAGCGGGCAAGGGTATCAGTTCAATTGATACCCTTTGAGCCATTCCGCAGGGTGTGCGGTTTATCGGTCTGAAACCGAACAATCCCAGTGCCCTTTTATCCTTGGTGGCCTTAATGCGCGGTTGTTGATGCCACGGTCAGTTTGAACCCCAGTGCCCGCATCACCTTGAACAGCGTATCCGAACTGGGGGCGCGTTCACCGGACAGGCTCTTGTAAAGGCTTTCGCGTGACAAGCCGGTGTCTTTCGCCAACTGGGTCATGCCACGGGCACGGGCAATATCCCCCAGCGCAGCCGCCAATAACGCGGGATCGCCGTCCTCCATTACCACCTGAAGGTACGCTTCTACATCCGCCTCGTCGCGCAGATAGTTGGCTACGTCAAAGGGACGGGTCTTTATCTTCGTGTGGGTCATTTTTCAACTCCAAGGCCATGCGCTTGGCCCGCTCAATATCGTCAGCTTGGCTGGACTTATCGCCACCTCCCAGCATTAAGACGATGGCACCGCCTCGAATGACGTAATACATTCGCCAGCCGGGGCCAAAGAATTCGCGCATCTCAAACACGCCAGCGCCGACCGGCTTGGTATCGCCCAAGTTACCTAAAGAGGCTTTACGCAATCGCATTTGCAGCCGGGCGCGTGCCATGTGATCTTTCAGCGCACTGAGCCAGCAGGTAAATTCTTCCGTTTCAACCACGCTGTACATGGTTCGATTGTAGTTAGCTGGCTACGATTTGGCCCACACCAAACAAAAAACCCAGCACTTGGCTGGGCTTGGATGTGGTGTCGATCAATCAGCGCGGGTTTCGCAGTAAGTTCAAATACCGCTGTTCGGCCTCAGTCTCGCGTTCCTTCATGCCGGGGCGCATGATGGCTTTGCCACCGTACCAAGTGCTGTTGGCATTTTTGGCCTCTTGCCAGTCGTCATAGGCTTTTTGGAGACTTATGCGGTGGGTTCGCAGTTCCATCGCTGACGCACCGGGCGCTGATTGCTGCTGCGGCTTGACTATGGCCGGGGCAGTGGTGCCCATTGTCTCGGTGCTGACTGGTGACGGCGCACCCTGCCCGACTTGTGTGGTCGGCGGTGATGCCGGTGGTTGTACCGAAGGCGCGGCGCTGACGGTAGTGGCGGCTTTGGGTGTTGGCTTGTCGGTGCCAGCCCTTGCTGTCGATGCTCTTGCCGGTGCTGTGGTCGTGCTGGGCGCTTCGCCTTTCAGCCGTGTTGTGTAGCTCTTGCCATTCCAATCAAACACGGCTGGGCCTTCGCCAGCCAAGTGCTTGGCCCGCGCCTCTTTGAAGGCATCCCCAAACTTCGCCGGTTGCTCTTTGGCCTTCGGTTCTGGCGCGGCCTGTGCTTCCGGTAGAGGCTGCGCCTTTACTTCGCCTGGTACAGAAACAGGCGTAACGCTCACTTCGTCTGCTGCCAGCCGGTTGAATTCGGCTTCGGCTTCTTTGGCATCGCGCTCATGCGGCGCAGCGTTAAGGCCATAGCCCGGCTCATCGTCGTGGTGGTCGCCGTCCGTGCTTGCTGGGCCATCGGGTGCCTCATCGAACATTTTCTTGAAGTCTTCGTTGTCTTTTTCGTCAGCCATGTTGGTGCTCAATCTTTGGGCTTTTGTGGGGTGTGGTGCTTGGCAGTGGTTATGCCGTGGCCTTGGGCGCTGTGTTGGCCCGCATGATGTTCAGCGCTGCGCTCGGGTTGATTGATCGGCCTTTGATTGCGCCTATCTTGGCCTTGAGTTGGCGGATTTTTCCTTCTGTGCCGGCCTTGGCAAGCATTGGGACTTCCTTGTTTCCAATGGAGCCTTCCAAGGTTTCAATCTTGGTTTTCAGTTGGCCGACAAGCTCGTCGTCGTCCCACGCCTGCTTCATTTCGGCCTGTGCTTGGTCTGGTGTCATGTGTTTCCTCCTAAAAATCCAATGAGTCCGGTGTGAAGTCCGGGCGGGGTTGCTGCAATGTGCTGGTCATTGGGCGAGTCCTTTCGTGGGGTTGAGTGGTGCGGTGGCTGCTTCACCGGCACGGATGTATTGGACGTACAGCGCTGCACCCGTGGGGCAGGCTGTCGCGTAGCCTTCGCTGGTGGTCAGCAGCACCCAGTAGCCCAACGGCTTTGCGGGTGGTGCGGGCGGCTCAATGGGAGCGGCTGGCGTTGGTGATGGCGTTTGGGCTGTCATGGCGCTACAGCCTCTCGGGTCGCTGGCATGGCCCGTTGCAGCACGATCTGCGCTGCCTGTTCGTGGTGGGGCGACAGCAGCTTGGAGAACAATCGCCGGGGCTTGGGGGTCAGGCGGCGGTAGTCGTCCTCGCGTTGCGGGGCTGGAGCCGGGGCCGGTGGTGCAAAGGCTCCCAGTCCGGGTAGGCCAGTGAACAAGCGCTCGGGTTTGGCACGCAAACGCTGGTAACTGCCATGACCATCCACGCCAGCGGTGGGCGGTGCGTCGGCGATTTTGGGTGCAGCGCTGTGGGCAGAAGCTCCGTCCCGTTGGTCGGGTGCAGATGGTACTTCTAGATGGTTTCCTCCTAGCGGAATAGAGGAATCGCAAAAACCCCCCTTTACTGTTCCTTCTAGCGGAACAGTGGCAGCACTCTCTATTCCTCCTAGCGGAACAGTAGAAGGGGGCTGTGTTCCTTCTAGCGGACTAAGCCCGTAACCATCTGTAACTGAATTGGCTGATTTTTTCATGAGTGATTTGGGTTGTGGTTTGGTCGGTAGCAGTGCGGTCTTGGTGCGGTAAGCACTGCGCTGGAAGCCGTGTCGGGCACCGGGGTCAAAGCCGTCGATGTGGTCAAGTGCTGCCCATGTGACGGCGTACCAACTGGCCTTACTGGGGCGCTGACCCTTGGCGGTTTCGTAGATAAACCCGGCCTCGATCAGCTCTTTCTTGGCGCGGTCGATGACGGAACAGCTTTTCCAGCCACGGGCCTTGAGATAGGCCGTGGAGGCCAACAGCATCCCGTTGTTGTCGCGGATGTATTGCCGGGCAAACTCCATCAGCAGGCCTTTGGCTGGGTGGCTCAGGTCTTGGTAGGCGGGCGAATCGAGCACCGCCCACGGCATAGCCACAAAGCCCCCAGCGTCACGGCTAACGGCGGCTTGCTTCCACTTCGGTTTCTTGCTCATCTCAATGCCCCTTCGTTTGCAGGCGTACCCGCATCAGTTCTTGGCGCACCGCCAACACGCCTGCCCGCTGGTGCAAGTCGTTTGCGTCTTCGCCCTCTAGCGGACTCATGCACCACGGCAAGCCGGTTTGTTCTGCTGCCCGTTGGCCGGTGCCGCTTTGGTCGTGGTCGGCAAACACATAGGCATGGCCCCTGACGGTTTGGGCCACTTGTGCAAGGTTGTGGGCGCTAAAGCACACCAGCACCACGGCCTGAATGCCGATACCGCGCAGTGCCTCCAACACCGATAGGCCAGTGGCGTAGCCTTCGACCAGCACCGTTTCGCGGGCCTGTGGTGGCCCCATGCGCAGCACAGCCCCAGCCGCTTTCATGCCGTAGGGCTGCATCTTTTTTTCGTGGCGGCGCTCGTCTTCCAGCCAGCGAATCACCTGCACCCCTTGCAGCGCGTTCGTCTGGCAATGGCGCATCGGCACCAGTAAGGCACCGTCCGATGCAATCAGCCCTTGGGCCAGCGGGAAGCCTTTGGCGTGCAAATAGCTGTGTTCGCCGGGGGTTGCCGCTTGCAGCATTTGGGCCGCTTGCTGGGCCGCGCGTTGGTAGCCCTGCTCCTGCTGGATGCGTTGGGCTTGGCGCTTGGCCTTCCACGCATCTTTCTCGGCCTGCGTCCACGGCTGGGCGTTCTGGTCGGCAAACCATTGCACTTTGGCCTCGCCGCTCCAATCGAACACCCAGCCGCGTTCACCGTCCCAAAAGTAAGCGCCGTTGCTGGAGCGGGGCTTGTCGGTGGTGCCACAGCGCTTGATCTTCTGGCTGGGGTAGAGGCGGGCCGGGTCAATATTCAGGCCGTGGGCGCGGGCAAACTGGATAAAGCTGCTCATGGTCAGTACCCACCAGCTTTCGCGCGGCGAATGTTCATCGCCTTGATCTTGCTTGCCAGCGCCTGTGACAAGGGCACTTCGGGGGTGGTGCGGATGTTCCACGCCTCGGGTGGTAGTTCCCCTGCAATGTCTCGGTAGAGGAAGCGGGCACGCCAATGTTGCTTTTCCGGGGCGCTGTGGGCACGGGCGTAGGCACAGACTTGCCCCCACAGGTGTGCTGGTGTGTCGGCCACCACCTTGCGGCCCTTGCCTTTGCCAATGGCAATCTCAATCATCTGGCCCGCCTCGGCTACCTCCATCGCCGGGGCTGGTTTCTCAAAGCCGCAGGCCATGCAGCGCTTGCGAAACGGTTTGTGTCCACAGCTTGGGCAACCCTTGGCCTCAAATTCCTCTGGCCCGTCTTTGCGTACCGTTTTGTCCAGCTTCTGGCCCATATCGAGTGACTCGACACCATGGAAATAGACCTGCTCAAAGTCTTCGGCAAAGCGCAAGATGTTGCCGCTATGGTCAAGCAAGATGCAATCCTGTTTGCCGGTGTCCGGGCTGGAACGCAGGCCCCGGCCAATCATTTGCATGAAGGTCGAGAGGCTTTTTCTCAAGGGGCGGCAATCGACGACACAGCCCACGTCCTGCACGTCGAAACCCTTTGCCAGCGCCTCGACCGAAACCAACACGCGCAAACTGGCATCGCGCTTGGAGAACTCGCGCACCAGCATTTCACGCTCGGCGGCGGTGGTTTCGCTAGTGAAAACGGCGGCCATGACACCAGCGTCAATGAACTGGCGGCACAGCTCTTTGCAGTGGGCAATGCTGGCAGCGAAGACGATGGTTTTGCGGTTCTCGCCGTGCTTCACCCACTCCTGAATCACGTCCCCAATAACCGCCATGCCGCGTTCTTCGGCGGCTTTGTCCGTCCACTCGCCCGACTTGCTCACGGCAGCGCCAGCCATGTCTGGCTTGGTGCAACTGAGCGCCCGCATCGGCACCAACACCCCGGACTCGGTGAGTTCGGCCATCGTGACGGCGTTGATAAGTTGGCTAAATACCTGCCCCAGTCCTTTGGCGAAGGGGGTTGCCGATAAGCCGATGACGGCGGTCTTGGGGTTGTTGGCAGCAAAATCTACCCAAGCGTCGTGCAGGGTGTGCGCTTCGTCCACGATCAGCACGTCGGTCTCGGGCCAGAAGCCTCGCTTGGCTAAGGTCTGCACGCTGGCAATCTGGTACGGCAAGCTGCTGTCGCGCCGGGGATGGCCCGCTTGGATGATGCCGTGTTGGGTCAAACCATAGGCATCTGCCCCGGCGCTGGTCTGGTTTACCAGCGTCGTGCGGTCGCACAGGAACACCACGCGGCGGTTTTTAAGCAAGGCTTCATGGGCAATGCGGTGCCCGAGATAGGACTTACCAGCCCCGGTCGGGGCCATGATGAGTTGGCAACGATGGCCCTCGCGAAAGCCTTGGCGCAGCGATTCATGGGCCGATTGCTGGAAGGGGCGTGGCGTTGGAAAGCTGGTGTTGCTGTAGTCGGGGGCTGCGTCCTGAAACAGGCGGCTGGAGATAGGAGTGTTCACTGGGCACCGCCTTTGCCGCGCAGTGCGTCCAACTCTTTGCGCAGTCGAAGGTTCTCGCGGTCGCGCTTCTTGGCAATTTGCTCGATGGCATGGGCCTTGTTCATCAGCTCATCGCGGTAGCGCTCCAGCCGGGCCACTTGCGCCTTGAGCATCTTGGCCTCCGCGAACAAAGTAGCCATCTGGTCGTCCGACTCGATCATCTTTTCTAGCAGCTCGCGCTTGGCTTTTTCTGCTGCCTCGTGCTCCATCGCTTCGGCCATTTCCTCCTCGCTGGGGCCAAAGTCGGCTTCCGTCATGCCCTCGGGCAAGGTGCTGGTATCCCCTTGGGGCGCGTTGTCCCATGCGTCGGGGTGGCTGGTTTTGGGTGGTGGCACCACCGATACGGTGCGGGCTGTCACCTTTTCCCCAGTCTGTGCACGCTCGATCAGGTCTTTGCGCTGGGGTTCGGGCATCTTGGCTAGGGCGGTCAGTTCTGCCTTTTTGTCCAAGCTGGTGCCGGATAGACGCAAAGCGTCATCGCCCAAGGCTTCACCGATGGCGCGGTACTGGTTAATGCTGCTTTTGCTCTCGCCGGTCAGGGCAGCGGTTTCGGCGGCAAAGGCTTTGGTTTGTGGTCGTGCCCCACCGTGACTGTGAACTTGAGGTGGGTATTTCGTAGCCACCTCAAGTCCTGCACCCCCTCCATCCTGATATGCCTCCGGCGTGACATACGGGGCCAAAGCTTCGCGGATTTCTGCCCGGCGGGCCGTGTAGTGGGCACGTTGGGCCGGGGTCAGTTCCGAGCGAACCAAGTTCTCGTCGATCTCGATTAGCTCCGCCTCGATGCTGGTTTTCGTCTGCACCACGATGGCATCAATCTCTGTCCAGCCCAAGGCGCGGACAGCAGCGACACGGTGGTGGCCCGCGACGATTTGGAAGCCGTATTCAGTGATGTTGCCAGTCACCAAGGCGGGGCGCACGCTAATCGGCTGGATCAAGCCCAACTCACGGATGCTGGCGGCCAGCTTGTCCACGTCTGACGGGGTGATGGGGCGGGGCTGGGCACTGGAGCGCAGCAGCCGAAGTGGGATACGCTGGTGCTTCGCGCTGCTTGGATTGGCTTGGGCCTTGTGTCCGATGTTCTGCGCGTTCAAATAATCCTGCGGTGCAATATGGGCTGGCAGTTCTTGCACCGGGAAATCCATATCCAGCTCAAGGCAGGCGCGGTAGATGCCCCAGCCATGCAACACCATGCCATCGGCAATAACCACCGGACTCATGGGGCCGATGTTTTCAATACTGTCCTTTAGCTCTTGGAACTCCTGTGCCGTCATGGGCAGGGAAGCGGCACTCAGCGGGTGCTGTGCGTAGGTTTTGGGCAATGCAGCGGCTTGACCCGACTGCTCGGGCTTCTGAAATTCGGTCATGGTGTCCTACTCGGTGAGGTTGTCGGGGGTGTTGGGGGTCTGGCTGGCGATGAACTCGCGCAGCACGGTCTTGGCGGTCATCAGGTCAACCAAGCGGACAGCGGCATCGGACAAGCTGGCCCCGGCTTGTTCACGCAGGTCGTCGGCTGTAACGTCGATTTCGGTGTCCAGCCAGTGCAGGTAGGTTTCGGTGCTGCTCATTTCGTCACCTTTGCCCGGTCGGATGCGTCTCGAATAATGGCCGCTGTCAGAAGCGCACTTCCAATCTCACGGGCTGAAGCTGTGGTTAGCTCGGCATGGCCGCCGGTTCCATTGGCCGTGAATCCGAAGTTGATTTCACCCGAACCTGTCAGCACTGAAACAAAACCGTCGCCCAAGTGACCCTCTTTTCCGCGTACGGAAAACCCGGATCCAAATAGCAGCTTAATCATGGTTGCCACCTTCGATTTCGCCGCGCATCTTCACGTAGGTCGTGCATTCAAGGCTCAGTGTTGGCTCCACAGCGTTGGAAAGTCCATCCGACAGCGCAGTGGACAGTTGAATCAAGCGGGCCGCTATGCCGCGCATTGCAAGCGTCACGCCATCACGATCAGGAAGTCCGGCCAGCAAATGGGCCAGTGTTTCAACCTCCCACGCTGCGTTCAGGCAAACATGGGTGCGCCGTGCGCTCATGGTGATGCCGCCATTGGCGTGTTCAATCAGGCAGGCATTGGGGTTGGTTTGTGCGGTCATGGCTGTGGTTGTTTGGTTGGTTTTGGACAATGCAGCGGCTTGGCCCCTTGCTGGGCCATGTGCTTTTTTGGTCATGGGTTGCCTCTTACAGGGCGGGGTTTGTGCCGCAAGCGGGCATCTTTGGGTAGCGCACGATGGCGCTCAGATGGCGGGCGGTGTTGACCTTGAAGCGGTGCATCGCGTTAATCAACCGGGGGATTGAGCCGCGCCACCGAATGCCTGCACCGGGTAGCAGCGCGAGACTTTTGGGCAAGGTCACGGTGCTGGTGACGGGTTTGGCCGTAGGCGCAGTGCCCGTGATGGCTCGATCAGTACCGCGCACCGGCACGGGTGCAACCACTTGCTGGGCAGCGCCAGCGGCAACAGGCAAGGCAGCCGCCCACAGCAAAGTGCCCAGCACTTCCAGCAAAAGGCTTTGCGCCACCGCCGACAGCATTCCGACAGTGCCGACACTCAAGCCGGTCATGTTGGCAATTTGGGCATCAACCGGGTCAGCGGTGACAGCAGCGCGGGCCGTGTCGTGGGCGCTGGCAGCGTTTGCCAGTTGGCTACGAAGGTCAGCAGCGCGGGCAGATTCAACGGCCTCAGTTTTGAGCGCGTTGACCTTTGCAACCGTGGTTGTGACGGCAACGGTTGCAGCGGTACAGCGTCCGGGTGTAGTGGTTTCGCACCGTGCCAAAACCGCTTGGGCATTGGCGTTGCGGGTTGTAGCCTGCGCCAATTCGCCAGCAACCACGGCCATCGGGCGGGCGGTGATAGCAGCTAATTCGCTTTGCAGTGCCAGCGTGTGACTGGTGGCAACTACCGCTTGGGCGCGGGATTCACCAGCACGATGCTTCATGCCATCAAAAAAGTAGGCATGGTTGTAGAGCGTGACCACCACGCAGGCGATGAACACGGCACGGACAAACCAACTTTTCCGAGACAGTGCGGGTAGCAAGTGCGAACCAGCCACCAGAGTGACGGCCAGCCCGATCAGCATGGCTTTGTCGGTGGTGGTGCTTGCCCGTTCAGCAGCGGACAAGCCTGCCATGCCAGTGCAAACGGCGGTGATCGCCATCGCCAAAGCACCGGCGACAAGTCGATGGGCGGGGGTGTTGCCACTCATAACGCACCACCTTTCATCAAGCGGCGCATGGCGGCCAGTGCTTGCCCAGTTTTGCGGATTGAGCCGCGCACATTCACATTGGCACCGTCGGGGCATTGAAGGTAATGCAGCGCCATGACCAGATGTTGGCAGGCTTCGGTGTGGTGGGTGCCCATTTCGGGCGAGGTAGTGGGTGCAGCGCGGCGGCTGACCACATGGGATATGGACATGGTTGCTCCTACATGAGACTAAAACCATTCGCTGCCTTTCGACGGGCAAGCGATTGGGGCGGGGGTTCGAAACATGGATGTAGCCATGCCGGAAGCCTTACGGACAACCGACCCCGCCCCAAAACCACGAACACCCAAGTACGGGGCATTACAAAATTCGGGACGTGACAAAGCCCCGCTTTCGGTGGGGGCCTGTACCGCTACATCATTCAAGGTGTTTCGAGCACCTGCTTGAATTGTGCCACGGCCAGCCAAGGCAGTGCAAGCGTGATCGACAATCGAATTAAATAGAGTTACATTTAATTCATGCAAATTGAGTTCGACACGGAAAAGCGCGATAAGACCCTGACTGAGCGCGGCTTGGACTTTGCTCGTGCTGGCGAGGTGTTCCTGTCGCCCAGCGTGACCCTTACCGATGAGCGCCAAGATTACGGAGAACCCCGGTTGAACACAGTGGGCTTTTTGGATGGCCGCATGGTGGTGTTGGCGTGGACTCAACGCGGCGCGGCCCGTCGCATTATCAGCATGAGGAAAGCAAATGAACGAGAACAAAAGCGCTTCGGCTCCTTGGATTGATCCAGACGATGCCCCAGATTTGGTGGATGCCGATTTGGGGCAGGCGGTGTGGTGTGTCGCTGGCAAAGAAGTCTCACCCAAAGCAGGCATGGCAGCCATGCACCGTGCTGCGCGTGGTCGGCCTATGGGCAGCACCAAAGCGGAAACTAAGCGGGCCGTGACAGTTCGGTACAGCCCTGATGTGCTGGCTGCGTTCAAGGCTACGGGTGCAGGCTGGCAAACACGCATGGATGCAGCGCTGAAAGACTGGTTGAAGACACATTCACCCGCATAAGCGCCGCCCAGCGCCAGCATATTGCTATCATTTTTATTGGTAGTGCTCATGCTTGCACCCCCATATGGCGCATTGCCTCTACTTTGAGTGCGCCCTTGCGCTGCTCATACGTCATGCCCATACCGATAAAGATGGCGTTTCGCACCTCGAAGTGGGCCAGAAAGTCCAACTGGTGCGTGGTCAGGGCTTCACGATCCAGCCCCTTGTATTCACCTGTCATCAGCGAATTCACCAGCTTGTGCTCGTTCATGTGGTGATAGCTGGCCGTCTCTTTGCCGATGGTGGCGCGAAACTCATCCAAGAAGGCCGACATCACTTTGCTGGAACTGGCAGCGGCATGGCGTTTGCTGTGCCAGTCGTCCTTGCCGCGAATGATGTTGTCGATCTGTGCGTCGCACCAGACAGCAAAATCAACATCTAGCCAGCGGGCAAAGGCCACGGCTAACTTAGGGTGTAGCCATGTGCCACCGCCCGATGATGGCGCACCGCGTTTGACGGCGATAAGACCGGGTGCAGATTTCAATTCGGGGCGGAAACCGGAATTGCCTCCCTGCACTTTTTCAGATGCCTTGCGGTCTGCAAACACAGGATTGAATTCCATTGTGTGGTGTCGCGCAAAGGCTGCAATGTAGTCGCAGGTTTCATGCAAGCGAAGCCAGTCGCGTGGTTCCTTGCCGAACTTTGCTGCTGCTTGGGTGGCATTGAACCAGCCGTTATCTTGGTAGGCCACGGCGTGGCCTTGATAGGTACAGGTGATGATGCCGGTCATTACAGTGCTCCCATGTGAACCAGCACCGTAATCAAGCTACTGGCAATTTCAGCACCAGCAATGAACCAAAGGACGCATGAACTAACCGCCATTTGGTTCGTCGTGAGGTGCTTGCTAATCCACCGGCAAAGCCTAAAATAGAGGCGTTCAACGGCGCTCATCGTTTTCTTCTTTTTGAAGGCGGTGGGCGTTTTCAATTTGCGCTCCCAGTTTGCTTTGGAATGTTCGCCACGCCGATGCGAAGCACGGGGTAAAGGGCGGCACTAAAGCCCGCTATCGCATCTTTTTGGTTGGGCAGTTTTGCGAGTTTGCTGAGTGCCCGGTCGGTGGCTTTGAACGACTTGGCTGAATCGCCTCGTACCTTGAGGAGCTTGTTCAAAAGCTTGCTTGCCAGCTCATTGCCGCGTAGCTCTGAATCATCAGCACCTTCTGCCAGTTCCAGCATTGCCCGGCCTAGATCAGCAAGGCCCAATGGCCCAATCGGTAGCGAAATAGCGATTCCGTCGCTGGTGCAAACGGTCAAGCTGTCGTAAAAGTGTTCGATGGTGTGACCATCGGGATGTGCGTAAAGCATTGCGCTTTGCTTGGTGGGGGCGGCCATTACGCAACGCTCCCGGCTTGCTTTGCATTGAGCCAAGCCCGCACGTCACCGACACGCCAAGCGGTCACTTTTTCCGACAGCTTGGAAGGAGCAGGAAATTCGCCTGACCGGACTTTTCTCCAAAGAGTTGCCGCGCTGAATGGGATTGGGGTTTCAGCCGTAGGCCGCTTCGGGTCGCGAATCAAATCTAACGCTCGAATCATTGCCGTGTCTGGCAAGTTGTCGAACGTTGGAATGGTGCGCGGTGGCACCGATGGTTCGGTTTTTGGCTGGGCAAACGGAACGACGGTGGTTTTCAATTTGGCGGTTGCCATGTGATTTCCTTCGGACATAAAAAAGCCCACCGGCATCACTGCGGGCGGGCATGAAAAAAGCCCTCGGCGGTAATGCGCGAGGGCTTGGGGTGGCTCAGTGAGCCGGAAACAAAAAAGCCACCTCAGTGGGTGGCTTGCTTTTCGATTAACAATGCAGCAGCTTCAAGAAAGAGGCCGCTATTTGTTATCAGGGTGCTGTCTGTCCCTGTTTATTTGCTGTCGCTAATGTAGCACCATTTGGCGGCACGTTGTCGCATGGCCGCTCAAGCCGGTGCAGATGGCACCGTTACGAGTTGCTTCCCGCTATCCGCAATATCGGTGGCTACGGCACGGGGCAAGCCGCCCCAGACTTTCAAATTCCCACCACTTTGCCCGGCACATCGATGCTTGCAGTCCAGCAGACCTTTGGCGGCAACGATGCACCACTGAGCGCCACCATGACCAGCCTTGAGTTGGTGGCGTTTATCAACAGTGAGCGCGAGAAAGACGCAAAGCAAGCTGGTGTAGCGTTCCCATCCAAGGGCTTTGCCAAGCTGGAGCACAAGAGCTTTTTGGCGAAAGTACCTGAAGTTCTGGGCACGGAAACATCGGCAAAATTTTTTGCCGATCTCCCTGATAGCTATGGCCGCCCGCAACCAGCCTACATCTTCCCCAAGCGCGAAGCCTGCCTGATGGCAATGTCGTACAGCTACGCCTTGCAAGCAGCCGTGTTTGACCACATGACGGCGTTGGAAGCAAAGCTGGCCCAGCCTGTGCAGTCCACGGCTGCATTGTCTCGCATGGACATTCTCAAGCTGGCAATGGAGTCTGAAGAAGCCCGACTGAAGGCTGCTGTGCAAGGGCCGCCCTATGATTTTCTATGCTTATGTCGCCACGGCACGGAGCGGTATCACGTCTGCACCGATTGCCAGCTTGTCGAGGTAATTGGCCCACCGTTGCATCATCTCGCGGCGGGCTGGTAGGTGGGCAGTGCGGTTGTAAGCGCGGCCATTTACGTCTTTTACGGCGTGGGCTAACTGGTGCTCAATCAAGTCCACACGTTCGCCCAGCACCTCATCCAAGATGGTTCGTGCTGTGGCCCGGAAACCGTGGGCGGTGTGAACTTCTTTGCTGTAGCCCATACCGCGCAATGCCGCGTTGATCGTGTTCTCGCTCATTGGACGTTCGCCGGTACGCAAGCTGGGGAACACATAGCGGCCATGCCCGGTCATGGGGTGAATACCACGCAGAAGCTCCACGGCCTGTGTGGACAGGGGCACGATGTGATCGTTGTCCATTTTCATTTTGATGCCGGGAATGCGCCATTCGGCCTTGTCTAAGTCAATTTCTACCCACTCGGCATGGCGCAGTTCGCCGGGCCGCACGAACACCAGTGGCGTTAGTTTTAGCGCGGTGACGATGGAGGGATGGCCGGCGTAGCCGTGAATGGAGCGCAACAATTCACCCAGTTTGGCCGGTTCGGTGATGGCGGCAAAGTGCCTCTTAGGGATTGCAGCCAGTGCGCCCTTGAGGTCAGCCGTCACGTCGCGGTCAGCAATGCCGGTTGCCACGGCAAAGCGAAATACTTGTCCGCATACTTGCTTGATGCGGTGGGCGCTGTCAAAGGCTTGCCGCTCTTCGATCTTGCGAACCACCGACGTCCCCCCGAATTTGAGTAGCGGCTAACTCTGGAGTCCAATCCCATATGACAGGAGATTGGACGTGAAGA
>JAIEMS010000024.1 GCA_019751915.1 Burkholderiaceae bacterium
ACATCGAGTCATTCAATGGGCGGTTTCGGGACGAATGCCTGAATGAACATTGGTTCACCAGCTTGCAGCATGCCCGGGTAATCATTGAGGCTTGGCGCCGGGAATACAACGAAGAAAGACTGAGGGGGGTTGAGATAAAGGAAGAGTGAACGGTGCGATAAATGGGATTTTCTGGGCTACTGCGGCACGACGTGGGACAGGACTACAGAAGTCTCTTTCCCCACATGAAAATCAACCTCGAAGATAGAAAAAGTGCCAATTTGGCACTTTTGCTTTTTGGGGAGAGGTTTTCCAGCACGGTGCATCCCATTGTGGGACGTTTACTCTGTCGAGATCACAGGTCTCGGATTAGGAAGGCCTGCAACGTGTCCAGAATAAGCACTTTTTCTTGCGGGTACAAATCCCCATCAGGTTTGACTGGCAGGTAGGGGCGGGCTGGAATTTTGACCTTGTTGCCACGACCAGCTTGTCCACCGAACTGCTGGATGGCCGCATAGGCCGGCGTGGCTGTGATGGTAAGGACGTTGTTAGATACTTGCGGCACGATTTGGCGACGCAGCTCGCCGGTATCGATCAGAGGTTTTTTGCCCGCTATCCGTGCTTGGCCTCGCTTGTTCAAGCTGCCGTCTTTCTTGCGGTGGCCTTGGCCCAAACGCATAGAGTAGATGCCCATTGTGGCAGAGCTATTGGCTTTCCAAGGCGTACCGTCCGGGCCAGTGCTGGTCTCGAAGCGGCGCTTGGTGCGTTCGGTGATGTCGTCGCCAATGGCTTGTAGCACGGGGGCCATATTGCCGATGCGCTGGGTTAAGGCTTGCAGCGTGGCAAGTACCTCGCGGTCTTGGATAGTGATGGTGATCATGGCGCTTAAAAATGGACGCTTTTACGATAATCGCCGCAAACACGGCATCCCCAATTTCTTCTAGAATCAACTTACCTCTGGTGCTGTGTACCCCGATGGGTAAGGGGGCGCGGGACGAAAATCCCCCGTTTATGTTGGTTCAAATCCAGTCCGGCATCAGAGGGCTTCTTCGCCCATAATGATTTCTGGTAGGCGGTTGTTTCCAATGGGAATGGTTAGGGGCTTTTGGTCGCTATTATTCGGTTCGAATCCGACACCGCCTACTCCTGTCGAGTCAGTGGCTTGTATCTCGCCGCTTTGAGGTCACCTAGCTCCAGCGCACCGCCAGTCACTACAAAGTTAGAAACTATGCGCTGGCGCACTCCATCAAAGCGGCCTTTCTCGTTGTAGTTGATCTTGACAACCACCTTCCCCGCATTTGCGCCCAAGTCCACCACATAAAGCAGCGTGTTGTTCTGGGTATCCAAATAGGGCACAGCACTGTCCAGCAGCAACGGCAAGTCGCGCCACACTTGATCTGGCAGGGCAGCACCGCGCAACACCTTACCGTCACGCAAAGCGTGCATCAGTTCTGTGTCGCGCATCCAGACCGCAGCGTTTTCCAGTGTCACCGCATTGGCTGCCAGTGCCGCCACGGTATTAGCGGGCACGGTATGCACCATCGTTGCATTGCCAGTAGCTTGCTTATTCAGGCGGACAGCATCAAAGACCGGCTGCCATGCAGCAAGCCGCTCTTGCAACAAAGCGGGCTTCAATGCTTCCCACATTGCCGCACCAATCGGTGCATTCAAGCGGATCAGCTTGTCGTCGATTAGGCGCTGAAAACTCTGTTTGACACTCGCCCCCGGCGCGTAATCAAAACCCTTGTCAATGCCCGCCGGTGCGCCAGTCTTGGGGTCGAGTTGATTCCAGCCTGCGGGTGGGTCACCCAATCCGGCGCGGGCGCTGGCTTCGCCTTCTTGACGGCTTACGCAGGTGATACGGCATTGGCAGCCCCAGCCGTTGGGGGCAAAATGGGTTTGCCAGAAGGGATGGTCGTGCGGCAGGGTCAGGCCGTGCCAAGCCATATGTTGCGGGCGCGGGTGTGCCACGCTTTCACTGTGGATGTAACGCCAATAGGGGCGCAGGCGCAGATAGTCCGGGGCAGTGAACTGCCGATAACGCCCCGCCGCATAACTGCTGGCCATGTTGGTTTGGTAGATGATGCGTGCCCGCCACGCTTCGCCTGCGGCGCTGCCTTCGCCCGTCCAGCCCGTCCAACCGTGCTTGGCGACGACGGCCAGAAACTCGCGCTGAAACTGGGCTACGCCCATGCCCATTTCTGCCGCCCGTGTCACTGCACCCTGTAAATCGGCCAATAAGTCCGCTTTGGCGGCCCCGGCAACAATGAAGGCACGGTCGTGTGCGGCTCGCTGGATGTCGTCCCAGCGCTGGGTGGGCAGGCGCAGTTTTTGCCGCAGAAAATCAATTTGATCGGCCCACGGCGTGCCAAAGCCGATGTTTAGGGGGGCGGGCGTCATGGGTTCAGCCTTCGGCCTGCACAGCAGCCATGCCCTTGAGTTCTGCCAATGCCATCGCGGCAGCCATCAGTTTGACCAGTTCCGCACTGTCCAGATGGCCGTAGGCTTGCACCAGTGTTTGCTGTACCTGTGTGAGGTCTTCGGCTTGTGCAACCAGTGCTTGCAATTGCTCCACCATGCCAGACCATACCGGTGCGGTGCGGGCCAGCAGTTGGTTGGTTTCTGTCTGGAGTGGGCCTGAGGCGGAGCCGCCTGCTACAGCGGGTTCGGCAAAATTCGGGAGGCTTGGTGTGTTTTGTGGCGTGCTCGGTGATGGCGGAGTTTTCTTTTTGTGCCAACCTTCCCCGTACTTGGCCCGCACGGTGTCTTCGTCCAGCTCGAATCCCATATCAAAGACGATTTTGTCGGCTTCGGCAAGTGCTTTGGTGTCGTCTTCGTCTTTGATTTGGCGATAAACGAGGCAGGGTTCGAGGCCGTTGTATTCGCAAATCCAAGCCAGCAGGGTTTCGTTGAGGGTTTCTGAAAGCAGGTCGCTATCGGCCTGCGTCAGGTCTTGGCGCACGTCTTGGCGTTCCTTGCTGGCCGCTGCCAAGGCACCACCGCCCGAGGCGCGCGACTCCTGCCCAGTCAGTACAGCCCCAATCCAGTCGTCCATGTACTCACAAAGCTGTTGTTGAGTGGTGACGTTTCCTGAGAGCTTGCTTTCGAGCAGTGCAATCTCCATGCCTTCAGGGGTCATCAGGTAGCCATCGTTGCTCATGGCACGGAGGGCATCTGCCAGCGTGCCTTTTTCTTTCGGGCCAGCGTTGCGGGGGTATTTACCGTGCGGCGTTGGGGAGCCGAAGCGGTCGCACAGTTTGTTCCAAGCGACGATGCCTTTGCGCTTGAAATACACCGGCCAGAACAGTTGCAGGCCCAAGCCGGTGCCGTAGGGGTTGTCATCTTCAGGGTTGACCCGATGAACCATGAATTTGCGTTCAGGCACCGGGATGCCGGTCAGCATGTTTTCGCGGGTTAGGAGGTGCAGCCAAGGGGGCATTTGATCGTCTTGCTGCACATAGACAAAGCGTCGTTGTGCCCGTTTGGTGATCCGTGCCGGTACGACCAAACCATCACGCACTGTCCAGACAATCTCGGCCACGGTAAATCCGGCCAATAAGGCTTCGAGCAGGTCGGAACACAGCCGGTCAAAGTTGCAGGCTTTCAGTATGGCGGTCATGACTTGTGCATCAGCGCTGGCTTTGGCATGGTCTTTTTGCCGGGGTTCCACCTGCCACGGTTTACCGATCAGGGCGAGTTGGCGTTTTTGCAGCCCAGCAAATACTTTGCCGTCGCGCTTGAGGTCACGGTATAGCTCAACGCTACCGTTGCCGCGCTCCAACAGCAGGGGGTCGTTGGTGCGCAGCACACCCATGTAGTGCTGCTCGAAGGGGTCGCGCAGGCGATGGGCAAATTCGGTATCGAGTTCTGGCTGCTGGGGCGCAGCCACTGGAGGTCGGGTGCGTTTAACCATATATGAAGTCCGACAGGGGCTGTGAACTAGCGCGGGGGCCACCGCTCATAAATTCAATAGGGGCCGATGGCTGGGTGGCGGCATGCAAAGCCAAACCCAGTGCCCAGAAGTGGTCGGCATGGCCGTCAGGGGTGCGCTCGGCGGTAAAGCGAACTTGACCGGTGCTCGTCACTTGTTTGGTGACTTGGCGCAGGTCGGCGCGGATTTTGGGGTCTTGGGGAATACGCACGGTGCGGTCTTCCATCGCGCCGCGCACGGGGTAGGCCAGTGCTTCCTTGACGCGCTGCGTGAACGTCACTGCCTCAATCCGATGCAGGCCAAACTGGTCTTGGGCATCATCTGCCCAGCCGATACCCAAGCCGGTGGCGTCAATGCAGGTGCGATCGCACTGCTCCAGCCACGGCCAGAGGATTTTTTCCTGTTCGCTTTTGCGCATGTTTTGCAAGCGTTCGACGTGGCGGGTGTAGAGGACATCACCGAGCTGCTCAACGACCCAGAGCACGGTCAAATCCTTCTTGCGTCCAATGTCTACGCCAGCCAATAGGCGTCCCGTGCCACGCTTTTTCCAGTCGATACCGGCGCTGTATTCGACGGCGGAGATGAGTCCGTATTCCAAAAAGGCAGCATCATCGTCTGCCGGATTGCACATGTACTCTTGCTGGAAGCTCTCTTCGTCGGCACAGCCTTTGCGGATGAACTCAAAATAGGCGGCCTCGTTCATCGCTTGGCGCTCATCGCCTATGGGCAGCATTTGCTGGAGTTTGAACAGGAAGCCTTGTTCCAGCGCTTCTTGCAACGTGACCCGGTGCAGGCTGATGTTTTTGGGGTTGCCACTCTCGCGCACTTCGCGCACCAGTTGGTTGAAAAAATTGTGGCTGCCCCGGTGGGTGCTGATGACTTCCATGCTGCCGCCCCAAGTGATACCGGGGTAGGCAATGCTCCAGAGTTTGCGCGGGTCGGGGTGCAGTGCAAACTCGTCTAGCACCCGGCCACCCCGTTTTCCCGCCTGAGCATCGGGGTTGCTGCTCATACTATGGATGCGTTTGCCCGAGGCAAATTCAATGACAAAAGCGGTCTGGCGGGTTTTGGCTTCAATGACGATTTCGCCGAGGTCTTTGGCGGCCAAGTGCATGATGCTGGCCCACATCTTGCAATCTTCAATGAACAAACGAGCCTGTAAGTCGTCGCGGCTGCTGACCCATTGATCGTGGCGGGCACCTTGGGCTGCGGTGCGTTCATCGGCAGCATAGGCAGTCGCCCAACTCAAACCAATTTGGCGCGATTTCTCCATGAGCTTGAGTCGGCTTTCGTCCTCGATCCAGCGTGATTGGAACGGTAGAAAAACACCATCAGTATGGGCCGGTATGATCTGGGCATTGCCTTTGAATTTCATGCGCCAATCCCCAGTGCGGCCCGGATGGCTAACTTGGTTTCTTCCGTGACACCGCCTTTGCTGTCCATCGCATCGAGCTTGGCACGCTGTTCTTGCAGCAGGCGCTGGCGGGCTTCTTCTTCTACCTTGGCCTGAAACTGCTTCAGATTGACGCTGGAGCGCGTGAGCGTGGCAATGTTTTTGGCCGCTGTACTGAGCATTCCGACACGCTCGCCGGGGTCGATCTTTTTGTCATCGTCCAAGTCGTCCGCTTCTTGTAGTGCCAAGATGGCTTCGAAGAGTTCGGTCTGTATCAGGGCGGTCAGGGCCTCACTGCGTGCATCCTTGTCGTCACCCGCTTGGGCTTGGATCAATTTGGCCGCCTCGGTACTGGCCCGAATGGCAGACAAGCGCCGCTCCAGCTTCTGGCCATACCGGCCAATAGCACTGCGGCTGGGCAGGTCTCCTGCATGGGCCTGTGCCGGAAAGCGCTCGCGCAGATCAGCAATCAGCTCGTCCAGCGTTTGCCCGCCCGTGGCCAGCATGGCCTCGATATAGGTTTTGATCTCTGGCGGCAAGCGGCTGATGGTGCTTTTACGGCCCATGTTGCTCACCAGTATTTGGCCGGGCGGGCAATGCCCGGCTCGCAAGCCACGGTGTATTCGGCCACATCAATGCCGTGGCGAGTGAGTTCGGCAAACCATTTGCCACTGGGCTGTTTGTCCACACGCACCAAGTCCCGGTCGTGCAGGTAGTCCAGTTCGCGGCGCATCTCCAGTGCCGTAGCATCGGGGTATTCACTTTGGGCTACCGATAGCACCAAAAATTCAAACGCACCCACAGGGCGAGCGTTGTTGAGGGTGAGCAGAATGAGCCAACGCAGGGCCTCGCGGCGCAAACGGGGGTGATCAATGGTTTGCATGGTGTCCTCCAGTGGCCGCACGAAGCTGGGCGGCTTCCAGCTTGGAGCCCAGCGCATCAAGTTTGGCTTCGATGACGCTTTGTCCCCGGATGTAGTCTTCGCGACGCACGTAGTGCAGGGGCATTTCAGCCTGCATCTTCAGCAGGTCGCGCTCTATGCGTTGCCACTGGGCGGCCTCGTCTCGGTTGACTTGTTCAATGCCATCGAGTCGTTCAGCCAGTGCTTTGTGGTTAGCTTCTCGGGTGGCGTCTTGCAGTCCAAATCGCTCGTCTAAATGGCGTTGCGATTGATTTAACCCTTGTTTAACTACGCCCCACAAAGCGCCCAGACCAGAAATCAACAACCCCAGTAGTTGCCAAAACTCAATTTGCAATGTCATTGCCGTACTCCTTTTTCTTTTTGCGTTTGGCAGTTCACGCACAACTGGCACCCTGGCACTGCGGTGCGCCGGGCCAGTGGTATCTCTGCCTCACAGCCTTCACGTTGGCACCATTGCGCTGAATCGGCTGGCGATTTGCCTGTCAATCCCGCCCGGCGGGCTTGCTCGCGCAGGGCATCGCCCAGCATTTCTTGCATGCGCTCGTTGGCGCGGTCAATCTCATCCGTCATGGTGTTTCTGCATCCATCCAGTTCAGTAAATCGACCACGCGCCCCGCGCAGGTGCCATAGAGGTCGTACATGGTTTTGAGGGTGATGGCAACGTCATCGACTTCACCGCTGTCCTGTGGGGCCGGTGTTGGTGGTGGGCAGCGCACGGCCAATTCCGCTGGCAGCGGCTTGGGCAGCACGGGTTTGGGCGTTGGCAAGGCTGCGCATGACGTCAGCAGGAAAGACACAACCAGTACGGCTGTCAGCAGTCTTGGACAGAGCATTGCGTAATTCCTTGGTGGTTTTCTGGTCTGCTTGTTCGCGCTGGGCCATTGCTTGGCGCAAGCGGCGGCTGGCCGCGCCCGATTGCTCAATGAGGTCAGCGTGGGCGGTCAGTTGTGCGCTCAGGTCTTGTACGGTTTGGGCATCTTGGCGGGCGACTGTGGCGGCTTGACCGTCACGATGGCCACGCCAGTAGCCAGCAGTGAGTGCCGCAAGAGCGGTCAGCAGGCACACCAGTGCTAGGGCAGTGCGGCTCATAGGCTCGGCTCCCAAGTGCTGTAGCGGGGCTGGAGCAGCAGCAAGATGCGGTGGGGGTAGCGTAGGTTTTCAGGGCAGTGGCTGATGTGGCGTCGAGCTTTGCCGCAGGCTGCATCCACTTGGCTGCGCGTAGGCCACGCAAGCCCGGTACTTGCTGCCTCCGCTTGCCAGTGGCCGAGTCCGCCGTTGTAGGCCCGCAGCGCCACCCACAGGCGATCAAAGTCGCTCAAGCGTGGGGGCGTGCGGTCAAACAGGTATTTGTCGTAACCCACCAGCGCACGCAATGCCCATGTAGGATTTTGTGGCTGGCAGTCGGTCGCGTTTTGACTGTGTAGATCGCACCACCACCGGGCCGTGGCAGGCATAAACTGCGCCAAACCCTGCGCACCCACATGGCTGATGGCCTGTGGGTTCCAGCCGCTTTCTTGGTGAACTTGGGCCGCCAGTGTGGCAATGGGTGCATCCAGACCCCATTGGCTGTGGGCTGTCCGTGTTAACTCCAAACGGTAGCGTTGAGCTTGGGCTGGTATGGTCTGGGCGTGGGCAATGGCGTTGAAAAAACCACCCCAGCCCAGTAGGAGGCACAGCAAAACGACACGAATCAGTGTGTATGGAAAGGAAGCCTTAGTCTCGCGCTTATGAATAGCTGCGGCATGACACAGCCACAAGGTACACCAGCACAAGAAAATAATCTGAGGCCATTGCAGCACCAACATAGCTCAGGCTCCCAAGCCCATTGCCAGCATGGCGCAGCCGACGATGATGGCGCGCCGTAGCATGGCCGCGCCCATAATGCAGGACTGGTCTGGAATGGGCTGGATGCGTATGGCATCAGGCCGGGCATAGGGGAAAAGGCTACGGTCAAGCCAGTAGCCCACCACAGCAGCCAGCGTGACCAAGCTGAGTTTGTACAGGCTGACGGGCAGTTGCTGAGGGGCAATAAACCAAACAGCAGCCAGCAAGGCCAAGGTGATAAGTAGCCAGCCCCACAAGCGGGGGCGTGGCACAAAGGGGGTGCGTAAAGTGGAGGCGGGTGTGTTCATGCCCGCATGGTGCTGCGGACAGAGGGTTCTCAATCAATGGAGCGCATCATTTTCAATCGGCCAGTCGACCTTCTATGATGCTGATATAGCTGGGAAATTGGCCCCTATTTATGCCGGCCAGCACAGCGCCAGAGCGCCTGTCTGGGGGGCACTTTTTGTTGGAATTTACAGACCAGAATTCTCTGGTGTGTTACGAGCAAATATCTGCCATCACACGCTTGCGCCAAGGCTGTAGAGGGATATGGTCAGGGTGGCCGTCTGCGGTGGCTTGCTCGCGTTCGCACATGAGTGTGAGCGTTCTGAGGGGAGGGGGTGCCTTAGCACATAGTCGGGCATAGCTTGCTCCCCAAGATGACGTTTTACCGGCAGTTAGTTCCCTTGCGGGCACCTGTTCTATGGCATCAATCAACGCGGCGGCTTGCTCTGCCAATTCTTTATGTGCCTGCTTGCGGTCGCTGTAGCCAAAGACCAGTGCTAACAAACCCAGCGCAGAAATGGCGGATGCGACATAGGGCAGGTAATCTTTGAGCCATTGCCCCATGAGCGAAGCCCCCAGAAGTACCGTCAATGATTTGGTTATTTTGTCAGCCAAATCAAAGAAACGCTGGCGGTGTCGGTGGTAGCGCACTTGCACCCATGCCTTGTGCAGTACCCCACACCGATGTCCCCAGATAGCATCGGTCTGAGCATCTTCGGTGCTTGGTACTTCGGGCATTTCTGCGGTCATCATGTGTGCCATTGTGGCAGAGAGCGCCTTATTTGGGACGTGGAGGAGGAGGCGGTGGTGGACTGAAATAGACAGCGCCTCTCCCGCCATCAATCAAGTTAATCGACTTTTGGAAATCACTCGGTGGGGGTGGGGGTGGGGGTGGGGGTGGGGGTGGGGGTGGCGATTTCTTATCTGTCATTGCACTCTTTCTTCTAAAAAATTATTCCCATTTGGGTGTTGCAAAAATTGGTTGCAGTCATGACTGCCCCTTCTCTGAACCCGCACAAACCCGGCCTTGCTTGAGCGCCGATCCGAATCCCGCTGAAGGAATCGGCTCCATGTCATACAGTTGCTCGTAAGGCCAGAACCGTGCGCGTACCAATAGATTTTTTGAATTTTCCAAAGCACTGATCAGTGCTTCACTGCTGCCGATCCCAACCACATGGGAGCCAGCTTTGACAGAGAAAGGGGTGAATTGCCCGGTGTCTGTTTTCACGCCCATGCCGGACAAGTCGTTGTGAAACAGGTTGCTGTTGTCGCTGGTGCGTAAGGCAATCGTTTCTGAACCGGAAGATACGACCATCACCATGTGTACCGGGATAAATTTTGGGGGCTGTGGCGTTTTGGGGAAGGTGATAGGAGACATAACTAGGCATGAAACCTGACCTGTCATGTCGTCATGTTTACGCTCAAATTTCCAGCCGCTAGGCATACTTCCATTACTTCTTGCACTGTTCTCCCACGTTTTTATCGGCTGATCGCCTTTGGCATTAGCTGGGCACGCTACTTCTTGGTATGTGACCTTGCCATCAGCGCCCGTGCATTTGTTGATAGCCCGCGCCTCTTTGATGCCCGATAAAAGCGCCACGATGAAGATCGCCACGGCAATCAGAACCAACTGTAGCCACCGGCCAGCCCGATCTTGTGGTGCAGCAGACAGGCGGGCAGCCTTTGTTGATGCCACATTGGTGTAGCTGATACCGCTGCCGGGCATGTCCAATGTGGTGTGCCGCTTGCCATGCCCCAGCGTAACGCGGGCACCGCGTGTGCCAAACGAGGTGCTGATACCTTTGCGGCTGAGGTTGAGCGTGACAGCGGGCAGGAGCCGGATGCGTTTTTGAAATTTCCAACCCATATAAACCCCCTAATGTTTAGGTTTTAGCGGTGTGCCATTGACACCGGCCCGTGTTGAACCACATCGCCTTGCACCACATGACCATGCACGGTGCCATCAATGCGGATACTGCCCCGGCCCCCTGCTGCGCTCCTAGTCCGGGGCTTACTACTGGGGGCTGGTGTGGCCATAGCCGAACTGCCCAGACCCGCACTGAGCAGGGCCGCCGTTTGGATAAGGTTTTGTTTTGCCTCTGGGCCACAGCGTCGGTAGCTGTCGAGCAAAACCTGCTCTGCGGGGTCTATTGCAGGCATCGCTGGATTGCGCTGGCCGGTGAGGATGTAGAGAACGTCTGCGCCCTCAAGAGCGATCTTCGCTAGCACCTCCCCCCCCGGCACGGCTACCCCCCGCTCGTACTTCCCCCACATCTCGCGGGAGACACCACAACTGGCAGCCATCTCGTCTTGGTTTTTACCCAGCTGCTTTCTGGCATCACGCAACCTTTCAAAAAGAGAAGAAAAATTCATAAAGCACCTTGTCAAAGAGAACTAAAGTTCTCATAATTGCACACATAGCAAATCAATTTGACATACGAAAGGACGCAATGACCCCCGATCAAATCAAGCAGCAGTTCCGCGCCAGTGGCACCACCTTCACCCAGTGGGCCAAAGACCACGGCTACCGGCCTAACCAAGTACTGCGCGTGCTCAACGGCTTTGACAAGGGCACCCGAGGTGCTGCCCACGACATCGCCGTGAAGTTGGGCCTCAAGCCAGACCAGACCAAGACCACGGCCTGAGACCCATCTCCAACTGCTTATTCGGAAGGATTTTCACACATGGCATCTGCAATGAACGAATCGGCTGCCACCTTGGCAGGCCCTATTCGCAAGACTTGTGAGCTATTTCGCCTTTTGGCAGGCCACGAGGTGCTCGGCTTGGCACCCGGAGAGATTGCCAAGGGGCTGGATGTAGCACCAAGCTGGGTAAGCCAGAACCTGCCTGCGCTCGCCAGCACAGGGTTTGTAGAACAGGTAGCCCATACCAAACGCTGGCGTTTGGGCGTGCAGTTTGTACGCATTGCCGTCACCGTGGGTAGCAACCTGAATGCGGCCAAACGCCAACTGGACGACTTGAGCCAGCGCTATAGCGTTCCCGTCGGTGATGCCGCAGGCATTGACCAGCGCTATCGCTCACACAGCCACAGCGCCGAAGCCTTGGCCGAGCGCAACCCCCGCTAACCCTAGTCCTTACTTTTTTGGAGATTTACCTATGTCACGCCATCCCCCGGCTCTACCAGTCGTGGTCGTTGACGACCGTACCCTTAGCCTGCCTTTGGATGCCACCAACCCGGTGGATCAATTGGCCATGCTGACTATGGATGCCAGCACCAAAGCCAAAGAGGTAGCCCGCCAAATGGGCTACCAAGGCAGCATGACAGTCGGCGCTTTGGAAGATGAAATTCGCTTCTACCAAAAGCGCACTGTCGAAGCGATTTTGGAAACGGGCAAGCGCCTATTGATCTTGAAGGAATTAACACCGCATGGGGAGTTTACGCAGCGGGTGGAGATGCTGGGGTTCACAGAACGCACCGCCCGCCGCTTCATGCAGGTAGCTCAAAAAACCAGCAAATCGGCCAATTTGGCCGTTTTGGCAACCCAAGTCAAAAACTCTAGTGCCTTCTTGGAATTGGTTACCCATGACGACGATGTACTCGACAGCATAGCTGAACTCGATGGTATTGACCGCCTGAGTGCCAGCCAATTGCGGGCCAAGGTGCGCGAACTGGCTGGAGAAAAAGAGGCCGTCGAGAAGCTAGTGGCCGACAAAAACACCAAGATTGACCGGCTGGAACGCGAAAAGCAACTTATCCAAAAACTTCCCCCGAACGAAGTGATGGAACAGATGATGAAAGAGGCCACCGCCATCACCCGTGATGCGCTGGGGGCTATCCGAGGTGGCCTGCGCCAAGCACTCCAAGCCCTGAACGATGCCCCCGATGGCACAGACAAGACTGTGTTTATGGCTGGTTTGGTCGGACAGGTGCAGGCCGATCTGAATGCGCTGCGCGAGGAATTCAACTTGCCCGATGTCAGCACTGCTGCCGATGCTGCCCTAGCTGCCGAAGTGGCGCAATGGGCTAAATAAGCCACACACGCACCCCAACGATGCTGCTCAACCCCGTGCAAATCCAGCGCCTGACGCAGATCGCCCAGGCAGCCGCAGCCGCCCCGAATGGCGGCAAGCAAGCCATCTACGACACAGCCTGTCGTGAGCTGTGCGTGAGCCGCGCCACCCTCCACCGTTACCTGAAAAAAGTTACCGTGAAACCCGAACGCAAACAACGCAGCGATGCGGGCGATGTCTCACTCACCCGCGACGAGGCCATTGCCATCAGCGCCATGCTGATGGTCAGCCACCGCAAAACCAACAAGCGCCTGATGTCCATCGGCCAAGCCGTGGAAATGCTGCGCGCCAACGGCGAAGTGCGGGCCGAGCGCATTGACCCGGCCACGGGTGAAGTCAAACCCTTGTCGGACTCTGCCATTGCCCGTGCGTTGCGCGCTTACAGCCTGCATCCCGACCAACTCAATCGCCCTGAACCTGCCGTAGAACTCCAGAGCCTGCATCCCAACCACGTTTGGCAAATTGATGCCTCGCTGTGCGTGTTGTATTACCTCAACGCCCGCACCCCCGCCGAATCGGGCCTGCAAGTGATGGAGCGTGACCAGTTCTATAAGAACAAGCCCGCCAACCTTAAGCGCATCGAGTCCGACCGGGTGTGGTCGTATGAGGTCACTGACCACTACAGCAGCACCATCTTTGTGCATTACGTCTTAGGGGCTGAAAGCGGGGTCAATTTGGCCGAGAGCTTCATAGCAGCCATTGGGCAGCGGGAGGGCGACCCGTTCCACGGTGTCCCATTCATCCTAATGATGGACATGGGCAGTGCCAACACCAGCGGCCTGTTCGCCAATTTGGCACGGCGCTTACAGGTCAAACTGATTGCCCACTCCCCCGGCAATGCCCGTGCCACGGGGCAGGTAGAAAAGGCCCGTGACCTGATTGAGCGCAGCTTTGAAAGCGGCCTGCGCCTGCGTCCCGTAGCTGACCTGACAGACCTGAATGCCCAAGCTCAACGCTGGGCGCGTTGGTACAACGCCAACAAGGTACACACCCGCCACGGCAAGACCCGGTATGACCAGTGGCTGACCATTACCGCCGAGCAATTGCGGCTGGCACCGCCGTTGGAGATGTGCCAAGAATTGCTGACCCATACCCCCGAGCAACGCAAAGTCAGCGACACCCTGACGGTGAGCTTCAAGGGCAATGAATATGACGTGCGCCATGTACCGAAGGTGATGGTGGGCGAGAAGCTGCACATCGCCCTCAACCCCTATGTGCCCAATGCTGCCACAGTGGTCGATACCGATGCCGACGGCAATGAGTTGCTGCACACCATCCCACTGGTGGCGCGCAACGAGGCCGGGTTCCGGGTGGATGCCAATGTGATTGGTGAAGACTGGGCGCGTCCGGCCAACACGGCACTGGAAGCCAACCGCCAAGAGGTTGAGCGCTTTGCGATGGATGCAACCACTGATGAAGAGGCCAAAGCCCAGCGCAAAGCCAAGGCGGTGCCCTTTGGTGGCCGCATTGACCCCTTCGCAGTGATCGACCAAACACCTGAACGCAACTACCTGCCCAAACGTGGCACCGCGCTGGCCCCTAATGCCAATAGCAGCCGCGCACCAACCCGCGTGCGTACTTTGAGCCAATTTGAAGCAGCCCAAGCACTGGTAGCCCGTGGCATGACGATGGGCCAAGAGCTTGTGACCACACTGCGCAACCAGTACCCCGATGGGGTGCCAGAGGATGAGCTAGATGCCCTGCAAGCACGCCTGACAGTGCGCGGCAGCTTGCGTGTAGTGGCAGGGGGTGGCCTATGAACCTGAGTCTGACCTTGCAGCAACTGGGCCTGAGCCAGCGCGAAGTGGCCTTGCATACGGGATTGAGCCAATCAACCGTTAGCCGCATCAACACAGGGCAATGGCCTGCCCGCAATCCCCATCAAGCACGCAAGCGCCTCGAACAGTGTTTGCGTCACTACGGTGCCAGCGCCGAGCAACTGCTGGCCCTGTTTGCCCGTTCGACAAAGAAATTGGTGCCGCAGGTCTCGAACACCTGCAGCACCGTCCCCGAGGTCTCTTTGGAGGCCCAAATCAACCCTAGCAATGAGGAAGACCCGATGCTACTGCAAAACGAATCTTTAACCCCTGAAGCCCGCAAGCACTTTACTTTGCCGCGCAATCCGTTTGTGGATGACGTGCAAAGCCCGGACGATGTTTATCAAACCCCCAGCGTGCGCTACGTGCGGGCTGCACTGATGGATTGTGCCCAACACCACGGTTTTGTGGCGGTGGTAGGAGAGAGTGGTGCGGGCAAGACCACGCTGGCCGAGGACTTGGAAGAGCGCATCAAGGCCGAGCGCCGTGATGTGCTCATCATCCGGCCCTATGTGCTGGCGATGGAAGAAACCGACAGCAAGGGCAAAACGCTTAAAAGCAGCGCCATTGCTGAAGCCATTGCCCGTGCGCTCAACCCAACCGCCATTCTGCCCAGCAGCCCACAAAAGCGATTTGCCCGCGTGCATGAATTGCTCAAGGCCAGCCGCAATGTGGGGCGGCACCATTTGCTGCTAATTGAAGAGGCCCATTGCTTGCCCACGGCCACGCTCAAGCACTTGAAGCGATTCTTGGAGCTGAAGGACGGGATGCAGCGGCTGCTGGGCATTGCCTTGATTGGCCAGCCAGAACTGCGCGAACGACTGAGCGGCCACAACGCAGAGTTGCGCGAGGTGGTGCAACGCTGTGAAGTGGTTGAGTTGGAGCCGCTGGATATTGAACTAGAGGGCTACCTGCGTCACAAGTTGGGCCGCTTTGGCATCCAGTACGACACTGTGATGGCTCCGGATGCGGTAGATGCCATCCGCGCACGCTTGATCCATATGCCCCGTGGGGGACGCGCCTCGGATGCCCGCAGCATTTGCCACCCGCTGGTAGTGAATAACTTGGTGTGCCGGGCGATGAACGCTGCTGCTCGCACGGGCTGGCCGCTAGTGGATGCCCAAGTGATTGCAGGGTGCTGACATGGTGAGCGTTCAAATCCTGCGCCGTAGCCTGTGCGCTGCACTCGCCACAGCAGTGTCGGTGGTGTGCGCTGCGATGGCTGCGGCGGCGGCTGTCGAGCGGGCAGCTACCAGCGATGACCGAACTTTGGTGACAGCCGTAGCGGTAGCACTGGTGCTAGGTGCCCATATGCTGCCAGCGCTGGCGCGCCGCCACCGCTTGGCACAGGCCTTGTTTATGGGCTGTGTAGCGGCAACGCTGTACCACCACGCCCATTACTTTGCTGGGGTGCAAGAGCGGGTCGGCGCGCAACGGGCCGCAGTGGTAACGCCCAGCGGACACGCACAGGCGTTACAGGCAGAGTTGCAGGCCCATGTGGCTACCCGTGCCTTGCCTGTGGTGGCTGCTGATTTGGCCCAAGCCAGTGCCAAATTAGCACAGGCACAAGCTGGGTTGGCACGTTGCACGGCCCAGTCGGGTGAGCGTTGCCACAGCGCCCAAGCCAGTGTGCTGGCTGCCGACGCACGGGTGCAAGCGTTGCAAGACGAGCGCTCCAGCGCACAACGTGCCACTGCGCTGCGCATCCAACTGGCCGATGCCGCTGCCGGGCAAGATCGCCAGCGGGCAGCACAGGCTACCGACCCAGTGGATGCCCGTTTGGCATCTATCACTGGGCTGGAGGTGGGCACGGTGGCATTGGCATCGGCCTTGGTGCAAAGCCTGCTGCTGGAGCTGATGGCAGCCCTGCTGTGGACTCTGGCCCTGCCCGTTCCAACGGCTGCCCAACCCGTAGCCGTAGCCACCCCAGCAGTGGCTGCCGCTGTGCCACCGATCAGCCAGCCAGTAACGCTGCCACCAGTTCCTCCTACCGCACTGCCTGCTCATGCTGGCGGACTGCCCCTTTTGCAACGAGAACGCATCCAACGCTTGGCTGTGCGTTGGCGATGTTGGCCCAGTCAGTGGCATGACAGCCTGACTTCATTCATACCTCCCGCGCTTATTCAAAAACTTTTCCGAAAGATTCGCCATGACTTCCAGCACCACTCCCGTGCCACAACGCAACCACCATGCCATGCGGGCGCAACGCCTTCTTGAGCACATTGCCAGCCGAGCACCGTATGGCTGCCGCCTGCCGGAGCTGGCCGAAGTGGAGTTTGGCTTTGCCCACCACGTCAGTGATGGCGCTTTGAGTAGGTTGGTTAACAGCCTCAACCGACTGACCCGTGAAGGGTGCTTAACCATGCGCGGTGATGGCCCTACCCAGTGCTGGTACAGCGCAGCGCAACAGGAGGCACCGCGTTCTTCCGTCGTACCGCCTCGGCAGGTGCAGGTAATGGCGGGGCACTACACACCAGTTTCTTGGCAGCCTGCACGGGCGGGGGCACAGGAGCACTTGGGCGCACCCAGTCGCCGGGGTGATGAGCGCCTAGCGCATCGGGGCGGCTATGTGCAGGGCTGACACGCTGACCTTCAACTTTTACCCACTACCCATAGGAGAAATCTAACATGACTGAAACCACTACTATCCCCACTGGCTACTGGCAAGATGCCAATGGCAATTTAGTGCCCGAGAGCAAGATCAAGGACATTGACAAGTTGCGTCACCAAGTCGTCACCGATTTGTGCCGTATGGCCCAAGCCAACTCTGCGAGTCTGGCTAAATTCAAACTGGATGCCATGCAAGAGGTAGCGGCACTGGTCGCCACCAGCTTAGAACAGTACGGCGTGAAAAGTGGCGGCAACAAGGGTAATGTCACTCTGGTGAGTTTTGATGGCAAGTTCAAACTAGTGCGCCAAATGCAAGACCGGATTGTCTTTGGCGAGCAGCTGATGGCTGCCAAGGCACTGATTGACGAATGCGTGCAAACTTGGAGCCAAGGAGCCAGTGACAACATCCGTGTGCTGGTTAACCACGCCTTTCAGGCCGACAAGGAAGGCAAGATCAACACAAGCCGGGTGCTAAGCCTGCGCCGTTTGGACATCAAGGATACGGCTTGGCAGCAGGCCATGCAGGCCATTGCTGACAGTATGCAAACGGCCAGCACCAAGCCGTATATCCGGTTTTACCAGCGCAATGAGGCTACGGGTGAGTACTTGCCCATCAGTTTGGATGTAGCCGCCGTGTGAGACCCTGATTCATAGCGATTCCTAGGCCATTTTTAGCCCCAAAAAGGCTAAAGATGGCCCCGCGCTAGTTCAACACTTTT
Source organism: Burkholderiaceae bacterium (assembly GCA_019751915.1). Classification (GTDB taxonomy): domain Bacteria; phylum Pseudomonadota; class Gammaproteobacteria; order Burkholderiales; family Burkholderiaceae_C; genus Simplicispira. The sequence continues at coordinate 17,513 of JAIEMS010000024.1, forward strand.
TAACGGCCCTACGGGCCTTTTTTGGGGGAATGCCATGTCCAAGCATATTGCTGCCATCCATGTGCTCAAGTCCAAGTTGCAGCTATCGGATGACGATTACCGGGTGCTGCTGTACCAACTCACAGGAAAAACCAGCAGCAAAGCCATGAGCGAGGCTCAGCGCTACCAAGTGCGAGACCATTTACAGCATCTGACCGAGTGCATGGGCTTGGCCCCGGCCACAGCCCGATGGCCCATGTCGGTGGCCGCCTTTGCCCAAGCCAAGGAAGATGCAAGTCCGAAAGAGCGCAAAGTGTGGGCACTGTGGCACCAGTTGGGACGTTATGGCTTGCTATGCAACACCAGCGCACAGGCACTCAATGCTTGGGTGGAACGTACAGTGCATATCAGTGCGTTACGCTTTGCCACTAGCACTCAACTGGATACGCTGATTGAGGCATTAAAACAATGGCAGGAGCGTGGACATGATGGCAAGGTTGTTTGATCGCATCGACTTGAGTGCCGTAGGGGCTGAACGTCTGAGGCCACTGGAGGCGCTGATGACACCCGAGTGGCCCCAAGTGTGGCGCGACTTTGCCACCAGTCATTACCTGACCTTGCTGTCGGCACCGGGAGCCAACAAGGTTCCTATGCCCCAATTGGCCAGCTTGGCGGTGGAATTGGCCCGTGGCATCGCGCAAGACCTGAGTGGTACCCAACCATACATCCCCAGTGGTGAGCGGCTGCATGTCAATGCCAGAACGCAGCGCGTCATGACATTATTGGAGCAGGGTCAGGGCTACCATGAAGTGGCAAAGGCTACCGGACTGACGGCATCACGCATTCGCAAAATTGAGACTAAACAGCGTCGCCAGCAGGTGGCGGCACGTCAGGGTTGTTTGCTTCTGGATTGAGTTTTCCCTGTACGGTTGCACCCTGCCGCGCTTTGCGTGTGCGGGGTTTTGGTTTTTGGCTTGTCATCTGAATTTGTCGCCTGCCATTGGTGACGAACGCAGGGTATAGGCGACAGTGCAGGTATGTCCAGCCCTGCACCCACCGTTACACCTCCACAGACTCCACCATCGGCACTGCTCCCTGATGGCATTGAGATTTTCCGTACCGGTACGCACATTGACGATGCGGGTGTAGCGCACCATTTTTCCAAGGCTGATCTGGCTGCAATGGCCAGCAGCTACCAGCCCGCGCTGCGCGAAGCCCCGCTGACCGTAGGCCACCCCAAAGATAACCTGCCCGCCTATGGCTGGGTGCAGTCGCTGGCTACCACGCCTGCCGGCACTTTGGCCATGAACGCAAGTCAGGTCGAGCCACAGTTTGCTGAGATGGTGGCTGCTGGGCGCTTCAAAAAGCGTAGTGCATCGTTTTACCCACCAAATTCCCCGCACAACCCGACACCGGGCCAATGGTATCTGCGCCATGTGGCCTTTCTTGGCGCGCAGCCACCTGCCGTGCCGGGGCTGAAAGACATCCAGTTTTCTCAAGGTGACGCTACCGGCGACGCCATTCACTTCTCCGAACCGCTGACACAAGGACACGACACCTCTATGAAGACAATTCAAGAACAGCTTGCGGAAGCACAGGCCCAAGCTGCCGCTGAAAAGGCAGCCCGTGAAAACGCCGAAGCACAGGCCCGTACCCACCAGCAAGCCGCCGAGCAGGCCCAAGCCCAAGCCGCGTCGTTTGCAGAAAAAGCCCGTGCTGATCGCCATGCTGGGTTTGTGTCGTTTGCGCAGGCACAGGTGCAAGCTGGCCGCCTGCTACCCAAAGACCAAGACATGGCTGCGGCCACCTTGAACGTGCTGGCCGATGCCCACCCCGTGGAGTTTGCTGAAGGCGATGCCACCCGCAAAGTCAGCCCTGCACAATGGCTGCAAGACCTGATTTCCCGTGCTGCGCCAGTGGTCAGCTTTGGCGAATTTGCGCGCACTGGTGGCCAACAAACGCAGCTGGGCACGGCCCGTGGCAAGTCGGATGCCGAGATTGACAGCGCAGCGCAGCAGTACGCACGCCAAAACAAGGTGTGCTACGCCGAAGCGCTGACTGCTGTGACATCCAGTTTTACCACCAGCGCCTGATCACCACAAGGAAGCATCGACATGATGACCCCCGAACAAATCCGCCTCAAGCAGAACCCGATTCTGACCAGCCTGCTGCTGGGCTTGGGTCAAGGAAGTTTTATTGCCGAGCGGCTCTTTCCGCGCTTACCTCAGGTGTTGAGTAGTGTGCAATTGGCACAGTTGGGTGATGAACGCTTGCGCCGCTATAACCTGCGCCGTGCTCCGGGCACGGCTACCAAGCGCGTCAATATCAAATACGAAGGCCGCACCTATACGGTGGATCAGTACGCGGTGGATGTACCCATCCCGCGTGAACTGCTGCGGGAGGCTGACGAGAGCCGCAAGTTGCAGGTGGGCAACTATCTGGACATCTCGCGCATTGCCATGGTCACGGCCAACGACATTCTGGCACTGGACTATGAATCTGAGGTAGCCCAACTGGCGACCAATCCAGTCAGTTACGCCAGCGGCCATGTACTCGCCTTGGCGGGTGGCACCAAATGGAGTGCCGAGACCGGTACGCCGGTCACGGACATCCGCGCCGCTGCCGACACCATCCGCAAAAAGATTGGTAAGCGCCCCAACCACCTGACGCTCAGTGCCGATGCCTTGCAGGCCATCACAGGCAATAAAGAAGTGAAGGCGTACCTTTCCAACACCCAGACCGGCCCGGCCACACTGGAGCAGCTCAAAACCATTTTGAATGTGGCCGAGATTGTGGTGGGTGATGCGGTCTGGATTGACGACAACGACACAGGCCGCGACGTTTGGGGCAACAACGCGGTACTGGCCTATGTGCCACGCATTGGTGGCAATGGTGCCGACATCAGCTTGGCTGAACCCGGCTTTGGTTTTACCAATGTGATCGAAGGTCACCCGTTTGCTGAAACACCGTACTACGAGAACGGCAGCAAGAGCTGGATTTATGGCGCGACTTATGAGCGCCGCCCGAACATTGCCTACAACGGCGCGGGCTTCCTCTTTACCAATACAAAGTGAGCACTATGTCTACCATCATTGCCCAAGTGCCAACCGCCGTTATGGTCGATGGCGAGCGTGTGGTTATCCAGCCCGGCAAGCCCTTGCCACGAATGACGAACCACGACGAGCGCGCACTGCTGCAAGCCGGTGCGGCTACGAACACCGAAGACGCTGCCGCATTAGAGCAAGCCCAGCAGCGTGAGGTCGCACAGGGCAACGCGGAGTTTGAGGCACAGCGCCAAGCGGTGCAGGAAGCACAAGCATCCACTGAAAACCCGTCTACCAAACCCACAGCCAAAACCAACGGCAAGGCTGCCGCTGTGGCTGAATAACAGGAGCTGTTGATGGCAACACAGAACAACACCGGGCGTCAGTACGACAAGCGCCATGCTGTCACAGTAGTGGCCACCACCGCATTGTCTGCACACCGCTGGGTGGCTTATGACGGAGGCTACCCTACTACGGATGGTGGAGCCAAAGATGCGCAGGGCGTGAGCGAACATGCCGCCTCTGTGGGAGAGGCGGTCAGTGCGATTACTGGCTACAGCGCCTTGATTGAAGTGGCCGAACCTATCGCCTTTGGGACGATGGTCAAGCCCGATGCCACAGGCAAGGCAGCAGTGGGCACCAGTGCCGACCATGCGGGCCGCGCGTTGGGCACAGCTACAGCAGCAGGCCAGTTGATCGAAGTGCAGTTACTGCGCCACAGCCACGCTTGATGCCATGAACTACGCCAGCGTTCAGGACATGATCGACCGCTTCGGTGGGCCGGAGATGGTTCAGCTCACTGACCCGGAGATTGTGTCCGTCCAAGTTGCCAAGGCACAGCGTGCCATTGACGATGCACAGGCATTTGCTGATGCGTTTGTTGGGCGCGCTTACCGACTGCCGTTACCGGGCTGCGCCAAGCCAACACCGCTGCCGGGGGATGTAGGTGCTGTCACCTATACACCGCCGCCGCAGCTCACCCGCATCGTGTGTGATGTGGCCCGTTACTACCTGTACACGGCACTGGCACCCGAGCATGAGGTGTATCTGCGTTACAAGGCTGCCGAACGGGAATTGCAAGCCATTGCCGATGGCAAGGCGGTGCTGGCCTGCCCTTGGGGCGGTGTGCCGGGGCCATTGGTGGCAGGGGATGCACCCGGTGATGCAGAAGTGTTCCACCAATTCAGCGCACGCCAATGCACTGATGACAGCCTGCGGGGCTTTGCATGAGTACCCACGGCTTGTCCAAAGAAGAGTCCAACGACTTCATGGCGTTGGAGCCGCATTTGGTGGAGCTAGTGCGCGCTGCTGTAGCGGGTATGAACCCGGCAGTGCATGTGCTGACGGCAGCCGACTTAGCTGATGTGCTGGAGAGCCAGCAGCAAACACCCGCGATCCATGTGATTTATGGCGGCTACCAGATTGCCGAAGACTTGGGCACCTCATTAATGTTTCACCACACTTGGTATGTGGTGGCAGCGGTGCGCAATGTGGCCGCTGTACGAACGGGTCAAGTGGCCCGCCGGGATGCTGGTGCGCTGGCGGCACGGGTGATGGGGGCGTTGACTGGGGCCAGCGTGCAGGGGGCCGTCAGGCCGCTGAATTTGATCTCGCCGCCAGCGGCGCACTACCAAGGCGGGTTTCAGTACCTGCCATCGGCCTTTCTGGCCCAGACCATTTTTCACAAATCCATCTAACAGATAGGAGACCGCAATGGCCGCCACTGATATTGTTAAACGCATTTACGCCCCCACCGCTCTTGTTGGGCAAATCTACGCCGCGCCCTATGGCACAACGAACCTACCCCCGATTGGCAATGTACTGGAAGCTTCGGTGGAGTACAAAGAAAGCGTCGAATCACAAGACGACATGACGCAACTGGGCGGGGGCAAACACGGCGAGCGTCGCCGCGTTACCGACATTACCTTTAAAGCCAAGCTGGCCGACCTTAATGTGGTCAATCTGGCCCGTGGCGTTCTGGGCACGATAGAGCCACAAAACGCGGGCAGCGTGGCAGATAAACCCTACACCGTGGCTCGTGGCACTTTGATTCCGCTGCCCCATGCGGGTGTCACCAATCTTTTGCTGAAAAAGGGCACGAATGTGGTGGCAGCTGCGGGTAACTTTGACCTGCTGCCTGAAGGCATCCGCATCCGTGCTGATGCCATAGTTCTGACCGATGGCGATGCCATTACCGTCAGTTACGACTACGCAGATCAGGTGGTAATTGAGGCCCTGACGGCCAAAGCGCCCGAGCTGGTGATCCGTTTCGGGGGCTTGAACGAGGCCGACTCAGGCCGCCCCGTGCTGATTGACCTGTGGCGCGTGAGCCAAAGCGTTACCAAAAAGCTGGCGCTACTACAGGCCAAAGGCTTTGCTGCGCTGGAAATTGAAGGCAGTTTGCTGCAAGACCCGACCAAGGTGGCTGTGGGCATTAGCCGCTATATGCGTACAACACACGTGTAAATTATGGCAATCAAGCCACTCGAAATCCTTATTAATGCCAAAGACAATGCCAGCGGCATTCTGGAGGGTCTCAATGGCAAGCTAAAGGCGGTGGCTGCGGCGATTGCCGCCTATTTCACCATCGACGCATTTGTAGGCGCGGTACGTGGAGCTGCTAATTTTGAGACGGCCATGAGCCGGATTCAGGCCGCGACCGGTGCAAGCGCCGCTGAGATGGCGGCTTTTAGGGCCGCCGCAGAAGCCGCAGCTGCCACTTCTAAATACTCGGCCACCGAAGCCGCTGGTGCACTGGAAGGTCTGGCCAAGGCCGGTTTGAGTGGCAAAGAAGCCATCGCAGCCCTGCCCGCCGCGATGAACTTGGCGCAGGCCGGGGATATATCGCTGGCCACTGCCAGTGAGCACCTGACCAGTGCCATCTTCAGCATGGGTCTGAAGTTCTCCGATACCGCCCGTGTTGCCGACGTGTTCTCCAAAGGAGCCAACGAGTCCAAAACCAGCGTCGATGGGCTGGCATCGGCCTTTAGCTATGCCGCGCCCGTTGCCAAAAGCATTGGCCTGAGCTTGGAGGGCACCACGGCCATCATCGGGCAGTTTGCGTCCGCTGGCATTGATGCCAGTCGGGCCGGTACAGCGCTCAATAGCATCTTGTCGCAGTTTGCCGACCCGGCCAGCAAGTTCCGCGAAGAGCTTGCCGGTATCGGTATCACTACAACCGATTTTGAAAAAGCTTTGCACCAGCTGTCTGATGCTGGTGTCAAGGGCGAGAAAGCCGTCCGCGCAGTCGGTTTGGAGGCCGGCCCGGCACTGCAAGCGGCACTAAACCGGGGTATGCCAGCTTTAGACGAACTCAAAGCCAAATTGATGAGTTCCGAGGGCAGTGCGGCGGCGGCAGCCAAGGTGATGGGCGACAACCTCAATGGGGCGATGGGCAAGCTGTCATCGGCATGGCAGGCAGTAACGGTGGCACTGGGCACTCCCGTGCTGCCCGTGCTTAAAAGCGGTGTCGATGAGCTGGCTACCGCTATCCATACTGCCGTCACCAATGGCACGATCGCCCGGTTCGGTGAGGCACTGGCAACGGCATTTCAGTCGGCCATTACGTGGGTGCGGGCGTTTGCCGCTGAAACCGATTTCAAGAAAACTGCTGCCGATATGCAGGCGTTTGCCGCCCGTGCAGGCGAGGTTTTTGACCAAATTGGTCAGTACGCCACCAACGCAGGGAACATCGTCAAGTTCGTTTATGGCGTGATGTCGGCAGGCACCAACGTGGTGTTAGGCGCTATCTATGGAATGGGTGCAGTGTTCGCTGCTGAAGCCAGTGCTATTCAATCTGGCCTTGCCACCATCCTGACTGCGTTCGCAAAAGTTACGCCTGGTTCCATCTCACAAGGATTTAAAGAAGCAGCGGCTGAGATTAAATTATCTTCCGAAGCCACGGCAGCAGCATCGAAAGCCTTGGCTGAAAAATCCAAGCAGTCTTTTTTAGATGTCGCAGATGGTGCGAAATTGGCCCGCGAAGGGGCGGCTGGGCTTGCCGAGCAATCGCAAAAATTAAGCACGGCTACCGCTGGCATTGCACCGGCTACCAAAGCCGCAGTGCTGTCTATTGAGGAATTGCGCAAAGCAGCGACCCAAGAAGGTGACGCATGGCTTGCAGTAGCTGAAAAACTGGCAGTGGTAACGAAGGCTACTGAAGAGAAAGCAGCGGCTGATAAAGCTGCGGGAGATGCCATTCAGCTTTTGTGGCAAAGTTATGTGGAACTGGTGCAAAGCGGTGATTTACAAGCTGCTGCGGGGGTCATGCGATCTATTGAGAAAGCACAGACAGACGCAGGCAATGCGGCCAAAAAGTCCGCAGAAGAGGTGAAGGCAGCATCTAAAGCGGTAGAGACGGCTATCGCAGGCATTGCGCCCGCCGCAAAAACCGCGACCGATGCCACGGATGTCTTGCGCGAGGCTGCGATCAAAGAGGGGGATGCGTGGCTTGCCGCTGCTGAAAAACTAGAAGTAGCAAAGAAGGCCACCGATGAGCATACGGCATCGACCAAAGCAACGGCCAAGGCGGTGGAGTTCCTGCGCGATAACTACGCAGAGCTAATGCAGCGTGGCGACTTGCAGGCCGCAGCTTCCGTGCTGGAAACCATCAGGAAAGTGCTTTCCGGTGTTAATGACGAAGCGAAAAAATCAACGCTCAGTGCTGCTGAAGCGGCAAAGGCTTACGAAGACGCTTTCACCAAGCTGAAAATCACCAGCGCCGAAAGCCAAAAAGCGACAGCAGCATCGTTTAAGGATGCCTACGAAACCATCCGCGATTCAGGCAAAGCCACCGCGCAAGACCTGTCTGCTGCCTTTGCCGTCTACACAGAAAAGGCTATTGCTGCCAATGGTGGCGTAGCCAGCGCAGCCATCAAAGCGGAAGCGGCCATGCGCGGCTATAAAATTGAGATCAACGACACGGGAATGGCCAGTCTGAAGCTGATCACCATCACCAATGGCGAGGCCGCAGCTTTTGCCAAAGCAGCCGATGCCATCAAAACAAAGTCTGCTGCTGCAAGGGCCGCATCTGACTTGGCAATTTCTGGTTTGAATTTGCGCAAAGCCGAATTGGATGCAGAAATCAGCATGGCCGTAGCCAGTGGCAATACCCGGCTGGCTACACAGCTCAAGATTGAGCAAAAGCGCATCGAGATCCAGATTATTCAAGCAACTGTCAAAGCCCAGATATCCGAGGCTGAGGCGGCCATTGCTGTGGCAAGAGCCAAATACTCTGAGCTTGAAGCGTCAGGCAATCTGACGGTTGAAAAAAGTTCTGAAATTGATACATCCATCAAGTCGGAGCGGGCAAAGATTAATGAGTCGAAAGCGCGTGGCGAATCAGTGCGTGTACTAGAGCGTGTTATGGACTTTCCTGATTGATTTATTCTTGCGTCCAACATGAGCAGAAAGTCCTATCCCAGTGATGT
>JAIEMS010000027.1 GCA_019751915.1 Burkholderiaceae bacterium
CAAAAAAGGGAAGCATGCGCTTCCCTTTTGTAAACTGGAGCGGGAAAAGAGTCTCGAACTCTCGACCTCAACCTTGGCAAGGTTGCGCTCTACCAACTGAGCTATTCCCGCAATTTACTACAGCTTTACATTCTACTGCGTTTGCTGCAATGAAGTTATTGTAACGCAAATTTAAATCAGTTTAGGAAAATTTTCAAAGTTTTTTTACTTTTGCTGCAACCTTCTTGGGGGCAGCCGTAGCCACGGGAACAACAACAGCAGGTTCTTCGTCTGGCAGGGGCACAGGCTTGCGTTCTAAGGCTGCCTCAAGCACCTTATCGATCCATTTGACGGGGATGATTTCAAGGCCAGTCTTGACGTTCTCGGGGATCTCTTGCAGGTCTTTGACGTTGTCTTCAGGAATCAACACTGTTTTAATTCCGCCGCGCAGTGCCGCCAACAACTTTTCTTTCAGTCCACCAATGGCAGTGACTTCTCCGCGCAGGGTAATCTCACCGGTCATGGCTACATCGCTGCGTACAGGAATTCCCGTCAGTGCTGATACAAAAGCGGTGGTCATGGCTGCACCTGCACTGGGGCCATCCTTGGGTGTGGCACCGTCTGGAACGTGAATATGCACATCCTTTTTCTCGAAGGCTTCGTCCTTGATGCCCAGAGCGCGCGCGCGGCTACGAACCACGGTACGGGCAGTTTCGACCGATTCTTTCATCACATCACCCAGTGACCCTGTGCGTGTGATGACACCTTTGCCGGGCATCGTAGCAGCTTCAATGGTGAGTAAATCACCACCGACTTCCGTCCATGCCAAACCGACCACTTGGCCGACTTGGTTTTGCTGTTCAGCACGTCCGTAGGTGTATTTGCGCACGCCAAGGTAATCGGGCAGGTTGTCCCCGGTCACGACCACTTGGGGTTCGAGTTTCTTGAGTTGCAAGCCCTTGACCACTTTGCGGCAAATTTTAGAGAGTTCACGCTCTAGTGAGCGTACACCGGCTTCGCGCGTGTAGTAACGCACCATGTCACGGACTGCACCTTCGGTGATGTCTAGTTCCTGAATTTTGATGCCATTGTTGGTGAGCTGCTTGGGCAGCAGGTACTTCATGGCAATATTGATTTTCTCGTCTTCGGTATAACCCGACAAACGGATCACCTCCATGCGATCGAGCAAGGCCGGCGGAATGTTCATGGAGTTAGATGTGGCGACAAACATCACATCACTCAAATCAAAATCGACCTCCACATAATGATCGCCAAACTTGTGGTTTTGCTCTGGGTCCAGCACTTCTAGCAATGCACTAGAGGGATCGCCCCGGAAATCGGTGCCCAGTTTGTCGATTTCGTCCAGCAGAAAAAGTGGGTTGCGCGCACCCGCTTTGGTCAGACTTTGCAGTACCTTGCCGGGCATAGCACCAATATAGGTGCGGCGATGGCCCCGAATCTCGGCTTCATCACGCATACCACCCAAGGCCATGCGGACATACTTGCGACCGGTGGCTTTTGCAATCGACTGTCCCAGCGAGGTTTTCCCCACCCCTGGTGGGCCAACCAAACACAAAATCGGCGCTTTGACTTTGTCGACACGCTGTTGCACAGCAAGGTATTCCAGAATGCGATCCTTGACCTTGTCTAGACCGTAATGGTCTTCGTTGAGGACTACTTCAGCATTGCCCAGATCGTGCTTGATTTTGGTTTTTTTGCTCCAAGGCAGTGCCACCAGTACATCAATATAGTTGCGTACCACGGTAGCCTCGGCTGACATCGGTGACATCAGCTTGAGTTTTTTCAGTTCGCTTTCCGCCTTTTTCCGCGCTTCGATAGGCATCTTGGCCAGCTTAATTTTTTTCTCGACTTCTTCGAGGTCAGCGCCCTCTTCGCCTTCGCCAAGTTCCTTTTGAATCGCCTTGACTTGTTCGTTCAAATAGAAGTCGCGTTGATTTTTCTCCATCTGACGCTTGACGCGTCCACGAATTTTTTTGTCAACGTTCAGGATATCGACTTCGCGGTCGAGTTGATCGAACAGATTCTCGAGCCGTGCCTTGATGTCGGACAAATCGAGTACCGCTTGTTTGTTTTCAAGCTTGAGTGGCAGGTGTGCAGCAATGGTGTCGGCCAGCCGCCCGGGATCATCAATGCTGGAAATCGAGGTCAGAATTTCTGGCGGAATTTTTTTGTTCAATTTGACGTACTGGTCAAATTGTTGCATTACTGCGCGGCGCAGCGCCTCAATCTCGCTGGGCTTGTGGTCTTTGGTAGCAGGCTGGACGGGGGTCAGCTTGGCTGTGAAGTGGGTTTCAGCATCTTCGATGACATCCACTAGCGCTCGTTGTTGGCCCTCTACCAGCACCTTGACGGTGCCATCGGGCAGTTTGAGCATCTGCAAGATGGTCGAAATGCAGCCGACATCAAACATGTCCGATACCGATGGTTCGTCTTTGGCGGCTGCCTTTTGCGCCACCAACATAATCCGGCGGTCGGTCTCCATCGCCAGTTCCAGAGCTTTGATGCTCTTGGGCCGCCCTACAAACAGCGGGATCACCATATGGGGGAAAACAACCACATCGCGCAACGGCAATAGTGGCAGATCGATGGGAGTGGCGGGCAAGGGGGAATGTCCGGACATGGAAATCCTCATGAAACTGGATGGAATATGGCCCGCAGCGAGGGATTTTCAACCCGCCAGTGCGGCCGCGCTGGCGTGAGGGTTGAGAAACGAGGGCGCGCAGGCACCCTGTAGCGGTGCATCAAGCGATCTTGGCTTCTTCGCGATAAACCAGCAGTGGGGGCTTATTTTCTTCAATGGTGGATTCGTCCAGAACCACCTTTTCGACATTGCTGGTATTGGGCAGGTCGAACATGGTGCCAATGAGAGACTGTTCTAGGATAGAGCGCAATCCGCGCGCACCCGTTTTACGGGCCAGCGCCTTGCGTGCAATCGCTCGGAGCGCTGCTGGACGGATTTCAAGCTCCGCACCTTCCATGGCCAACAGTTTGCCGTATTGTTTGACCAAGGCGTTTTTAGGTTCGGTCAAAATCTCGACCAGCGCATCTTCGCTCAGTTCGGCCAGTGCAGTAACCACGGGCATACGGCCTACCAATTCGGGGATAAGACCAAATTTGATCAAATCTTCTGGCTCGATTTCGGTAAAAACATCCGACAGTGAGCGTTGTTTTTTGCTCTTGACCGATGCGCCAAAGCCGATGCCGGATGCTTCGGTACGGTTTTCAATCACCTTTTCCAGACCGGCAAAGGCACCACCACAAATGAACAAAATGTTGGTGGTGTCAATTTGCAGAAAGTCTTGGTTCGGGTGTTTGCGACCACCTTGGGGCGGCACACTGGCCATCGTGCCTTCAATCAGCTTGAGCAGCGCTTGCTGAACGCCCTCACCAGAGACATCCCGGGTAATGGAAGGATTGTCTGCTTTGCGCGAAATTTTATCGATCTCGTCGATGTAAACGATGCCACGTTGGGCGCGTTCGACTTCGTAGTTGCAGCTTTGCAGTAGTTTGGCGACGATATTTTCAACGTCTTCGCCGACATAGCCCGCTTCGGTCAAAGTGGTGGCATCGGCCATGACAAAAGGCACATCCAGCATGCGCGCCAAGGTTTGTGCCAGCAGCGTTTTACCTGACCCGGTGGGGCCGATCAGCAAAATGTTGCTCTTGGCCAGCTCAACATCGTCTTTGAGCGCTTTGTCTTTATGGCGCAGGCGTTTGTAGTGGTTATAGACCGCTACAGACAGGGTTCGTTTGGCCTGCTCTTGACCAATCACGTAGTTGTCTAGGTTGGCTTTGATCTGCGCCGGTGTGGGCAAGTCACCACGTGCTTGGCGCTCGGCAGCGCTGCTGGGCAGTTCATCAAGGATGACTTCGTTGCACAGGTGAATACACTCGTCGCAGATAAAAACCGACGGGCCGGCGATGAGCTTCTTTACCTCGTGCTGGCTCTTGCCGCAAAAAGAGCAGTAAAGGGTTTTTTCGCTGGAAGAGCCTTTTTTATCGGCCATGGGGGAAATGCCTTGTCACAGAAATAAGTTGCGGGATGATAACCAAATGGAAACGGCGCCTTCCCCAAGGGAAAACGCCGTGCGCCTGTGCAGTGGCTGCGCTCAAGGGCGCTTGTCGATCACCTGATCGATCAGACCGTAGTCTTTGGCTTCTTGGGCGGTCAAGAAATAATCGCGTTCGGTGTCGCGTTCAATTTTTTCCAGCGGTTGGCCGGTGCGTTCGGCCAAGATTTTATTCAACTGCTCGCGGGTCTTGAGGATCTCGCGGGCGTGGATCTCGATTTCGGTCGCTTGGCCTTGCATGCCGCCCAGTGGCTGGTGAATCATGACTTTGGAGTTGGGCAGCGAAAAACGTTTGCCTTTGGCACCAGCCGCCAGAAGAAACGCACCCATGCTGGCGGCCAGACCGGTACACAGGGTTGAGACATCCGGCTTGATGAAGTTCATGGTGTCAAAAATTGCCATCCCCGCACTGACGGAACCACCGGGCGAGTTGATGTAGAACGAGATGTCCTTGTCAGGGTTTTCGCTTTCGAGGAAAAGCAACTGGGCCACCACCAAATTGGCACTGTGGTCGTTGACCGGCCCCACCAGAAAAATCACCCGCTCTTTGAGCAGACGCGAATAGATGTCGTACGACCGCTCGCCGCGGCCCGACTGCTCGATGACCATTGGGATCATGCCCAGGCCTTGTGTTTCCAGTGCGCTCATGTTTTCTCCAGTCAGGCGTAATGTACCCATCAAATGAGTTGGGGCTTGTGCGTCAAAGCACAAGCCCCCAAAATACTACGTACTTCGGCAGCCCCGCTCAGGAGCCGCACGAGGGCACGAGGGATTAGCCTTGACCCATCAGCTCATCAAACGAGACGGCCTTATTGATGACCTTGGCTTTGCCCAGAACAAAATCGGCGACGTTGTTTTCGATAACCACGGCTTCGACTTCGGCCAGACGCTGGCGATCGCCAAAGTACCAACGCACCACATCTTCGGGCTTTTCGTAGCTGGCAGCCAATTCGTCGATATGGGCCTTGAGCTGCTCGGGTTTAGCATGCAGTTCGTTGGCACGCACCAACTCGGCGACCACCAAGCCCAGACGCACGCGGCGTTCGGCTTGTGGGCGGAACACGTCGGCAGGAATTTCGGCCTTGTCAGCGTCTTTGAGGCCACGTTGCTTGAGGTCGGCGCGGGCTGCTTCGAGCAGGCGTTCGATTTCAGATTGGACGCTGGCATTGGGCAGATCGAGTTCGGCCTTGGTCAGCAGCGCATCCATGACAGCTTGCTTGTTGCGCGCCAGCAGGCGGAACTTGACTTCGCGTTCCAAATTGGTCTTGATGTCAGCGCGCAGGCCTGCAATGGAGCCATCGGCAATGCCCAGCGACTTTGCCAGAGCATCGTTAACTTCGGGCAGGTGTGCCGCTTCGATTTTCTTGAGTGTGACCAAGAAGTCGGCTGTCTTGCCAGCAACGTCCTTACCGTGGTAGTCCTCAGGGAAGGCCAAGGGGAAAGTCTTGCTTTCGCCCGACTTCATGCCGCGCACAGCGTCTTCAAATTCCTTGAGCATTTGGCCTTCGCCAACCAGAAATTGGAAGTCTTCGGCTTTGCCGCCTTGGAAGGTTTCGCCTTCGAGCTTGCCTTCAAAATCTACCGTCACGCGGTCGCCGTCTTGGGCGGCTGCATCTTGGGGGCGCTGTGCGAAGCTGCGGCGCTGTTTGCGCAGAATATCGACGGTTTTGTCGATAGCTTCGTCAGTGACTTCAGCGGAGAGTTTTTCGACTTCGGCTTCGGCCAAGTCACCCATTTTGACTTCAGGGAAGACTTCAAAAATGGCATCGAAGGTCACTTGGCCTTCAGGTGCGCCTTCTTTTTCGGTGATGCGTGGCTGGCCTGCAACGCGCAAGCTGGCTTCGTTGGCAGCAACGGCGAAGGCTTCACCGACCTTGTCGTTGAGCACTTCGTATTGCACCGAGTAACCGTAACGTTGCGAGACCACGCTCATGGGGACTTTACCGGGACGGAAACCATCCATCTTGACAGTGCGAGCCAAGCGCTTGAGGCGTGCATCGACTTCGGTCTGGATGCTGGACAGGGGCAGACTCAGCGTGATTTTGCGCTCAAGCTTTTCGATGGTTTCAACGGTAACGGCCATGGCTTTTCCTAATTTGTCAGTCAAACATGCCCGCTGCCCCGAGTCGGGTGCTGTGTTGGGCAAGATTTCAGATTGGTGGTGCGCGGGGGGGGACTCGAACCCCCACACCATTGCTGGCGTCAGGACCTAAACCTGGTGCGTCTACCAATTTCGCCACCCGCGCAATTTTCAAACAAACAGGCGGCGCGGATCAACGGGCTGCCTGTATGAAACTGGTTAGTTTTCGATTTTAACCTGTTAGCGAGGCCTTATTGAGCATTATGGATGGTTGGGGCTGATCTATGCACACGAAACCATGCTGCGTACATCGCTGGAAGGGCCAAGAGTGTCAGCACAGTAGCCACGATCAGGCCCCCCATGATGGCCACCGCCATCGGCCCCCAAAAGACGCTGCGCGACAGCGGAATCATCGCCAGCACTGCCGCTGCGGCTGTCAGCACAATCGGGCGCAAACGGCGCACAGCCGACTCGACAATGGCATCCCAAGCGGGTACACCACGCGCGCGGTCTTGTTCGATTTGGTCAATCAAAATGACCGAATTGCGCTGGATCATGCCCATCAGCGCGATCACCCCCAGCAGTGCCACAAAGCCAAAGGGTCGCCCCAGCAGCAGCAAGGCACCAGCGACCCCAGCAATTCCCAGTGGCCCGGTCAAAAACACCAGCAGTGCGCGGCTAAAGCTGTGCAGTTGCAGCATCAGCAGTGTGAAGGTGATGAACAGCATGATGGGCACGCCCGCTGCAATCGAGGCCGAACCTTTGGAGCTTTCTTCTACGGCCCCGGCCACTTCAATACGGTAGCCGTTTTGCCCAGCGTTGTGCCACGCTGCTTCGATCTGGCGCAGGCCCGGCAGCAGCGCTTGCGTGACGGTAGCGCCTTGCACGCCCTCTTCAACGTCGCCTTGCACGGTGATGGCGTAGTCGCGGTTTTCGCGCCACATGACACCCGGCTCCCATGCCAGCACCGGCTTGGCAATTTGCGTCAGGGCAATCGAGGTGCCTGATGCGGTGGGCAGGTAGGCGTTGCCAATATCGGTGATGAAGCGGCGCTCGTCTTCAGGCTGGCGCAGCACGATGTCGATCAGTTTGTCGCCTTCGCGGTACTGGCCGACTTGCATACCCGATTGCATCACTTTGGAGGCTTGGGCAATGGCTTGGCTGCTCACGCCCAAGGTGCGTGCTTTGGCTTGATCGACCTCTAAGCGCAGCACTTTGACCGATTCGTTCCAGTTGTCATTGACACCGCGCATTTGCGGCGATGCACGCAGCGCTTCTTTGACTTCATCGGCATAGGTGCGCAGCACCACCGGGTCAGGCCCAATGACCCGAAACTGCACGGGGTAGGCCACCGGCGGGCCGTTGGCCAGCAGCTTGACGCGGCCACGCACTTCGGGAAATTCAGCCGCCAGCAGCACCGGCAGTTTGGCTTGCAAAATGGCGCGTACTTTCAGGTCTTGCGCCATGACGATGAATTGCGAGACGTTGGTTTGCGGAAACACCTGATCGAGTGGCAGGTAAAAGCGTGGCACGCCCGAGCCGACCCAAGTGCTGACGCTAGCGACCCCTGGCTCGGCGCGCAAACGCGCTTCGATGCGGCGCGTGACCTCCTCATTGCCCACAAACGATGTGCCCTCTGGGAACCACGCATCGACCATGATTTCGGGCCGACTTGAATCCGGAAAGAACTGCTGCTGCACCCGGCCCATGCCGACAATGCCCAGCGCAAAAATCAGCGCGGTAGCGCCAATCGTCCACCAGCGGTGCTGGACGCACCAGTTCACCAGCCGTCGGAAGGCGGTGTAGAACGGGCTGTCGAAGACTTCGTGCGGGTCGGCACTGATGCCTTCGCTCGCGCCGGGCAGGGTGTGCAGTGGTTGCACATGGGCCGGGGTTTTGAGCAGCAGCGTGCCCAAGTAGGGCACAAAATACACCGACACCAGCCACGATAGCACCAGCGCAATCACCGTCACGGCAAAGATGGCAAAGGTGTATTCGCCGGTCACGGATTTGGCAATGCCAATCGGCAAAAAACCCGCTGCAGTGATGAGCGTGCCCGTCAGCATGGGCATGGCGGTCAGCTCGTAGGCGAAGGTGGCGGCGCGCACTTTGTCGTAGCCTTCTTCGAGCTTGAGCACCATCATTTCGACGGCAATGATGGCATCGTCGACCAACAAGCCCAGCGCAATAATCAGCGAACCGAGCGAGATTTTGTGCAGTCCGATGCCCCAGTAGTTCATGGCCAAAAAGGTCATTGCCAGCACCATCGGTATGGTGATGCCGACCACCAAACCGGGCCGGGGGTCGATGTACCAACGTTTCCACAGCGGATGCTGGCCGGGGCGCTTGTGCAGGCCTAAGCTGATAAAACTGACCGCCAACACAATCACCACGGCTTCGATCAGCACTTTGACGAATTCATTGACCGACCGCGCCACGGCTTCGGGCTGGTCTTGCACATTGACCAAGCGCACTCCGGCGGGCAGTTGTTTTTCGATTTTTTCGGTTGCGCTGTGCAGCGCCTTGCCGAGCGCAATGATGTCGCCCCCCTTGGCCATAGACACACCAAGGGCAATGACCTCTTGCCCTTCGTGGCGCACTTTGACCGCAGGCGGATCGACGTAGCCGCGCTCAATCTCGGCAATATCACCCAAGCGCAGTTGCCGCCCCGATGCGCCGCGAATCGGCATGGCGCGCAGGTCTTCGGTCGCGTTGAACTGCCCGGCCACGCGCACTTGCACTTGGTCTTGCGGTGTTTGCACAGCGCCGGCGCTCTCGACAGCGTTTTGCTGGCCCAGTTGCGCCAGCACGGCGTTCATGTCCAGCCCCAGTTGCGACAAGCGCCGCTGCGACAGGTTGATGAACAATTTTTCGTCTTGCACGCCAAACAGTTCAACCTTGGCGACATCGGGCACGCGCAGCAGGCGCTGGCGCACATCATCGGCAAAGGTTTTGAGTTCGGCGTTGCTAAAGCCATCGGCCTCTAGAGCGTAGATGACACCGTAAACGTCGCCAAAATCGTCATTAAAAAACGGCCCCTGCACCCCTTGGGGCAGGGTGTGGCGCATATCGCCAATTTTTTTCCGCACCGTGTACCAGACGTTGGCAACGTCGCCCGCTTTGGACGAGTCTTTGATCTGAAAAATAATTTGCGATTCGCCCGGCTTGGAGTAGCTGCGGATTTTGTCGGCGTAGGGTGCTTCTTGCAGGGTGCGTTCGAGTTTGTCGGTGACTTGCTCGGCCACTTGCTGCGCGGTCGCGCCGGGCCAGTAGGTGCGCACCACCATCGCCCGGAAGGTAAACGGCGGGTCTTCGTCTTGGCCGAGCTGAAAGTAGGCGGCAAAGCCCATCAGCATCAGCACGATCATCAGGTAGCGCGTCAGCGACGGATGGTCGAGCGCCCATTTGGAGAGGTTGAATGCCTCTTTTGGTTGCACTGGCGTCATGGTGGGCTTACGGCTTGGACGCGGCTGGGGCAGCGGCATCCGGTTTTGCTATATCTTTAGGAGCGCTTGGTGCTTGCTGGGCGCTGGCTGGTACCCCTTTGGGCTGGTAAACCGTGACTTTTTGCCCCTGCGACAGCACATGCACGCCGGTGGCTACCACCTGCATGCCGGGTGTCAGGCCCGAGGCGACGACAGCGGCATTGCCGTCGGCGGTGGCAATTTGCACCGTTTGCGAGCGCACGGTGCCGCTGGCCGGGTCGTACACCCAGACTGCTGTGCCTTGTCCTTGCTGGCGCAGGGCGCTGGTGGGCAGTGTGATGGCCGAGATGCCCGCACGACTCAGCGCTTGCGGCGTGACGTACACCGTGGTGCCCAGCGGCGGCGCTGCTGGCGTATCCATCGCTACTTTGATGGCAAAGGTGCGCGTGACGGGGTCGGCACTGGCGGCAATTTCGCGCACCCGCCCTGCCAGCGGCGGTGCATCGGGGGCCGACCACAGGCGCACGCTGACGCTTTGGCCGATGTGCAGTGGCGCTACTTTGTCTTCAGGCACTGCAAACACCACATCGCGCACACCATCTTGGGCAATCCGCACCACGGGCGTTCCGGCCAAAACGACTTGGCCCGGCTCGGCATCAATGCTGGTGATGACACCCGAGACATCCGCCACCAAGCGGGTGTAGTCGGTTTGGTGGCCCTGCGACGACGCTTGCGCCTGAGCTTGAGCCAGCGTGGCTTGCGCTGCTTTGAGCGTGGTGTCGCGTTTTTCTAATTCGGCACCGCTGATGAAGTTTTGCTCTTTCAGTGCGGCGTAACGCTTGAAGTCGGCGGCAGCCAAATCACGCTGGGTTTGTGCCGCGCTGACTTGCGCTTGTGCCGCTTGCGCTGCCAATTGGTAATCTTGCGGATCGAGTTGGGCCAGTACCTGACCGGCGTGCACGCGCTGGCCCAGTTCAGCTTGGCGCTGGACGATTTTGCCGGCCACCCGAAAGCCCAGCCGTGATTCGATGCGCGCCCGCACTTCACCGGCGTATTCGGTCTGCGATTGCAACGCTGCCGTGCCGACCGTGAGCAGTTTGACCGCCCGCACTGGCTCGGGCGGGGGTGTCGGCTGCGAGCACCCGGCCAGCCACAAGGCCGCAGCAGCGATCAAAAAAAGCCCGTCGCGGGCCGGTTGGGGGGACGGAGTGCACATGAAAAACCCGGTAGATAATTACTGACTGACTGGTTAGTAATTTAATTGACCCGGCCCTTGGCTGTCAAGCGGCTGCGGCGACAATCGGCTCCGTGAATTGCCCTGCCCCCCCACCCCTGCCTGTCAGCCACTACGAAAATTTTCCGGTGGCCTCTTGGTTGTGCCCAGCGCATTTGCGCGGGCCGATTGCTGCCATCTACGCTTTTGCCCGCACGGCTGACGATATCGCCGACGAGGGTGATGCCTCTGCTGGCGAGCGTTTGTCTGATTTGGCCGCGTACCGTGCCGATTTGCAGGCCATTGCCGCTGGTGCGCCGCCCTCGGCGCGTTGGAGTGCCGTGTTTGCGCCGTTGGCAGCGGTGTTGCAGCGCCACCACTTGCCGGTCGGTTTGCTCGATGATTTGCTCAGTGCCTTTGTGCAAGATGTGCAAAAAACCGCTGCGGCGGCCGGTTACGCCGACCGTGCGGAGTTGCTGGACTACTGCTGCCGTTCGGCCAACCCGGTGGGGCGCTTGCTGCTGCACCTGTATGGGGTCAGCGATGCCCAAGCCTTGCAACAAAGCGACGCTATCTGCACCGCGCTGCAATTGATTAACTTTTGGCAAGACCTGAGTGTGGACATTCCGCGTGGGCGCTTTTACCTGCCCGAGGCCGACTGCGCCGCCCACGGCGTGGGCCGGGCCGATTTGCAAAGCCTGTTCAGTACGCCAAATACTATTCAATTAATAGCATCCCATGCAGTCTGGACAAGGGCTTTGATGCTAGAAGGTTCCAAATTAGTCCACCGCTTGCCCGGACGGGCCGGGTGGGAGCTGCGCTTGGTGGTGCAAGGGGGTTTGCGGATTTTGGACAAAATCGATGCCCTGCACGGCGCGAGCCTGCACACGCGCCCGCGCATCCGTGCTTGGGATGCACCACCGATGCTGTGGCGGGCCTTGGTGATGTGATTTTTGAGCCAAATCAGCCCCTAGCGCTGATAGGTAAAGCTTGAGTAGCTATCATTTTTGAAAAACAGGTGCTGCTGTGCGAATACTGCTGATCGAAGACGACCTGCCTTTGGCAAGTGCGTTGGTATCGTTTTTGAACGACCGCGACTACGTTTGCGAATGCGCCCACAGTTTGGCGCAGGCACGAGCGCTGCTGCCGGCAGCGGCGTGGTCGGCGGTGCTACTCGATTGGGAGCTGCCCGATGGTGAGGGCTTGTCGCTGCTACCGTTGCTGCGCAGAAAACTCCCCGACAGCCCTATCGTGGTGCTGACTGCCCGCGACCAAATTTCTGACCGCATCCGGGGCTTGGACGCAGGCGCTGACGACTACCTCGTCAAACCCTTTGACCCCGAAGAACTGCTAGCGCGGCTGCGTGCTGTCGAGCGCCGCCGCAGCGGTGTCGGCAGTGCCACGATGGTGCTGGGCAACTTGGTGATTGATTTGGGCCGCCACAGCGTGTTGGTAGAAGACCAGCCGGTGGAACTCACTGCCAAAGAATGGGCACTGCTGCGGGTACTGGCCTCGCGGCCCGACCGCATCCACACCCGCGACAGCCTGCAAGACGCACTCTATGGCATGGACGACGACACCGACAGCAACACGCTAGAGGTCTTTATCAGCAACCTGCGGCGCAAAATTGGCCGCGACCGCATCCAGACCTTTCGCGGACTGGGCTACAAAATGAACGCCAGCGCATGAAGCCCACCAGCCTAGCCGGGGCACTGACCCGTGCGCTGCTGCCTTGGATTGGCCTGCTGTGGCTCTGTACCAGTTTGGCCGTGGGTTGGTATATGCAGCACGAACTGGAAGAACAGCTCGATGCCGGGCTGATGGAAAGCGCCGAACGCCTGCTCGATTTAGCCGCCCACGATGCGCGCAACCACCAACGCCCCTCCGAGCGCGACGGCACCCTGTTTCGCACCGAAGTGCCACACCACAACGCGAGCGACTTACCCCACGACATCTTGGTTTACCAAGTGCTCAACCCCCAAGGCGAACTGCTACTGCGCTCGGCAGATGCCCCGATGACGGCATTGCCCGTGCCGCCACAGACGGGTTTTCACAACACCAGCACCCTGCGCATCTACACCTTGGTGCATCCGGTGCTGCCGATGTTGATCCATGTCGGCGATCCACTCATGCACCGCCGGGTGGCCCGCAATCAAACCTTGGTGTGGCTGATCGTGCCGCTGTTGGCCGTGTTGCCCCTGATGGCGTGGCTGGTGCGCTTTGTCACACAGCGGGCACTGGCCCCTGCGGGGCAGCTGGGCCGCGACATCCAGCGGCGTGATGGCAAAAATCTCCAGCCGTTGCAAACCAAGCGGCTGCCGCAGGAGTTGCAAACCATCGCCGACAGCACCAACCACCTGCTGCGTCGCCTTGCCGATGCACTGGACACAGAAAGGGCGCTGGCTGCCAATGCGGCCCACGAACTGCGAACCCCCCTTGCCACGGTGCGCTTGCGGCTGCAAAAAGTCTGGGATGGTGCGGCCCGCGAGGGCAAAGACCAAGAAGACATTCGCTACGCCCTCGATGCCCTTGAGCGCTTAAACCGCCGCTGCGAGAAGCTGCTGCAACTGTCGCGGGCCGAATCGGGCGCAGCGCAGTCGCGCGACCGGGTCAATCTGGTTGCGTTGGCCGCGGCGGTGGCCCAAGAGTTTTGGGCCGACCCTGCCGTACTGTCGCGGCTGCAGTTGGTGGTGCCAGAGTCTGAAGATGTGTGGGTGCGCGCCGATTTTGATGCGTTGGCGATTGTGCTGCGCAATTTGCTCGAAAACGCCGTGCGTTACGCACCAGCAGGTGCCATCGTGCTGGAAGTGGCGGTGCCGAATATCCTGCGGGTGCGTGACCACGGCCCCGGCATTGCCCCTGAGTGCTTGCAAGAGCTGCAAGTGCGGCACCACCGGGGCAGTGGTTTGGTAACCGAGCCATTGGCCGATGTGGGTTATGGTTTGGGACTGTCGATTGTGCGAATGATTTTGCAGCGCCAAGGAGGGGATTTGACCCTGACCAGCCCCCCCATCGGCCAAACGCATGGTCTGGATGCTGTCTGTACTTTGCCGGTATTCACGAAAGATTAAGGTTGACCGCCTATGGTGTAGGTTCGCGTCGCCACCGAGCGATGGACAGGACACCTCTCTCATGACAAACCACTTACCGCTGCGCACACGAATGCGCGCTCTCAGTGTTGCTACGGCACTGGCCTGCAACCTGTTGGCAGGTATGGCACTGGCCGCAGAACCTATCCCTTTGGCCTCCGTACCTGCGCCCCTGCCGCCGATTGCTTGGTCGCCTGCGCAGGCGTTGGCCGCAGGCGTTGGCACCCAAACGCTGGATGCGGCCTCGGTCAATACCGGGGCAGGCTTGGTGCTGCAAGGCACGGTAGAACTGCCACCGCAGGCCACCGAATTGCTCAGTGCACCGCTGGCCGGTATCGTGCAGCAGGTGTTGGTGGGCACCGGCCAATCGGTGCGCGCGGGTGCGCCCGTGGCCCGGCTGCTCAGCACCGACTTGATTACGTGGCAGCGCGAACTGCTGCAAGCGCAGGCCCAAGAAAAATTAGCCGCCACCAAACTGCAACGCGACGAACAATTGCACGCTGAGGGCATCATTGCCGGTTTGCGGCTCCAAGACAGCCGCACCCAGCACCAATTGGCCGAACTCACCGTGCGCGAGCGCCGCCAGATGTTGCAACTGGCCGGGGTGCGCGATGCCAACCCCAGTCTGTCCTCGGGTTTGACAGTGCACGCGGCCACCGCAGGCACGGTGCTGGAGGTATTGGCAACGCCCGGCCAGCGCCTCGAAGCGGGGATGCCGATTGCCAAAATGGCCCGTGCTGGTCATTTGTCGATCACACTGCAAGCGAGCGTCGAGCAGGTGCGAACCTTGCAAGTGGGCGACTTGCTGATGCTGCCCGACTGCAAAGCCCCGGCCAAATTGGTCGCCATCGTGCCGCAGGTCAGCGAAGGCAACCAACTGGTGCAATTGCGTGCCGACTACACCGGCAACGATGCCTGTTTGCGCGTTCACCAGTTTGTCCAAGCCACGGTGGTGGGTCGCCCTGCCAGTGGCAAAGCCAACAGCACAGACACTACGGGCTTGAACGTGCCACCGCAAGCCGTGGTACGTCACGCGGGCAAGGCCTATGTATTTTTGCGAACCGCCCACGGCTTTGTGCCGACGGCGGTCGAGTTGTCGGGTGAGGGCAGCGGTGCGCTGCAAGTGCGCAGCGGCCTGAAAATGGGCGACACCATTGCTGTGCGTGGCATTGCCGCGCTCAAAGGAGCATGGCTGGGCTTGGGCGGCGGGGAATAGTAATGCTGTCACGCCTCATTGCTTTTTCGTTGTCACAGCGGTTGCTGATGGCCGTTTTGTCCATCGGTCTGGTGGCCGCTGGGGTATTGGCACTGCGCGATCTGCCCATTGATGCCTTTCCGGATGTTTCCACCACCCAAGTCAAAATCATTTTGAAGGCCCCGGGCATGACCCCGGCAGAAGTCGAAATGCGCATCGTCGCGCCCATCGAGCAAGAGCTACTGGGCATCGCGCACCAAGTCATGCTGCGCTCACAAAGCAAATACGCCATTGCTGACATTACCCTCGACTTTGCCGATGGCACCGACATTTACTGGGCGCGCCAGCAAGTCAGCGAACGGTTGGCGGGCGTGATGGGCGATTTGCCTCCGGGTCTGTCCGGCGGTTTGGCACCGATCACCACGCCTTTGGGCGAGATGTTCATGTTCACCATCGAGGGCCAAGCCAGCTTGGAAGACAAGCGCAAATTGCTCGATACGGTGATTCGGCCCCGTCTGCGCGGCATTGCCGGGGTGGCCGATGTCAATACGCTGGGCGGCAGTGTGCAAACCTTTGAGGTGGTGCCCGATGTGGCAGCACTGGCAGCGCGCAAGGTGTCGCTGCAACAACTGCAAGAAGCCCTCACGGCCAACAACCGCAACGACGGTGCTGGGCGGCTTTCTAGCGGTGAGGAGTCGCTGCTGGTACGCAGCGACGGCAGTATCCGCACACTGGACGATGTGCGCGCCATTGCCATCGTGCAGCGCAGCGGTCAAGCCGTCCGGGTTGAAGATGTAGCGACGGTGCAATTAGGGGCTTTGACCCGCTACGGCAGCGTGACCCAAGATGGCAAGGGCGAGGCGGTCGAGGGCTTGGTGCTGGGCCTGCGCGGTGCCAACGCCCAAAAATTGGTGCATGACGTGAAAGTGCGGCTGCAAGAAATCGAAGCCACCCTGCCCCAGGGTTTGAAAATCGTACCGTTCTACGATCGGGGCAGTTTGGTCGAGCGGGCCGTCAACACCGTTGCCAAGGCGCTGGCCGAAGCCATCGTGCTGGTGCTGGTGCTGCTGTTGTTGTTTTTGGGCAATTTGCGTGCGGCGCTGGTAGTGGCACTGATTTTGCCGTTGTCTGCTTTGGCAACCTTTGTGCTGATGCAGCGCTGGGGGCTATCGGCCAACTTGATGTCACTGGGCGGGCTGGCGATTGCCATTGGCATGTTGGTTGATGCGGCGGTGGTGGTGGTGGAGAACATCGAGGCCCGTCAGGCCGATCCGGGTATTTCGCGCCTGCACACGCTGTACCGCGCTACGCAAGAAGTCGCTACGCCGGTCAGTGCCGGGGTGCTCGTCATCATGATTGTCTTTTTGCCCCTGCTGACTTTGCAGGGTTTAGAGGGCAAGCTGTTTGGCCCGGTGGCTTTGACGATTGTGTTTGCCTTGGGTGCTTCGCTGCTGTTGTCGCTGACGGTGATTCCGGTGCTCGCTTCGGTGGCGCTGCGCTCAGGGCACCATGGCACGCCGTGGCTGGTACGCAAACTCGAAGCAGCCTACGCACCGTTGCTGGATGCTGCGCTGCGCCGTTCGCAGGCAGTGGTGGTGGCATCGGTGTTGTCGTTGGTGGGGGCTGCGGCGTTGTTTCCGTTCATTGGCAAGTCTTTTATGCCCTCGCTCGATGAGGGCGACATCATCATGCAGGTCGAAAAACTGCCTTCGATCAACTTGGAGCAATCTACCGCCACCGATTTGGCCTTGCAGCAGCGTATTTTGGAAGACGTGCCCGAGGTGCAAAGCATTGTCGCCCGGGTTGGCTCGGACGAGTTGGGCCTCGACCCGATGGGCTTGAACGAGACCGATAGCTTTTTGGTGCTCAAACCGCGCCAAACGTGGCGCTTTCAGAG
This sequence comes from Burkholderiaceae bacterium, assembly GCA_019751915.1. Lineage (GTDB taxonomy): Bacteria > Pseudomonadota > Gammaproteobacteria > Burkholderiales > Burkholderiaceae_C > Simplicispira. The sequence goes on from JAIEMS010000027.1 coordinate 16,970, forward strand.
CAAAGAAGAGCTGATTGATGCCATTCGCAAGGCTGCTGGGGAGATTCCGGGGGTTAACTTGAGCTTTACCCAGCCGATTGAGATGCGAACCTCCGAAATGCTGTCGGGGGTACGTGGCGATTTGGCGGTCAAGGTCTTTGGCCCCAACCCGGATGACTTGTCGCGGCTGGCGGGGCAAATTGTCGAGACCTTGGAGGCCATTCCCGGTAGCGAAGATGTGATCACGGCCCAAAACGGCGGCGTGCAGTATTTCCGGGTCAAAATTGACCGCATTGCCGCAGGCCGTTTGGGGATGAGCGTCGAGCAAATTCAAAACGATCTGCGCGCTTTGGTCGAAGGCCAGCGCGTCGGCACCGTGATGCAGGATGTGCGCCGCGTGCCGCTGGTGGTGCGTGGCAGCGAATTGCTGCGCATGTCGCCCGAACTGTTTCGGCAATTGCGTTTGCCAACCCCCGATGGTCAGGCGATTGCATTGAGCGAAGTGGCGGAACTGGAGATCACCGACGGCCCCGTGAAAATCGAGCGCGAACAGTCTTCACGCATGTCGGTGGTACGGGCCAATGTGCGGGGCCGTGATTTGGTCGGCTTTGTCGCAGAGGCCCAAGCTGCCGTGGCTAAAAACGTGCCACTGCCTGCCGGTTACAGCATGGCGTGGGGCGGGCAGTTTGAAAACCAACAACGGGCTGCTGCCCGCTTAGGTTTGGTGGTGCCGCTGGCGCTAGCGCTGATTGTTGGCGTGCTGTTTGCCACGCTGGGCAGCCTGCGCCAAGCGCTGTTGGTGTTTGTCAATATCCCGTTTGCACTGGTCGGTGGTGTGGTGGCGCTGGCGCTGGCGCGGGAGTATTTATCGGTGCCCGCCTCGGTCGGATTTATTGCACTGATGGGCATTGCGGTGCTCAATGGGCTGGTGCTGGTGACCTGCTTTAACCAGTTGGCGGCGCGCGGCCTGTCCATCCACGAAGCAGTGCGCCAAGGTGCTTTGCGCCGCCTGCGCCCGGTGCTGATGACCGCCAGTATCACTGCCTTGGGCTTGATACCGCTGTTGTTGGCCACTGGCCCCGGTTCTGAAATTCAACGTCCGCTGGCGATTGTGGTGATTGGTGGTTTGGTCAGTTCCACGTTGCTGACGCTGGTGCTATTGCCTATTCTTTACCGCCGTTTTGCCCGGACTGCATCCAACAAGGTCAACCCATGAATGCCCCTATACCCCGTCAGGTCCCTGATTGCCTGCTGACTCTGGCCGCACCCTCGGCGCTGGAAGAAGAATTGCTCGATACTTTGTTGGCCCACCCCGAAATTGCCCCCGGTTTTACGGTGGTACACGGTCAAGGCATTGGTACCCATGTCGAACTGTCGTCCGCAATGGAGCGGGTGCAGGGGCGAGCAGGCCGGGTGATGGTGCAGGTGGCGCTGGCGCAAAGCCATCTACCCGCTTTGATCACCACGCTGAAAACCACTCTGCCCAGTCCCCAAGTTGCTTATTGGGTAGTGCCTTTGTTGGCTTTTGGACGTTTGGGAGAGTTTTCGTGAGCTGTATCGCAATGGTTTCCTTGGGCGTTTGGGCGCAGCGCCCGTTGGCAGTGTTGTGCATGGCGTTGGCTTGCACCAGCGCTGTGGCTGCGGATGTTGCGCCGGATCGTGATTTGCCCGCAGAAGCTGTCGCTTTGTTGCCTCCAGCGCAAACCGTGGTGCAGGTGTTGTCGCTGTTGCCACAGGTGCGTGCTGCACAGGCACAAGTGGCCGCAGCGCAGGCGCGCAGTGTGCGTTTGCAGGTAGGGCCTTATGACTGGGTTGCCAAAGCCGCGACCAATCGCCACCGTGACGAAGTGGGTGAGCGCTTCACCGAAACCGAAATTGGCCTCGAAACCACACTGCGTTGGCCGGGCAAGGTGAAAGCTGACCAGCAATTGGGCGCACTGGAAACCAACATCGGCACCCTCGTCCATGCCGATGCTTGGCACGAAGCCGCGCGTGGCTTGTTGGGCGATTGGTTTGATGCCCTGCGTGCAGCGCGTACGGCAGCGGTGTTGCACGATCAAGCACTACTGGCGACGCAGCAACTGTCGGTCACGCAGCGCCGCGTGCAAGCGGGCGAAGCGCCACCGCTAGAGCTATTGGCAGCACAGGCCGAAGAAGCCCGCATTTTTGCCAGCGCAGTGCAAGCCAAGGCCCGTGCTGAAGTAGGCCTGCGCGCCCTGCGCCGCCAGTACCCCAGTTTGCCTGAGCCAGACGCTCACACTACCGCTCTAGAGGCTGTGGCGATGGCATGGCCCACAGCCAAGGAGGGCGAGGCTCACAACGCCAGCACGACCGAGGTTTCGCAATGGGCCGCACAAATTTTGGATGACAACCACGAACTAGAACTGGCCGAGACCCGCGCTCGCCAAGCCCAACTCCAAGCCCAGCGCAGCCAGATGGAGCAGCGCGCAGACCCGACACTGGGTGTGCGTGCTACCCGCGAAAGCAGCAGACAGTCACAACAGCTCGGGGTGTACGTCTCGCTGCCTTTGGGTGGAGCTGGTCGTCAGGCCGATGCGCAGGCTGCGATAGCGCAGGCCGAGGTAGCCGAGCAAACGCTGGCGCAGGTACGCCAGCGGGTCGAAACCGAGGCATGGCGCACTGCCTATGCGGTGGTGGAGGCCCGTGCAACCTGGTTGCCATTGGAGCGTGCCCGCGAACGCACCCAGCGCAGCGCTGCCTTGCAAGCCAGAGCCTATGAATTGGGCGAAAGCCCATTGGCCGACTTGCTACTGGCCCGGCGCAATGCACTCGATGCCACGTTAGCGGCTGAGACGGCAGTCCTCGATAGCTTGCAAAGTCAGGCCCGAATGCTCCTTGATAGCCATCAACTGTGGCGGCCGGTGGGTATTGCAGAGCACTGAGAGCGCCATACCCCAAGGAGGCACTGGGCGCTCAGATACCATCCCCACCTCACAGGTGCAGATGCACTGGCCCCATTTTGCTTTTTTGAACAGAGTCTCTCGTGTTTTGTACCTCCGCGCACAGCGCCCCTTCTGACAGCGCTAGCGCCCCCCATTTGCCTTGTATTGCCATTGCTGGCCCCACGGCCTCGGGCAAAACGGCAGGTGCATTGGCGCTGGCCGAGGCTTTGGCGAAGCACCGGCAGGCCGTGGAAATCATCAGCGTCGATTCGGCGCTGGTGTACCGTGGTATGGACATCGGCACCGCCAAGCCGACGGCGCAAGAGCTTGCCGCCGTACCGCACCATTTAATTGACATCCGCGATCCACTGCACGCCTACAGCGCTGCCGAATTTGTGCAGGATGCACAGCGGCTGGTGGCCCAAATTCAGGCCCGTGGTGCTTTGCCGCTGTTGGTGGGCGGCACCATGCTGTATTTCAAGGCTTTGTTCGATGGTATCGACGATATGCCCGCCGCTGACCCGAGCGTGCGGGCCCGGTTAGAAGCGCAGGCCTTGGCCCAAGGCTGGCCTGCTTTGCACGATGAATTGGCGCGGATTGATCCAGCCACGGCTGCGCGCTTGGCACCGGCAGACAGCCAGCGCATTCAGCGGGCGTTGGAGGTCTGGCTGGTTTCGGGGCGACCTTTGTCGAGTTTTCATACGGCTAAAAAAGGAGCATCCAATGCAGCATTGGCAAGCGCTGGAGTCGTTTTTTCTTTAGAGCCACAAAACCGCACTTGGCTGCACGAACGCATCGTGCAACGCTTTGATGCCATGCTGGAGGCTGGGTTTATTGACGAGGTTTGCCGCTTGCGTGCTCGCGGCGATTTGCATCCCGATTTGCCCTCTATGCGCTGCGTGGGCTACCGCCAAGCGTGGCAGGCACTGGACAGCCAACAAGCACAAGCCAGCGGTGCGGAGCTTGACAGGGACGGTCTACGCGAGCGCGGCATTATTGCCACACGCCAATTGGCAAAACGGCAAATCACGTGGTTGCGTAGCATGCCCGAGCGCCAGACCATCGCATGCGATCAACCCCATGCGACGCAGATGCTAGTGCAGGCGGCGCTGCGCTACCTCAAGCTTGGGTGTTGAGCAGCAACCCCATGATTTGGCCCGAGATATTGACCACAGGGGTTTGCGTATCTACCGCAACGGCCACACTGCGCTGTGGGTTGGCAAGGGCGTTGACATTTTGGTGTGCAGCACCCGCACGTTGAACTGCGTTGCTGGCTTGGCTGTCTAGGCCATCAGCACGGCCTTGTTCTTGGTCAGCGCTGCGCTGGGCATCTTGGGCGCGGACACCCAGATCGCGGGCTGTCTGATCCGCATATTGTGCTTCGCGCCGAGCCGATTGCAGTTGTATTTGTGACGACGATGCGCCGCTGGTACTTTGAATAACTTCCATGAATTTCTCCTTTGGCCGGTGGTTTTTTCAGCCTGCACTCCGGCGTCCATGCAAATAACGCGGGTGATTGTTCGATGGTGTTATAAGCGCTCTAAAAAGTAAAGAGCCAGCCACCTATGAACAAAGCTCAGGCGTTGCGCGCTGCAATGCCCCAGCGTGCCAAGGCTGCGTCATCGCTCACGCGGGCATCTACCCAGCGTGTGCCTTTGGGAGTCTGCTCTTTTTTCCAAAAAGGTGCCTGTGTTTTCAGGTAGTCCATGAGAAATTCACAGGCCTGAAAACTCTCACCCCGGTGGGCTGCGGTAACGGCCACCAGCACAATTTGGTCGAGCGGTTGCAACAAGCCCACGCGGTGGATTACGCGCGCCCCGAAGATACCAAAACGACCTGCTGCCCCGTCCATCATCGTTTGGATGGCTTTTTCGGTCATGCCGGGGTAGTGCTCTAACTCTAGCGAGGCGACCGCATCGCCTTCGTTGCGATCGCGCACAGTGCCCACAAAGCAGCAAACAGCCCCCACGCGCTTGTCTTGGGCGCGCAGCGCGGCCAGCTCGGTGGTGACATCAAAGTCAGCGGTCTGAATGGAAAGAGACATCGGGGTAGTCATCATCGGGTGCGCCTTATGGCGAGCGGTGCAGGCGTGGTGCAGCCAGTAGTGCCAGTTCTTCGGCCACCACTTTGTCGAGTTGTTTTTGGGCCGGTGATGGTGCTAGCGTTGCCAGCAGTCCTTGTAGCCGGGTGACATCGGCCACTGTGGGGGCTACTTTGATTTGTGCCACGGCAGCAGCCACATTGCCCGATTTGACCAAGGCAAAAACCTTGGCGGCCCATTCACTTTTTACACGCGCCATAAACGCCTTTCTGAGGTTCCGGCGGGAATGCCGGTAGCATGGACTGCACTTTAACGCCCACTGAGTCCATGGCTACACAAACCATCCTTACCGATACCTACAAGCTCTACCCCTCACCACGCAACGCACAGAACGTGGTTTTTGAGCACCAATTGTTTTTACCCTACCCGTATGCGCTGATTCACTTGCCCGATTTTGATTTAGCCGGGGCCGCCAGTTTGTTTGCTGCCTGCCGTTTGGCCGACATGAAAATGGGACAACTCGTCACTTTCGATTTGGCCGTTGACCAAGCGCGTTTTGAGCGCCTTTTTACGCCCGACTGAAAAAATATGTCTGACGAAAATCAAATTCTGGTGCCTCCGTCTTTTCTGGCCCTTTACAGCGATGCCCGGGGGCGCTTGCGCGAAAGCCCCGATGTGGTGCGCACGCGCTACGAGCTGTGTGAAGACCTTGCCAGCCATTTGGTCGGGCAAGCGCAAACGCTTTACCACGTACAAGCCCCCTCAGAGGCCGAAATTTTGCGGCGCATTCATGCCGGTTTGGGCAGCGCCGAGTCGGGCATTTTGGCATCAGAAGCTACTTGGATCGTTTGCCGTTTGGCCGAGTTGCTGGTCTGGCCGTGCCCTGATCTGGCAGCAGAAAATGGGCCGCATTGAATCCGCACACCGGCGACGACAAGGTGGCTGAAATCGCCAAGAAAGCCCATGCCCAAGGCCTCTGTTTACGCGAAGCGTCCATTGCACGGGGTTAAGAGTGGCTAACACAACTTATTTTGAGAGGCCGCCTAGCGTTATGCTTCAGCCATCATGGCCCGACGTCCC
>JAIEMS010000050.1 GCA_019751915.1 Burkholderiaceae bacterium
ATTGCCAGCCAAGACACCTACGACCTGATCGTCGAGCGCGGCGAATTCGACAAAGCCAGCGAAATTGGCCGCTTCCCACGCCTGTTCCAAAACGTCGAAAGCGTGCCCGAAGGCCTGACGTGGCCCACCCTGACCTTCACCGGCAAGATGACGCTGTGGTTGGGCAAACTCGAAGTGCAAATTTTGCAACTGGGCCGGGGCCACACCAAGGGCGACACCGTGGTCTGGCTGCCCCAAGAAAAAATCTTGTTCTCGGGCGATTTGGTCGAATTTGATGCCACCCCCTACGCGGGCGATGCTTACTTCAAAGACTGGCCGCAAACCTTGGACAACATCGCGGCACTCAAGCCCGAAAAACTGGTGCCAGGCCGGGGTGCAGCGCTGCAAACGCCCGAACAGGTGCAAGCTGGCCTGACCGGAACACGCGAGTTCATCAGCGATGTTTACAGCAGCGTGCAAGCCGGTGCAGCAGAAGGCCAAGACCTGCGCAAGGTCTATGAAGCCACCTTTGCCAAGCTGCAACCCAAGTACGGCCAATGGGTCATTTTTAACCACTGCATGCCCTTTGACGTGACCCGCGCCTACGACGAGGCCACACAGTACCCCGATCCACGCATCTGGACTGCCGAGCGTGACCGCCAAATGTGGCTGGCCCTTGAAGGCTGATCGCTAGGCCCCTTTACCCGGTTCCACCGAAACACCGCACTGACCACCGCACGCCGCTGGCGTGGCGGTGCTAGGCGCAGCTTTGCCCACTGAAAAAACAGGAGACCCGCAGATGAATCCGAACGACACCACCGCCTACGCCTTTCACGGCACAGGTGCCCAAGTGCAGGCTATTGAATTTGCCTACACCCGCTCGCCCGACCAAGATGCCAGCACCCCGGCCCACCACCCGATTGTGGTCATCGGTGCCGGCCCGGCCGGTTTGAGTTTGGCCATTGACTTGGCCCAGCGCGGCCAGCGCGTGGTCGTGCTCGACAACGACCACCGCCTGTCGATTGGTTCGCGGGCCATTTGTTTTTCCAAGCGGGCGCTGGAAATCTGGGATCGTCTGGGTGTCGGCCAAGCGATGGTGGACAAGGGCGTGTCGTGGAATTTGGGCAAAGTCTTCTTTCACAACGAACAGGTTTACCAATTCAACTTGCTGCCCGAAGACGGCCACCAACGCCCCGCCTTCATCAACTTGCAGCAGTATTACGCTGAGGGCTACTTGGTCGAACGGGCCATGCAATTGCCCAACATCGAGCTGCGCTGGGACAACAAAGTCACGGCCATTGCCACCCGCGACGATGGCGCGCTGCTGAGTATCGACACCCCCGAAGGCAGCTACCAAATCGATGCCGGTTGGGTACTGGCCTGCGATGGTGCACGCTCGACGATGCGCAACCTGATGGGCTTGGAGAGCAAAGGCCGTATTTTTGAAGATCGGTTCTTGATTGCCGACGTGAAAATTGAAGCCGATTTTCCAGCCGAGCGCTGGTTTTGGTTTGACCCACCGTTTCACCCGCACCAGAGCGTTTTGCTGCACATGCAGCCCGACAACGTCTGGCGCATCGACTTCCAACTGGGCTGGGATGCCAACCCAGAAGAAGAGAAAAAGCCCGAAAACATCATTCCGCGTGTCAAGGCGCTGCTGGGCCAAGATGCCCAATTCACCCTCGACTGGGCCAGCGTCTACACCTTTGCCTGCCTGCGCATGGACAGCTTTGTGCATGGCCGGGTGCTGTTTGCGGGCGACTGCGCACACGCCGTCTCCCCCTTTGGTGCCCGTGGTGCCAACAGCGGCGTGCAAGACACCGAAAACTTGGCATGGAAGCTCGACTGGGTGCTCAAAGGCCGCGCTGGTGTGGAGTTGCTGGCAACCTACGGCCCCGAACGCGAGTACGCCGCCGACGAGAACTTGCTCAACTCGACCCGCGCTACCGATTTCATCACCCCCAAGAGCGAAATCAGCCGTTTGTTCCGCGACGCGGCACTCGATTTGGCCCGCGAGAACGAGTTTGCCCGGCGCATCGTCAACAGTGGCCGTTTGTCGGTGCCAGCCGTGCTGCACCACTCTACGCTCAACACCCCCGACATTGACAGCTTTGTCGGCACACAGGTGCCCGGTACGGTGCTGCTGGACGCACCAGTCAGCCGTGCAGGTCAGTCGTCGTGGCTGCTGCGCGAACTGGGCATGGACTTCACGTTGCTGGTGTTCGGCCCAGCACCCGCATGGACGCACAACCTGCCGCATGTGCAAACGCTGTCCATCGGTGCCGACCTGATCGACGTCCAAGGGCTGGCTGCACAGCGACTCGATGCCCGACCCGGCACCGCCTACCTGATCCGTCCTGACCAACACGTCTGCGCCCGCTGGCGCGCTCCCACCGAGGCGGCTGTGCGCGCTGCACTGGCTACGGCCACCGTCACTACCGCTACGGCATGAACTTAGGAGTCTCTCAACATGCTCAATACCCAACCCAACATGCAGTCTTACGATGATTTCTATGAAGGACTCATCACCGCCCACTTGGGCTTGACCACCGAACAAAGCCACGCCATGAATGCACGGCTGGTGCTGGTGCTGGCCAACCACATCGGCGATGCCAATGTGCTGCAACAGGCCCTGCAACTGGCGCGCGGCCAAAGCGCCTCCACCGAGTCGGCCTCGCTGGTCGGTCGCCGGGCGATCACGCCGGTCGCGCCCTCGCACGCCGGGGCATAAGCAGCCACACCAGCGCAGCGTTTAGGGAGCTGGGGGCGGTGGTGGCGGTGCTTGAAAAAACCGCAGCGCATCACGCCCCCCCGCTTTGGCTTGGTACAGCGCCAAGTCGGCTTGCTTGAGCAGGTCTTCGATGGTGCTGCGGCTGTTGGCGCTGAACACGGTGGCCCCCATGCTAGCGGTGCTGTGGTAGAGGGTATCGCCCAGCGTGTAGGGCTGGCGCAAAATCGACAACAGCTTCTCGCCCGTCAGACGAACATCGCGCACCGCATCTTGCTGATTTTGCGGCAGCGCATCGAGCAAAATCACAAACTCATCACCCCCAAAACGCGCCACGGTATCGTGAGCGCGCACGTTGTTGGACAGACGCAGTCCGACCTGCTGGAGCAGCAAATCGCCCTTATCGTGCCCCAGTGTGTCGTTGATCGACTTGAAATTGTCCAAGTCCATAAACAGCAAGGCAGCGTGCTTTTGCAAACGGCCCATGCTCCCTAGCAGCAGTTTGAGGTGATCGAGCAGCAGGCGGCGGTTGGGCAGTCCGGTCAAGGCATCGTAGTAAGCCAGTCGCTCAATTTCTGCTTCGACCTTTTTGCGCTCTGTCAGGTCAAAAAAGCTGCCAACGTAGTGGCTGACTGCGGTGCCCGATTTGTTATGTACCGCCGTTAGTGCCAGCCACTGATGGTAAGACTCGCCATTGCTGCGTTGGCCCACCACCTCGCCTTGCCAAGAGCCGGTTTTTTCGATGGTCTCCCATGCCATGGCATACAGAGCGGGGTCTTGCCCCAGTGCGCGCAGCATTTGTACCGGCTGCCCTAGAACCTGTTCGGCAGAAAACCCGGTGATTTCTGTAAAAGCCCGATTGACACGCAGGATGCACCGATCTGCCCTCAGGATGTACATACACATGCCCTGCTGGGACTCAAAAGCAGTCACAGCAATGCGCAGGCCTTCTTCTTGTTCCTCGCGCTCCATCGCCAAACTGGCCAAGGCGGCGCAGCGCTCAATCAGCGTGATGTCGCTGTCAGAAGGCGCGCCAATTTCTGAGCGAAACAACGTTAAAACCCCCATCACCCGCTGTGTGCTGTCGATCAGCGGTTGCGACCAACTGGAGCGGGCCGGACAACCCTGTGCCAAAGCCTGCCCGTGCAGGCAGTCGGGGTCATGTGCGATATTTTCGGTCACGGCCCGCGCAGCGCTGTGGATAGCCACCCCAGAGGAGCCAGTTTGCTCCAGCGGCACACCTTCGAGTGCAATGCGGCAACAGGCAGGCAAAGACGGTGCGGCACAGACCGCCAAACAATGTTCCGGTGCCGTCAAGCGCAACACCGCACACAGGGTGCTGGGCATGATGGCTTCGATCTGTTGGGTCAGCTCTTTCAGCACCTGCGGCAAAGGGGCATCGTGACCGATCTGCTGCAAAATTCGGTTGTAGAGCGCTAACTCGGCGTTGCGCTGCTCTAGGTAGCGTTGCTGGGCATCGAGTACGCGCACCATGTGGTTGAAGTCGCGCCCGAGGGTACCGATTTCGTCTTTGCCCATAGCCTGCGCTTGCAAGCTGCGCCCGCTGCGCACCACTTCGCCAACAACCTGCACCAGATGGTCGAGTCGGCGCGTCAGGTAACGCGACAACAACACCCCAATCAGGGCCGCAATCAAGGTGGCGGCACCTGCAAAGCCCAAAACACCGCTGCGGATGGCCTGCAAATGCTCGTTGGTGCTGCGGCGCGTCAGCTCAATGCGTGCCCAGCCGATGTGCCGAGCGCCGACCAAAATGGGCATAGCGACATCGATCAGATCGGCCTGCACCACCAGCATCAGAGGGCCTCGGGGGGGCAACTTCAGCATGTGCTGACTGAGTTCATCGGTGAAAAAGTGGCCTAACTGCTGGCCCTGTGTCGAAGCCAACACCTCACCTTGGCGCGAAACAATGGCGGCAAAGCGCAAATCTTGGGTACCGCTAAAGCTCTGCGTGACCTCTTGTAAACCGACCAAATCATTGGCAGCAACCCATGAACTGCTGCTGATGGCCAGCAGGTGTGCCAAATTGCTGGCGCGGGTTTCGCCTTCTTGGTACAAAAATTGTTGATGGTGCCAATACACCACTGCGCCGCCTGACAACACCATGACCAGAGAGGCCAGCGCAAACGACCATGTCAGCCGACTGCGAATAGAGCCATGCCAGCGCTCCAGAATCCGGGCATAAAGGGTACGTAAAAAGGGCATGATGCAAAAAAATATGTCTGCTCAATGTTCGATGGGCCGAACCTCGCGGGAGAAACGCTCCAGAAAACCTTGCACCGGAGCGTAAGTGGCGTTGGTGGCCGGTTCAAAGGTCGACAGGGGCAAGCGCTGCAAAATTTCTTGTCCAGCCGGGGTGTCTTTGAGTGCCACCAGCAACTGCGTAAAGCGTTGCACTACAGCCTCAGGGATTTCTTTGCGAGCCACCCAACTGTTGTTGACCAGTGGTTCGGTTTGCCAGCGCACATCCAGCTGCGCGGCCAGTGCGGGGTACTCGATTTGAAAGCGCTTCCAAGGCACCGGCCACGTGGCGCTGGCGACGGTATGACCGCGCACCACATTCATGATGGCCGACTCTTGCGAGCCAACGTACAGGTTTTTGATGTCGTTGTTCACGTCCAGCCCATGCTGTTGCAGGTAGTACTGCGGCATCATGGTAGCGGCCAAAGCGGTCGGGGCCGGATAGGCCACCGTTTGGCCTTTGAGCGCTTTGAGGTTTGCTAAGTTGGCATCTTTGCGCACCAAAATGATGCCCCGAAACTCGGCATCGTCGCCCATTTTGGCAATAACGCGGTAGCCGCGCTGCAATGCAAGCACCGTTTGGTAGGGGTTGGGCATGGCAAAGTCAAAATACCCGGCGTAGAGTTTTTCTTCGTAGGCTTCGTAGTTGCGCGAGGCCTCCAGCACAAACTGCACCCCCGGCATGGCCGCACTGAGGTAATCAACGACAGGGCCATAGACCTCCATCAAACGCTGCGGATTGTGCAAAGGGTGCACCCCAACGCGGTACACCTGCGTTTGGGTCGGTTGTTGGGCATTGAGGGTCGGCTGGTAGGGCGCATCGGACGGTTTGCCACACCCGGCCAATGCCATCAAAGCCCACAGCCACAACATAAGCCAGCGCATAGTGAAACCTCCACAGCAATGTTGAAGATGGCCGACATCGGTCGTATGCCCGGATGGCCCCGGCGGGTGCTCTAGTGCCCTACCAGTCAGGATGATTCTGACACGGTGTAGCGTGCCAGAAGGTATTTATCTAACGGTAACGTTTCCGGAAGTCTTCCATGAAACCGACCAACTTTTCGACAGCGCCCAAACCCAATCCGTTGTAAAGCGATGCGCGAATTCCGCCCACACTGCGGTGTCCACCCAAACCGGAAAATCCCGCATCCAATGCTGCTGCTAAAAAAGCGGACTCCAACTCTGGGGTCGGCAAGTTGAAAGCGACGTTCATTTTGGAGCGGTCTTGCAGCGCGGCCCGGGCAGGGTAAAAGCCATCGCTGTCATCCAAGGCTTGGTAAAGTGCCTTGGCTTTTTGGGTGTTCAAGGCATCCATTGCCGCCAAACCGCCGACCTCGTTGAGCAACCAGCGCGTGACCAACAAAACCACGTAAATAGCAAACACCGGGGGGGTGTTGAAAATCGAATGGGCTTGGATTTGTGCCCGGTAATCTAAAAACCCGGGCAAATCTTCGGGGGCATCCTTGAGCAGCGCATCTTTGACCACCACCACCGTCACCCCAGCGGGGCCGACATTTTTTTGGGCATGGGCGTAAATCATCGAGAAGCGTTCGTAATCGCCCGGCGCTGACAAAAAGTCCGAGGACATATCGCACACCCGTGGCACGTCGTCACGGCCTACCACCCGGTGAAACTGCAAGCCCTCGACGGTTTCGTTCGAGACGTAATGCAGGTAGGGCGCTTGCGGATCAAGGTGCAGCTCATCGTCGCTGGGCAAACGCCGAAACCCACAGGCTGCGCCACTCCAGGCTACATCCACCGGGCCAACGCGCCGCGCCTCGGGCAAGGGTTTGCCGCTCCAGTAGCCCGTGTGCAGGTACTGTGCCGCAGCCGTCTTACCTGCCAGCAACGTCATGGGCACCATCGAAAACTGCTGCGTCGCCCCACCTTGCAAAAAAAGGACGTGGTAACTGGGCGGCAGTTGCAGCAGTTGGCGGATGTTGTTTTCAAGCTCTGCCACCACAGCGGCAAACCAGTCCGAACGGTGGCTGATGCCCAAAATAGAAAGCCCGACCCCCGGTACCGCCTGAATCGACTCTTGCACCTGCTGCAAGACGATTTTGGGCAACACGCCCGGCCCACCCGAAAAGTTCAGGTCATTGAGTGGGTTGCTTGGAATTTGTTTCATTGGCAAGTGCCTTCTCAAAGGGGATGGGGCTGCGCCGCACCCAGACTAAAAAGGAAGGACTCGAACGCTTCCTTGACTTTCAGCATATGGGTTTGTTTGTACGGAAAGAGTGCTTCCGAATCCATCGCATGCACCACCATCGCGTGGTCGATTTCAAAAATCAACAGTTCACCCTCGCGGGTTTCGGCGCAATCGACGCAAACGTAATCTAACTTTGAACGCTGCGCAATCGCTTGCAACGCCGTGGCGTGCCGGTGGGCAAAATCGGCAAAAGTTGCCATCCATGTGGCTTCTTGCGCGCGCTTGGCACTGTCTTCGTACATTCCGGCATTGACGTAGTGGATCATCCAGTGCGACGAAATTGCCATGTGGCAGGCAAAGGGCTGACCGGCAATCAACGCCACCCGGTATTTGCGAAACAATCCGTCGTCGCTACGGTAGTCGATAAAGCGCGAAAGGTAAAACGCGGTATCGGCAATCTCTGAGAGGTAGCGGGCCACGCCTTGGGCATCATCGACCTTGTGCAGATCGCGTCCGGCATGCGAACCGACCGGGCGCAAAATGATCGGAAACTGGCCACCGGCAAGAACTTCTGCCAAACCCACTTGGCCCGATGCCACGGCCTGCAAGGTCTGGCGCGTCACAGGCAGGGTCGGGGGCATTTGCAGTCCGGGCACCTGCTGCAAAAGTTCGCTGGCAGCGCTGCGCTCAACGTTAGGAATGTGCTGGGGTGCATTGAGCACGGGCGTGGACACACCGCACAGCGCAGCCTCTAGCGCGTGGAGAATCGGGCGACTGTCGTCGGTGTCAGAGATGGCAACCAGCACCGCGTCGTGCGCGGGCAACGGGGTCGGCAGCGGGTTTTGTACGCTGGCGTAATAGAAAATTAAATCGACCCGGCTGTTTTCAAGCAAACAATCAATCGGCGTGTTTTCTGCCAAATCACCCGCTGCCATCAGTACCAACAAACGAAACCGGGCCGGTTGCACAGCCGCTGCAATCTGGTAGGTGCGCTGCATGCCCAGCGCGTGCTCTTGCATGGCAAAGCCCATGTCGGGTTGGTTCATCGAGAAAAAAGCCGTTGCCAAATTCATCCATAAATTGGCATTGTCTGGCTCTTGATCGGTTCTTTGGAGCAGGTGTTCAGTGACTTCGCGCAAGTTGCTGCCCGCAGTGTTCAGGCGCAAAAACGGAGCCAGCCCCCAAAAGGGCGTTGGTGAGGAGGTTGTCATAACGGTAAAGGATAAAACGAAAGAAATCAGCCCATCACTCGACCGTGACGCTCTTGGCGAGGTTGCGGGGCTTATCGACATCGGTGCCGCGTGCGCAAGCGGTGTGGTAAGCCAAAAGCTGCAATGGCACTACGTGCAGGAGCGGGCTGAGTGGCCCGTAGTGCTCGGGCATGCGAATGACGTGGAGGCCTTGGCTGCTGGCAATGCGGGTGTCGGCATCGGCCAGCACATACAACACACCACCGCGCGCGCGCACTTCTTCCATGTTGCTTTTGAGTTTTTCCAGCAGCGCATCGTTGGGCGCGACCGTCACCACCGGCATGGCACTGGTCACCAGAGCCAGCGGGCCGTGTTTCAGCTCGCCCGCAGGGTAGGCCTCGGCGTGGATGTAGCTGATTTCTTTGAGCTTGAGCGCCCCTTCGAGCGCAATCGGGTAGTGCAGCCCCCGGCCTAAGAACAGGGCATTTTCCATGCGGGCAAAGTCTGCGGCCCAACTGATGATTTGGGGCTCCAGCGCCAGCACCGCCTGCAAAGCCACAGGCAGATGGCGCATGGCTTGCAGATGGGCGGACTCTTGCGCGGCACTCAAGTGCCCTTTGGTTTGGGCCAGCGCCAACGCCAGCAAGAACAAACCCGCCAGCTGGGTGGTAAAGGCTTTGGTACTGGCCACGCCAATTTCGACCCCCGCGCGGGTGATGTAGGCCAGCGCGCATTCGCGCACCATGGCGCTGGAGGCCACGTTGCAAATCGTCAGCGTATGGGTATGGCCCAAACTTTGCGCGTGGCGCAGTGCGGCCAAGGTGTCGGCCGTCTCGCCCGATTGGCTGATGGTGACGATCAACTGGCGCGGATTCGGCACCGATTCGCGGTAGCGGTATTCGCTGGCGACTTCGACCTGCGTCGGAATTTTGGCAATCGACTCAATCCAGTATTTGGCCGTGCAGCCGCTGTAGTAGCTGGTGCCACAGGCCAAAATCAGCACCGAGTCAATGGCCTGAAACACCCCTTCTGCGCCCTCGCCAAACAGATCGGGCACGATGCCTTGCACCCCTTCAAGGGTGTCGGCAATGGCGCGTGGCTGCTCAAAAATCTCTTTTTGCATGAAGTGGCGGTACGGCCCCAACTCAGCCGCACCACTGTGGGCGTGCACAGTGTGTACCGGGCGCTGTGCGGGCGAAAGCACCTGCCCGCTTTGCTGGCCCACAATGCGGTAGCTGCCCAGCTGCAAATCGACCAAGTCGCCCTCTTGGAGGTAGACAATTTGGTTCGTGACACCGGCCAAGGCCATGGCATCGCTGGCCAAAAAATGCTCGGTGCTGTCTTGGCCGACACCCAAAATCAGCGGCGATCCAGCCCGCGCACCGACCACGCGGTGCGGCTCGTCTTTGTGCATCACAGCAATGGCAAAGGCACCCTTGAGCAGCGCAACGCTCGCTTGCACGGCTTTGAACAAATCGCCGTCGTACAGACTATCGACCAAGTGGGCGATGACCTCGGTATCGGTCTGGCTGGCAAAGACGTAGCCGCGCGCTTGCAGCGCCGCGCGCAGGTGTTCGTGGTTTTCGATGATGCCGTTGTGTACCAGCGCCACATGGCCTGCTGGCGCACCGTACTCGGCGGCATCGACACCGGGGCCGTAGCTGAAGTGTGGGTGCGCGTTGCATTCGAGCGGCGCGCCGTGCGTGGCCCAACGGGTATGGGCAATACCGGTAGCGCCTTCCATAGGAGCGTGGCGCACTTGCTCTAGCAACTCGGCTACCCGTGCCGTGCTGCGGGCGCGGCACAAGCCGCCGGTGGGCAAAATATCCAAGCTGGCGGTGTGTACGGCCACGCCGCAGGAGTCGTAGCCCCGGTATTCGAGCCGCTGCAGCCCTTGCACAAGAATAGGAACGATGTTGCGCGATGACACTGCGCCGACGATGCCGCACATAGGTAATCTCCGATAAAAAATGGCACCAGCGCTTGATGGACAAGCACCAGCAGCTATTATAAAAATAGCAAAAACAAGCACTGTAGCGGTATTGGGCGTACAGTAGGCCAAGCCACCCCAAGGAGCACCTGCATGGAGTTGACATCCTCCCCGGCCTAAAGGCCGAGGATTGCCGTGCTTTTTGTTCAAGGACTATTACCGTATTTTGAGTGTCGCCAAGACCGCCAGCGCCGGGAGTTTGAGCAGTAACGCTGCGGGCAGCGCCCCGAAGTGCCATCAATCGGGGTTAGAAACGCCGCTGCTGACATGGCCCGCAGGCACATGGCGCGCTGCTGAGGAGACGTGGCCGGTTTGGTCATCGAAGAAGAAGTCTGGCTCAAATTCGCGCAGAAACTCGCCCTTGGGCAGGCCACCCAAAAACATCGCCTCATCGACGGCAATGTTCCAGCTCATCAGCGTTTGCATGGCCCGTTCGTGCGCCGGAGCGCCGCGCGCCGTCACGAGGGCCGTGCGGATGTGCATAGCGGCAGCACCGCTTTGCTGCAATCGTTGCAGCGCCGCTAAAAACGGTTTGAAGGGGCCGGGCGGCAGCGGCAGCAGGGCTTTTTCGGCTTCGTGGGCCTGAAAAGCATCCAGCCCTGCCGACTGAAACACCCGCTCGGCTTCGTCAGAAAACAGCACAGCATCGCCATCAAAGGCAATGCGAACTTCGTGCGGGTGGGCAGCGCTGGCCTGCACCGAGTGCGTGGCCACCCGCGCCGCCGGAAAACCCATCGCCAATGCGGCCCGCACATCGGCTTCGTTGGCCGACAGAAACAAATGCGCCCCCAACGGGCGCAGGTAGCCAAATGGGTCGCGCCCCTGCGTAAAAACGCCGCGCTGCACACTGTCGAGGCCGTGCGCCTTGGCCGAGCGAAACACCCGCATGCCGCTGACCGGGTCGTTGCGCGACAACAGCACCACCTCGACACGCTGGTGCTGCACGGTGTTAAAAGCCAGCAGCTTGTGTACCAGCGAAAACGCTACGCCGGGCGCTGCTGGAATGTGCAAGCGCTGGCGCTGCAAGCCGATGTAGGCAGCATCGTGGTCGTGCTCGAAGACGCTGTTTTCTTCCTCAAAATCAAACAGCGCCCGCGAGGAGATGGCTACCACGAGTTTGTCGTCCAGCGAAGCGGTCATAAGATGTCACTTCACAAATTGGTTCAATTGGATGATCGGTAGCAGCACGGCCAGCACAATCAGCATCACCACCAGCCCCATCGCCACAATCAGCAGAGGCTCCAAAATGGTCGCCAACTGCATGGCACGGCGCTGCACCTCGGCGGACAGTTGCGTGGCCGCGCGTTGCAGCATCACCGGCAACTGGCCCGTTTGTTCGCCCAACCGGGCAAACATGGCGACCAGCCCCGGAAAGCGTTTTTTTTGTGCCAATGCCGAGGCCAGCGGCGCACCCTCGCGCACCTGCACCAGTGCGTCGAGGGCATCGGCGCGCATGGCCCGGTTGTTGAGCGTCTCGGCCGCCGCTTGCAACGCCTTGAGGATGGGCACGCCAGCGCCAGCCAGCATGGCCAGCGTGCTGGCAAAACGCGCCGCGTTGTAGCTGCGCGCCAAACGCCCTACCAAGGGCAATTGCAGCCATCCAGCGTCAAATTTTTGCCGAAACTCGTCTTTGGCCAGCATCAGCCGGGCACTAATAGCTATCAAAATAAGAGCAGATGCCAGCAACCAACCGTAGCTGCGAACCGCGCTGCTGATGGCCAGCATGGCAACCGTTAAAAAAGGCAACGCCCGTTTGCTGCCCACAAACACGCTGGCAACCTGCGGCACCACATAAGTGACCAAAAACAGCACGATGGTGATGGCGACCAGCGTGACGATGGCCGGGTACAGGGCCGCGCCCATCAGCTTGGCTTGCAGTGCTTGGCGCTCTTCGAGGTCATCGGCCAAGCGCTCTAGCACCAGCCCCAAACTGCCGCTAGACTCGCCCGCACCAATGACGGCGCAGTAAATGTCCGAGAACTCGCGCGGGTGCTGCTGCAAGGCCCGGGCAAAAGTCGAGCCGCCATTGACCTCGGCGCGCAACGCTGCCAGCAGGTGGTGCTGGCGCTCGTCGTCGGCTTCGTCGGCCAGTGCGGTCAGGGCGCGCTCTAGCGGCAGGCCCGAGGCCACCAGACCGGCCAATTGGCGTGTCCAAACGGCCAAGCCGGTAGCGCTGAACGCTGGGCGTGTGAACCAGCGCTGGCCCCAACTGGGACTGCTTGCCAGTGGCTGGCCTGCACCCAACAGCTCCACGGCCAACGGCACCAGCGCTTGCGCGCGCAACTGGCCGCGCGCTGCTTTGGCGGTATCGGCCTCTAGCACGCCTTTGCGCGTCTGGCCCTGTGCATCAAGGGCTTCAAAGGAAAAAGCGGGCATGGAACAAGCCAGAAAAGTACATAAAAACCGTTGGAGCAGACAGCTTACAAAGCAGCACAAGCATGGGCAGCGATGTCCAACGAGCGCAGGCGCAGGGCGGGGTCGAACACATCGCTGACCAGCATGAACTCATCGGCCTGCGTTGCCTGTGCCAGCGCTGCAAAACCGGCCTGCACCGCAGCCGGATCACCAATGACCGCAGCGGCCAAAAAGTCGGCAATGGCGGCCCGCTCAGGCGCGGCCAACGTAGCCATGAAATGCGCAACCGGCGCAGGCAAACGCCCCCGCCACCCGGTCAAAATGCCCAGCACGCGCTGGTAGGTGCTGCTGGCAAGGTACTGGGCCTCATCGTCCGTGGGGGCAGCAATCACTGGCACACCGACCACCACATACGGCTTTGCAAGGGTGACCGAGGGCCGAAACAATTGCCGGTACAGGCCAATGGCCTGCATCAGCAGGCGCGGTGCAAAGTGCGAGGCAAAGGCGTAGGGCAGCCCCATTTGCGCTGCCAACTGTGCCGAAAACAGGCTCGAGCCGAGCAACCAAATCGGCACATTCGTGCCCGCACCCGGTACGGCCACAATGCGCTGGCCCGGCTGGGCCGGTGCCAGCAGGCGCTGCAACTGGGCGACATCGCGCGGAAAATCTTCTTCGGTTTCAACCCGGTCGCGGCGCAGCGCCTGCATGGTCGGGCCATCGGTGCCGGGGGCGCGGCCTAGACCTAAATCAATCCGGTCGGGGTACAACTCGGCCAGTGTGCCGAAAGCCTCGGCCACCACCAACGGCGCATGGTTGGGCAACATGATGCCGCCCGAGCCAACGCGAAGGGTCTTGGTTTGACCCGCGATATGGCCGACCAGCACCGCCGTGGCCGAACTGGCAATGCCGGGCATGTTGTGGTGCTCGGCCAGCCAGTAGCGGGTAAATCCAAGGGATTCAGCGTGCTGGGCAGTGCGTACCGCGATGTGCAAGGCATCGGCGACGGTGCCGCCTTCGCGCACGGCAACCAAATCCAACATCGAGAGGGCGGGGCGAGAGGGCTTGTTCTTCATAGCCACCATTGTGGCGCGTATGCGCCCCGCACCGCCGCGCCGATCACATCGACTCTTTGATCACCCGGCCATTGGTGGGCTGAACCGGACGGGCGTTGGCATTGAACAACCGGCGAAAAGCTTTGATTTGATCGGTGCCCAGTGCCACTGGTTTTTTCAAGATGATCCAATTGACCGACTCCGAGCACGGTGGCGTGGTCAAAGAGCCTTCAAAGGTGTAGTAGCCACGGTCTGTGGGCAACAGTGCTGCCAGATTCAGTTCAAGATCGTCGACCGTGATTCTTTCACCGGGGCGGGGCAGGTGGTCAAAAATGGGAGCGTAGGCTTCGTTCTTGGGCATCGGGCCGGGCTGCATCAAAACGCCGACCACACCCAATTGGCCGGCGACGTTTTTGTGAACAAAGTGCCCGACCATCGCGGCGTGTTTACCGTTGACGGTTTCTTCGCTCGGTGTGTGGAAGTGAAATTGCAGCAGCTCATAGGTTTTGTCGCCAATCGAGACGCTCTGGCCGCGCGGCACATTGACCTGCACCGTGTGACCATTGTTGACGATGGTGGGCGCTACCGGGGTGTACTGAAAATACAAATCGGGCAGGTTCGATTTGACGGTGCTGCGAATGTCAATCGGGCTTTGGCGTGTGCCCTTGGCGCAGGTCTCAAACTCGGGGTCGAGTTCAGCCCATTGCGCTGGGGCTCCGTGGGAGCCGTGGTAGCCCCAGTGGGGGCCAGCACCGCTGGCATGGGCGGTCAGGCCCAAAACTGCCAATGCAGCGACTGCCAGCGATTGCAAAATCAGGGGTTTGCGAGACATCGTTTTTCCTCCGTTGAAGATGGGGGGTGGTGCAGAGAAAACTGCACGGGTATTTGCAAGTGCACCGCCCAAAGCCCATGCCCGGGCCACGCACTTGCGCCGCAGCGCTGGGTTAAAGCGCTGGAATTCGCAGTTTTTGGCCGGGATAGATTTTGTCCGGGTTGCTCAACATCGGCTGGTTGGCTTCAAAAATCTTCGGGTACTTGTTGGCATCGCCGTAGAACTTTTTGGCAATGGCCGACAGGGTGTCACCGCGCACCACATCGTGAAATTGCGCCTCAGGCTCTGGGTCGGTGACTTCCATTTGGTTGTCCACACTGGTCACGCTAGAGACATTGCCGCAGCACAGGGTGACTTTTTCTTTGGCCGTTTGGGTGGGTGCTTGGCCGCTGACGCTGACGTGGCCTTGGGCCGCGTCGTAGGTCACTTGGACATCGCTGACACCCAAATTTTGCGCGGCAATATAGGCCTCAATCGCTTGGGCGGCTTTGGCGTTCAGCTCCTCGACAGAGGGCGCATCCGGGGTCGCTGCCTGCGCAGGCGTGCCGCCGAACAGTTTTTCTCCAGATTCCTTGATAAAACTTAACAGACCCATGAGAGCACTCCTTGTGTGGATGAAACCAGAGCGGTCACTGTAACGGGAAAACAAGGCCATCGGGAGCCAAATCGTGGCACTTGCGCTGGCCGGGGCGTTGTGTCACCAAAACTCGGGATAATCCGCCGCATGACATTTTTGGCCATCGACGTCGGCAATACCCGCCTCAAGTGGGCACTGTACGAAGCCCCCCATCCGGGCGCTGCACTGCTGGCGCAAGGCGCCGAGTTTCTTGACCATGTAGATCGGCTCGCCGAGTGCGGCTGGGCCGAGCTGCCCGCGCCCACCTGCATGCTCGGTTGTGTGGTGGCGGGCGGGGCCATCAAGCGCCGCGTCGAAGAGCAAATGGAGCTGTGGGACGTTTCGGCACAGTGGGTCGTTTCGTCGGCACAAGAGGCCGGCTTGGTCAATGGCTACGACCACCCCGCGCGGCTCGGTTGTGACCGCTGGGTGGCAATGATTGGCGCACGCCAGCGTTTGCTAGCCCAAGGCCCGGCACGGCCTTTGGTGGTGGTGATGGTGGGCACTGCCGTCACCGTGGAAGCCATCGATACCGAAGGGCGTTTTTTGGGCGGCATCATCTTGCCCGGCCACGGCATCATGCTGCGGGCGCTCGAATCGGGCACCGCAGGGCTGCACGTCCCCACGGGCGAGGTGCGGCTGTTCCCGACCAACACCAGCGATGCCCTGACCAGCGGCGGCACCTACGCCATTGCCGGGGCCGTCGAGCGCATGGTGCAGCACGTCACGCAGCACTGCGGTGCCGAGCCAGCTTGCATGATGACCGGCGGCGCGGGCTGGAAAATGGCACCCAGCATGGGCCGCAGTTTTGAGCTGCTAGACAACTTGATTTTTGACGGATTGCTGGAAATCGCTGCGCGGCGTTTTGCCGTTTGAGTCCGTCAATCTTCGAGTTCGACCCGGGCCATTTCGATGTCCAGGCGCTGCGTAGCATCGAGTGGCTCGGTGGCAGCGGCTTGTTCGTACAGGGCGGTGGCTTCTTGTGTGCGTTTATCGCCTTCCAGCATCACCAAGGCATTGGCGTATTCGATCCGGGCAATGGCCGATCCAGGGTTCATTTGCAACGCCTCCTGCAACAGCTTTAAGCCTACTTCTTTTTTGGCCCCGTAGGTCATGCCTCCAATGAGCATGCCCACTTTGTCGATCACCTCGGCATGGAAGGCACCGAGCGCAATGCGTGCATCGGCATGCTGGGGCGACAAAACAATCACCCGGTGCAGCGAGTCTTTGATTTTGTTGCCCAGTCCTTGGGCCAGCGCCTTGGCAACGCTAATGCCTTGGCTGTAGCGGCTCAAGGCATAGGCATGCCAGTACCACGCATTGGCATTGTGAGGCTCTGCGACAGCTTGTGCTTGGGCACTGAGCACCACTTGCATGAACAGGTCTTGGCGCGTTTTTTCTTTCTCTTCTAGATAGTTGGCATAGATGGCGGTGGCTTGGTGGGCCGCAGTGGTACCAGCACCGCCAGCGGCAAACCCGGCTTGGGCCGCTTGTTCAAAATGACCGTTGTGCAGGAGTACCCAAGCGTGCAGTGCAGCCTCGTCTTGGGGCAGGGGTTCAGCATCACCAGCGTGCAAGCGCGCCCACTGTTTCGGCAACGTAGAAGTGTTAAATTGGTAGTGTCCCGGATAGGGAAAAGGACTCCATTGCGCCATGGATGTATCTCCTTGTAGTTCTTTTAATTTGACCCACTCTAACCGAGGCGCAGGGTAGCTTTTGATGCTGCAAAGCAGCATCAAAGGGGCTTGACTTCAGGGGCGATTCAGGTGCAGGCAACGCCGCCGACAAACACCTTAAGCTCCCGGGGTGCAAAGGCGTGCCAAGTCTCGTTGCTGGTCAGTGGTGCGGTCACGATCACTGCCACTTTGTCTGTGGGCGAAGTTTGCGTCGAGAAATCGACGTGCATGTCTTCATCGGCCAGTTGTGCTTGGGCAAACGGGTGGCTGCGCTCGATGTAGTAAAGATGGGTCGAGGCGTGGGCCCACAGCGCCTGCCCGTTGGAGAGCAAAAAGTTGAAGGTTCCGTGCGGTGCAATGCGCGCAGCCAGTTCGCGCAGCGTCAAAGTCAGCTCGGCCACGCTGGGCACATCGGCGTGTGATTTGGCCAGCTCTTGCATGATCCAGCAAAAGATGTGTTCGCTGTCGGTGTCGCCCACCGGATGGAAGTGCCCGTGCAATCGGGGCCGAAAGTCTTTCAGGTCGCCGTTGTGGGCAAACACCCAGTAGCGGCCCCACAGTTCGCGCACAAACGGGTGGCAGTTTTGCAAACTGACTGCGCCTTGGGTGGCTTTGCGAATGTGCGAGATGACGTTGCAACTGCGAATCGGGTAGCGGCGAATTAAGTCGGCAATGGGCGAGTCGATGGCCCGTTGGTGATCGACAAAATGGCGCACCCCTTTGTCTTCAAAAAAGGCAATGCCCCAGCCGTCGCAGTGGTCGCCGGTACGCCCAGCACGCTGGGCAAAGCCGGAAAAACTGAAGGTGACATCGGTCGGCGTGTTGCTGTTCATTCCAAGCAGTTGGCACATGGCTGGGCCTTAACTGCGCTCTGACCAGAGCTTGCCACCGGTGGCCCAGTTCTCGCGTTTCACGTCGGTGATAAGGATGTCCACCGATTCCGGGGCAGTGCCCAAAATTTCGGTCGTGACGCGGGTGATGGCCTCAACGAGCTGCTTTTTTTGCTCGATGGTGCGGCCTTCCATCATTTCGATGTGGTACGTTGGCATAGCGATAGAGGTGGGGTAGTGAAAAAAATTTCAGGCGCTGGGCCACGGCACACGGGTCAGCGCGGGGCGTTGTGCTGCCCCCGCGCACAGGCGGGGCAAATGCAGCGCTGGGTGCGTTCCGCCGCCAGCAGCACGGCCAGTGCGGTCAGGGACATCGGGGTTTCCATGCACCAGCAGTTGTCAGCCGATTTGCCCAGTGCCATATCGCATTGGTTGGGCTGACCGCACAGCGGGCACTCGCGGGCGGCCAGTGCTGCGTTGATGGAGGAGTGGGGATGGGGCTTCATGGGGATTCTCCTGCAGGGGTATCGGACTGGCGCAGCGCCAGAGCGCTTTCGTACAGCGCGTTGCGCGGCGCACCCGTGATGTCGGTGGCCAGCCGCACAGCGGTTTTCAGGGGCAGTTCTTTGAGCAGCAATTGCAGCACGCGCAGACTGTCGTTGCCGTCAGAGGGCACCGGCGCTGGGTGCAACAGGACGACAAATTCACCACGCGAGCGCTGGGGTGCACCATCGAGCCAAGCAGTGAGCGCTTGCGCCGGTTGGGTCGTGATTTCTTCAAACTGTTTGGTCAATTCGCGCGCCAGCGTGACCGGGCGCTCGCCCAACACGGCCAAGGCTTGCGCCAGTTCGCCAATGCGGTGCGGCGCTTCCAGCAGCACCACGCAGCGTGGCTCGGCGGCCAGCTTTTGCACCGCAGCAGCGCGTTCGGCCTGTTTGACCGGCAAAAATCCAGCAAAAACAAAGCCGCCATCGGCACCGCTGTGGGCCACGGCACCGGCCACGCTCAACGCTGCGGTGATGCTGCTGGCTCCGGGCAGGGGCACCACGCGCAGTTGGGCCGCGCGCACCGCAGCGGCCAAGCGCGCACCGGGGTCGCTGACACCGGGGGTGCCTGCATCGCTGACGTAGGCGACGCGCTGGCCCGCTTGCAGCCGTGCCACCACGGCTTGGGCGGCCTCGGTTTCGTTGTGTTGGTGCAGCGCCAGCAGTTGCGCGGCACTTTTATCAATGCCATACGCGCGCAGCAAACTTTGCGTGTGGCGGGTGTCTTCGCAGGCCAAGGTGTCGGCCAGTTGCAGCACGTGCAGGGCGCGCAGGGTGATGTCGGCCAGATTGCCGATGGGGGTTGCCACAACGTACAAGGCACCTTGCGGATAATGCTGCACAGCCGCTGCTTCGCGGGCGGCACTCAGGGCAGAAGCAAAAGATGCGCTCAATGGATTTCCTAGGTAAAAAGGCCGCCGATGCGGGCGCAGCGCCCAACACCCGGCAAAAAGGCAACGCAGCAGAAGATTTGGCGCTGGCCCATTTGCAGGCGGCGGGCCTGCGCCTGCTAGAGCGCAATTATCGGACTCCGGGCCGGGGCGGTGGCGAGATTGATCTGATTTTGCGCGATCACGATGCGACGCTGGTATTTGTCGAGGTGCGCAGCCGCGCCCGGAACAACTTTGGCGGTGCGGGCGCTAGTATTGGCAGCCGCAAACAGCAGCGCATCGTTTTTGCGGCCCGCCACTACCTGATGCGCTGGGCTACGCCGCCAGCGTGCCGTTTTGATGCCGTACTGATCGAGCCAAGCGGTGTGCAGTGGCTGAAAGCCGCTTTTGATGCCCAATGAGGCCCTAGCCCTTACGCAGCAAGCATAGTTTGCTCCTCAATTTATAACATCAGCAGGAACCATCCACCCCATGCTTGAGCAACGCATTCAACAGCATTTCATCGACAGCGCCGACCTAAAGTACCAAGCTGCGCCTGTTTTGGGCCAACCCATTGCCGACGCTGTGCAGGCCGTGCTGGCCTGCATTACCAGTGGGGGCAAAATTTTGGCCTGTGGCGATGGCCCCTCGGCTGCCGACGCTTTGCAGTTTGCAGCGTTTTGCGTCGGTGGTTTTGAGCGCGAGCGCCCCGAACTGGCTGCCATCGCGCTGTCGCCCGACGCGGGGTTGATGGCCTCGAGCACAGCCTACGGCGACACCCACGCGCAGCTGGCCCGCCAAGTGCGTGCGCTGGGGCAAGCGGGCGATTTGTTGTTGGTACTGTGCGTCAGTGGCAACGACCCCAGCGTGATAGCCGCCGTCGCCGCGGCCCACGAGCGTGATATGACGGTGGTGCTCGCCAGTGGGCGCACGGGCGGTGCGCTGGCACCTTTGTTGCAAGAAACCGATGTGCTGATCTGCGTCCCCCACGACCGGGCCGCCCGGGTGCGCGAGGTGCACGCGCTGGTGCTCAATTGCCTGTGCGATGGCATTGACGCGCAATTGTTTGGTGAACAGGAAATTTCTTAAATCTTGACATCTTCCCCGCCCTAAAGGACGGGGATTCCCACTACTGGCGTGTCATGCCCGACACGGGAACCCAATTTATTCAAAATGTTTTTGGCCGCATTCACATCACGATCATGCTCACCGCCACATTCCGAACAAACCCAATTCCTTATTCCAAGGCCTGCGGTACCTTTCGGCCTCGAATCGGGCACAGCGCCGCAATCCGAGCAGGTCTGGGTGGTGTAGCTTTCGTTCACTTCTGCAAACCACGCGCCATGCTTAACAGCCTTGTACGCCAGTTGACTGCGGAAGGACGACCAACCCGCATCCAAAACAGACTTTGCCAGACGGGTCTTGGCAAGTCCGGCGGCACAGACGTTGCCGACCGCAATGTAATCAAACTCACGCACGATGCGGGTGCTGAGTTGGTGGTGAAAATCGTTGCGCCGGTTCGCAATTTGCGCGTGAATCGCCTTGACCCGACGCTTTTTATGGGCACGTTGCGCTACGGCCAAAGCCTGCTCCGCGCTCCGGTAGATGCGCTGGGCTTCGATCTTTTCTCCGGTGGACAGGGTGGCAAATTCTTTCAGCCCCAAGTCAATACCAACGCCTTTGATGGGCGGGCGCACACCCGCCGCCACCGCCTCGACATCGATCACGATGTTCAAGAACCAATTACCCCGGCTGTCTCTGGAGAAGTTGGTGCCGTCTTTGATTTTGCCCGCAGGCAGTGCACGACTGTTAAAAACGCGAAATGTGTTGCCCGCAAAACGGAACGCATCGCCTTCGCGCTTCAATTCTCGGCCCTTGAGCGGAACCCAGCCCAGCGATTTTTTACCCCGGTAGCGCAAACAGGGCCGCTTCTTTTGGCTGCGCGACTTGGCATACTGCTCACAAACGGCATTTACCGTACCCGAGTGCAGGCCCAGCTCTTTGCTGCTGCCGGTGGTGAGCTTGTTCAAATCAAACCCGGTGTGCCAACGCCTGCCAAAGCGCAAAGCGTCCTTTTGCCGGTCGTTACAGAAATTCCAGACGAAGTTCACGGCCCGGCTTTGCTGGTTCAGCAAGCCAGTGAGCGA
>JAIEMS010000037.1 GCA_019751915.1 Burkholderiaceae bacterium
TAGTTCTCGGGCTTGCTGTGCATCTGCGTACCTTACTGGATGACAGGTGTTGCACTTCAGTTTTGAATCCGCCCTTTCTTTGCTTAACGCATTAGATCCATTGCTTTTGGCGAATTTTTATAATATTACAAATGCCGCTATTAATATAGCAATTAAATACAGTTCATTCATTCTATTTTTGGAAAAAAATAAATTTTTGCGCTATGCAGTTTTTCGACTCTTCATATTATTAGGTACGCTAGCGCCAGTTAGTAACTTGATGCTCTGCTCAATATGGCTTTTTTGCTCAACACTGAGATTTATCCACTCATCACGAGTTACCGTATCAAACGGCCAAGCATGGTCAATTTGGTAGCTAACAGTGGTGCTGATTTCTTGCTCATAAGCTTGTTCAGATTGAACAGATGCCTTTGTTTGCCCCAGCATAAGTTCTGCAACTGTTAACCCCAGTGCTTTGGCGACCAACTCTTGCTTTGACCGCCTAGGCGCGGTTCCCCCTTCACGCTCCCATTGCTGAACAGCCGCTCTAGTCACGCCGGAACGATCAGCAAGCTGCTGCTCGGTCAATCCGAGACGCAGACGGGCATTCCTGATTCTGCTGTGAACTGACATTTTTTCTATCCTATAGATAGATACTTTTCGCAAGATAGAAAAGTTATCTACAATGCTGCTATGAACGAAATTGTTAGCGCTCTCAACGAAGCTATATGCAAGGCAGGTGGGTTAGCTGCCTTTTCGGCTGGCATTGGTGCTCCAAGCTCTGGAGCGGTTAAGCAGTGGCGTATTTCTGGAAGCATTCCGGCTGACTATTGCCCTGCTATAGAAAGAATCACAGGGGTAGTTTGTGAACGTCTTCGGCCAAAAGTCGATTGGGGCTATTTGCGCGGAAATTTGATAGAAAAAGATGCCATAGCTATTGATCAGCTACTAAATAAGTAGCAAAAGAAGTAGTCAATCCTAGATTTACCCTGCCGCTGGTTGCCACCGTCTGGCCGTATGCCGGGTTGATTCCGCCCCACCAAGAAAAGGCCGCACTGCGCGGGAAGGCGCAGTGTGTTGGCCGGTACGGGGCGGCAGGGTTTTTTTGATGAGATCGCACAGCCGCAGTGTGCGCGTTGCTGTGCGTGGTTTCTATAACAACTGCAAGGGTTTTGTCGTATGAGTCCATTAGATGCTGCATACAACGTGGTGCATGGCTATCCGGGTGGGTCTGAGAGCCTTGGGCCGCGTCTTGGCAAATCGGGTAGCACGCTGTCAGCCGAGCTAACACGCCGTGGATCATCCAAATTCGGTTTAGAGACTGCTGTCATGGTCACACAGTTGACGGGCGATTTGCGCATCCTCCACGCTTTTGCCGAGTCTGCCGGTCAGATGTGTGTGCCACTGCCGGGGCAGATCGATACGTCTGACAATGTGTTGCAGGCACTGGGCGAGGCATCGCGCGAATTTGCAGAATTGTGTCGCGAGGTCTGTGCCGATATGTCCGACGGTGAAATTACCGATAACGAGCTGGATCGCATCGAGACTGCCCGTGGGGCGTTGGTCGCGGGGCTGCACCACTTGGGCGAAACGATCCGCGCGCGCAATTTGGCCGCAAAACCGGCTTTTGTCAGGCTTGCGCCATGAGGCCGTCAGGTGAAGTGCGCGCGGCACTGCAAGCGGCGTGTGAAAAGTTGGCCCAGCCAGACCAAGGCGTGACCATGCGCGAAATGGCCGCTGCTGCGTGTGTGGGGGTCGATGCAGCCCGGCGCACGGTCGACAATATGCGCCGCGCAGGGCAAATCGCGGTGGTCGGTAAACGCTTGTCAACGCACTGCGACAAACCAGTTTTGCAATACGCGCTGGTCAAGCCCTGCCCCGCACTGGCACAGTCCGATGGCTGCATCGGTTTGGCGCAGACGATGGGCGTTTGGCAGCGCCGGTAATGCAGTCCAACACCCCTTTGCCGCCGATTCGGTTTGCAGAATTGGCGGCTGCCCTATTGCAGTCTGCTGCCCGGTTAGTGCCCGCGTGGTTACCAGAAGGAGTAGTACGTGGGCATGAATATATTTGCGGCTCGTTGTCAGGAGGCCATGGCAGCAGTTGCTCTATCAACTTGACCACAGGGCGGTGGGCTGATTTTTCTACCGATGAACAGGGCGGCGATTTACTGAGTTTGTATGCGGCCATCCACGGGCTGAGTCAAGCCAAAGCCGCGCTGCAAGTGGCGCGAGCTGAGGGCTTAGAGCAGGTGGCCGGTATTGTGGGTTCTGGCTATACAGCCCTCACTCTGGCAACGCCAGCGCCGCCCCCACCTGCGGTGCCCGCGCCAGCGGGGCGTTTAAGCGAAGAGGGTTGGCGCACGGTGGCACCAGTGCCTGCCGTGGCTCCAAAACCGACTTTTCGGCACCAAGCCCGCAGTGCTCAGGACATTGAGCACACGGCGACTTACCGCGTGGGCGACGATTTATACGGCTACGTGGTGCGCTTTCGTACTAGAGATGGTGGGAAAGACACGTTGCCGTACACATGGTGCGAGTCGGCCCGCGATGGCGCAGCGCGCTGGCACTGGCGGCAATGGGATGCACCGCGCCCCTTGTACATGCCGGGCCAACGTGTACCTGATGGCAAAACAGTGGTGCTGGTGGAGGGCGAGCGCAAGGCAGACACGTTGCAGGCGCTACTGGATGTGGGTGTGCCGGGTGTGTACTGCGTGGCAAGTTGGCCGGGCGGCTGCAAGACATGGAATCGGGCCGATTGGAGTTGGCTGGCCGGATCGGTGGTGCTGCTGTGGCCCGATTGCGATGCCAAGCGCATTGCGCTGACAGCTGCCGAGCGCAAGGCCACGCCCGATAAGTTGGCCCAACAGGTGCTGCTGCAAGCCAAGCCTTTGCTGCCACCAGAAAAGCAGCCGGGCATGGCCGCCATGCTAGGTATTGGCGCACTGTTGCAAGCGCAGTACGGTTGCCAAGTGCAGTTGCTGCCCATACCACTACCTAGTGCGGTGGCTGATGGCTGGGATTGCCATGATGCCATCGTGGCTGATGGCTGGGGCGTTGCTGAGGTGCTAGCGTTTTTTGCCACAGCACAGGCACTGCCTACGGAATCCCCAGCCGCTGCACCAGCGGGCACAAAAATCGAGGCCCCCGTTGCCACAGAGGGTGCGGATAGCGGGCCAAATGGGCAAGCTTTCGGGTTGATTGGGGACAAGTGGATAGTCAGCTGGCTGCGGCCATATTACGATTTGGATAAGTCGCGCTGGTTGGTATCGCGTAAGCTTGTGATTAAGGCTCTGCAACATGACCCAGCGCTGGCCGGTGTGCCGGGCTTTAACGAGCTGACCAACAATGTGCAAGCCCGCTATGCGTGGCCATGGCCACATGGGCGGGCGGGTGATGTGGGCAATGCCGTTGATTTGCTGTTGGGGCAGTACCTCACGGATACCTATGGTCTCCCCAGCATTCCACGGGCTTCGTTGTCAGAGGCCATCATAACGGTGGCAAATATGCAGCGCTGGCACCCTATTCGTGAGTTTTTGCAGGTTCTGCAATGGGATGGCACCAGCCGGATTGATAAATGGCTGGTGCATGTGCTGGGGGAGTCGCCCGAGACTCTGGGGCCTGCGATGCAGGAATATCTAGGGCTGGTGGGACGCTACTGGCTGCTGGGCATGGTCAACCGAGTGATGCGGCCGGGTTGCAAGTTTGACTATTGCCCTGTGCTAGAAGGGGCTGGTGGACTACGTAAATCGACGTTAGTCGAGGTGCTGGCCGGGTCAGAGTATTTCAGCGATACGCCCTTTGAGGTGGGAAATGGCAAAGAGGCCCAAGAACAAGTTCAAGGACTATGGCTGTATGAAATTGCCGAGTTGACCCATTTCAGTAAATCTGAGGTGGGTGCCATCAAGGCATTTATCAGCAGCAAAGCAGACCGATACCGGGTGGCGTATGGATCAACGGTAGAGACTTTCCCGCGCCAGTGCATCCTAGTGGGCACTACAAACGAGAACACATATCTGCGTGACCGAACTGGCAACAGACGTTTCTGGCCAATACCAGTGCGGAACGTCATCAATACCGACTGGGTGGCCAAGTACCGTGCCCAGTTGCTGGCCGAAGCCTTTGCGCTGTACCAGCTAGGTGCCAGCTACACACCTACCCCAGTACAGGAAGCACGGTTATTTGCACCGATGCAAGAGAGCCGATTGCAAGAGAGTGCCGTCGAGGTCGAGCTGATGACCATCTTGACTAGGCCACCCGGCCCCACTGGTAGCGCCGCAGAAGTCAATGAATTGACCGATTTTGTAATGCTGCCGCAACTGGTGCAAGCGCTCAACGTCGATGTGGGCAAGAGCACCAAGGGTCTGCAATTGGAGATAACCGGGTGGCTGGGCCATGAAGGCTGGGTGCATGGCAAACGCCAAATCGGCGGTGTGCGCAAAAGCGGCTACACCCGGCCTGCCAATTGGCCAGCGCAAGCTGGCAGCGATATGCAGGCTAGTTCTCTACCGCCGGGGGCGGGCACTACAGGATCGACCACAACACAGGCAGGTGACGATGCGCCTTTTTGACCAAAAGGTCATGGCGCGTGAAACGCGCTGTGCAACCAGCACTGGGGGAGGCGTGATCGCGCCAGTGCGCCCGAAGGGCTGGGGGGCAACCATACCCCCTGTGGCTGCGCAGTGGCAGGGATGTCACTGGGGAAATTCCATGCCATAGCACCAAAGTGTCCACGGTGTCCATCACTTTTGTATGGATCCCGTAGCAAACCCAATTACACCGATTTTCGGGGTAGCTGCTGCTGCATTGCCCAGTCGATCTATGTGTCCATCCGCACTACCAAGGCGGGTGGGCGCAGGCAGGCGCAAGCGCGCGCACTCACGCGGGGGTACCCACCTCTACCTATGAACTCTATAGAAAGTGATGGACAGT
Organism: Burkholderiaceae bacterium; assembly: GCA_019751915.1. Lineage (GTDB taxonomy): Bacteria > Pseudomonadota > Gammaproteobacteria > Burkholderiales > Burkholderiaceae_C > Simplicispira. The sequence continues at coordinate 4,911 of JAIEMS010000037.1, forward strand.
ATGGACACTCCAAGGGCCGCAGTGGATGTAGAGGCCAAGATTGCTCAGATCAAAGTGCACATGCCCAACACCTATGCCTCCATTCAAGAAAAGGCCCGGCATATTGGTGGACAGGCGTATGAGTTGGTGCGCAGGGGACTGCGTGGTGAGCGAAACTGTTTTTATGCCATCGAAGGCGGGCGCGTGGTGGGCACCACGTTTGATGCCAGCCACCCTGAGATTTCGTTGGTGGCGTTGTCGATGGTGGATTTGGGTGTGGATAGTTGCGTGACGATCTGGCCTGTGTGGACGCGGCCTTGGGAGATAAATCGTGGCACGCATTGAGCACATCAAGCGGCGCTTAGAAAACTGGGCGATGTGGAAAGCGCGCGGGGATGGTGGTGGGCTGGGCTATGCCACGCGGTCGGTGCTGCTCAGTGATACGTGGTCGCGGGGTAGCTACAACGGCATGGTCATACCCGTGCTAGAGGCTGACGCACAGGAAATTGATGCGGCAGTGCAGTCGCTGCGCTTGTCGCAGCACCATCTGTTTTTGGTGCTGGGCTGCATCTATCTGCGCGATTTGGGCATCAAAGAGACTGCGCGGCAGATGCAACGTGCCGAATCGACGGTCAAAGCCAATTTGGAGCATGCAGACCACGCGATTGATCGCTGGGTAGTCGAGCGCATGGAGCGCTTAGATCGGTGCCGGGCGCAAGCACAGGCTGCAAAACTGAGTTCTACGACATAGACTTTTTTGCTACATTTCAGGCACTGTGTGGATGTTGCGTCTGCACTGACCTTGTTTGTCTATCAACCCCGCCCGGTTTGCGCTGTGCGGGGTTTTTTATGCCTGTTGCTTGTGCTATGCCATTGAAATATGCAAACCGCCGTGGGTCATCTGCTGCCCGTGGATACGGCTCTCAGTGGCAGCAGGCCCGTGCAGGATTTCTACGGTCGAATCCGCATTGCATTGAGCACCAGCGACGCGGCGATATTGTGGCGGCACAGGTGGTCGATCACGTCATTCCACCCCGGCTGTATGAAGCAAAGCAAAGCGGTGACCCAGCACAAATGGAGCGGGCCTCTGGGCTGTTCTGGGATCGCAAAAACTGGCAGGGTTTGTGTACCGAATGCCACAGCTCATGGAAGCAGCGCATAGAGAAATCTGGTCGCGTTCCGGGCTGTGACCCAGACGGCAGGCCACTGGATGCGGCGCACCACTGGAACCGTTGAACCTTGTCAGGGGCAGGGGGGGTGAAAAACTTTTTGGACAAAAAAACCTAGACCGATGTCTGCACTTAACTCGCAATGCGCCGAAAAATGGGAGGGGGGTATGACTGAGGGAGAACAGAAAAATGGCAGGAAATTCAAATTCTGGGCGGAATGCGAAAACCCCTTTTGAGAAGTATTTGAAAAATCAGCTGAGCGCTGCTGAACAAAAAGAGCTGCACAAAGGATTGGAGGAGGGAACGAAAAATATCACTGCGCCAGACCGCCCTGACTACCTGAGCGCCGAAGCCAAAAAAGAATGGGATCGTGTCGTGCCAGCCCTGCTCATGTTGGGCTGGATTAGCGCACTCGATCTGATGGCCCTGTCCTCGTACTGTGAGGCCTACGCGGACTGGGTGATATTTCGCCAACGAATTGCCGAAGAAAACGAAAAATTGGCCGGTGCAGGTGATGTGCAAACCTTCAAAACTGGCGCAAAACAAATCAGCGTATGGCGACAACTGGCAAACGATGCTGAAAAACGAGCCAATGCAGCCGGCGCATTGTTCGGTTTTAGCCCGATGGCTCGGCGCAATCTAAAGGCAAACCTGCCACTCCAACCGGAGCTGTTTGGAAACGAAGAGCGCGATGCCGCAGAACAGTATTTTTCCCACTGACCGGGTTTCTGAATTCTGCCTGCGAGTCAAATCAGGCGAGATTGTGGCCGGGCCAGACGTGCGTAACGCAGCAAAACGTCACCTAAACGACCTCAAAAACGGACACAAGCGGGGGCTGGTATGGCGGCAAGATTTGGCAGATCGAGCCATCGGTTTTTTTGAAGATGTACTTTGTTTGAACGGGGGCGAGTACGAAGCCCAGCCATTTTTGCTGGCACCGTGGCAGGCTTTTATTGTTGGCAGTATTTTTGGCTGGTACACCGTTGATGGGTTTAGGCGCTACAGCATCGTGTACGTCGAAACTGGTAAAGGTTCTGGCAAATCGCCACTGGCCGCAGGAATTGGGTTGTATGGGCTGGTGGCCGATGGTGAGCAGCGCGCCGAAGTGTACGCAGCAGCGACTAAACGTGAACAGGCACAGATTTTGTTCCGTGATGCCGTCAGCATGGTTAATTTATCGCCGCATTTGCAACAGCGACTCGAACAATCTGGGCGAAATGAGAAAGTTTGGAACCTGTTTTACCCCAACACCAACAGCTTTTTTAGGACGATAGCATCAGATCAAGGGCAGTCTGGGCCACGCCCACACATCGGATTGATCGACGAAGTGCATGAGCACCGCGATGGTACGGTCGTCAACATGATGCTAGCAGGCCGAAAGAACCGCAAACGGGCGATGGTGGTGATGATTACCAACAGCGGATCGGACAAAAACACGGTGTGCGGCCAATATCACGACCTGAGCGTTTCTGTCTGCCGTGGAACACAAGACAACGACCAGCTTTTTGCATTTGTCTGCTCGCTAGATGAAGGCGACGACCCGCTGCACGATGAATCGTGCTGGCCCAAAGTAAATCCGTCGCTTGACCACTTGTCGCACGGCCAAACTGATGGAATACCCGGCAGAAAATACCTGCGCGACCAGGTGAAAGAGGCCATCGGATTACCGGCCAAAGAATCCGTGGTACGGCGGCTAAATTTTTGTGAATGGACGCAGGCTGACTCCCCTTGGATTGGCTGGGACGTGTGGAATCAGGCGCAAGAGCGTGTACTAATGGCGCTGTTAAAAAACCGGCCATGTGTTGGGGCACTCGACCTATCGAGCACTACCGATTTGACGGCATTTGTGCTGATGTTTTACCCCACCGACACTGATCCGCATTGGCGACTGATGCCATATTTCTGGATACCAGACCACGATTTGGACACCAGAGAGCGGCGCGATCATGTCCCATACCGGCAGTGGATTAGCCAAAAATGGCTAGAGACAACACCGGGCAGGGCGATCAGCAAGCGCTTTATTTTGCGGCGCATGACAGCCATTTGCGAGGCATTTACGGTACTAAAAATTGCTTACGACCGTTGGCGCATTGAGGACTTGCAGCAGCTCATGAATGACTACAGCATCACGCTGCCGACGATGGTTCCGTTTGGTCAAGGATTTACTTCTATCGGCCCCGCTGTGGATGAATTTGAGCGCCGCTTGCTGGGCATTGCTACCAAAAATGAGTCCACTGGTGAAACTGAGACTGATATCGAAACCCTACGCCATGACGGGAACCCGGTCATGACATGGAACGCAGGCAACGCAGGCAACGCAGTCATCGTGTGCGATGCGGCCAACAATCGCAAGGTCGATAAGGCAAAAGCCATCGGGCGTGTCGATGGCATCGTCGCCGCTGTGATGGCCGCAGGCATTAGCAGTGGTGGCCGCATTAGCAACAGCAAGTCAATCTACGAAGAAGAAGGCGTTGGGATATGAAAAAACTGGAGATTCTGTCGTGGATTGTCGGGCTGCTGGGCTTTGCACTGGTGGTCACCGGAGTAGCGCTTTTTAGCATCCCCTTGGGGTGCATCATCGCGGGTATTTTGCTGCTGGCCTATGCACGGCTGGCTGACAAAGCTGCTGCTGCCATGCCTGCAAAACCCGAGAAAATCTGATGTTTTTTGCTGGTTTATTTGGTAACACAGGGTCATCGGTACTGGCCGATTCAGACAGTGGCCTGTGGCGCTCATTTTTGGGCAGTGGACGCAACAGCAGCGGGGTGCGGGTCACGCCGGAAACCGCAATGGCCCTGCCCATCATGCAAAACTGTGTCACGCTGCTGGCCGAAAGCACAGCGCAACTGCCATGCGAGGTTTTTGCGCGCCAAGGGGATGGCCGCCGCGTGGCAGCCATCCATCATCCCGCATACGATGTATTGCGCTACCAACCAAATCCATTTCAAACCCCCTACGAGCGCCTAGAGCTGCTGCAAATGGCAGTGGGGCTACGTGGCAATGGCTACGAACTTATTGAGCGCCGCGAAGACGGAAACATTTCAGCGCTGTGGCCCTTGGCAACTGAAAAAACGCAGGTGCTCAAAGGGCCGGACTTGCTGCCGTATTACCGCATCAATGGCGTGAGTGAGCCACTGCCGATGCGGATGATTCACCACGTCCGCTGGGTCAGTCACAACGGCTACATTGGCTTGTCGCCGATTGACCTCCACTCAGAGGCAGTGGGATTGGCCCAAGCGGTGCGGCATTACACCGGAAAATCGTTTGCAAATGGAGTCACGGTATCAGGCGTGATTGAGCGGCCCAAGGAGGTCAACGCAATCAAAGACCAAAGCACCATCGACAAAATCGTCAACCAGTGGGGCGAGAAATTTGGCGGTATCGACAATGCAAAAAAGGTAGCACTGCTGCAGGAAGGCATGACCTTTAAGCCCGTTTCTATGAGTAATGTGGATGCTGAAATGGTCTCGATACTGAAATTGTCGGGTGTTGATGTGGCGCGGATTTATAAAATCCCACTACCTATGGTCAATGATCTCGACAAGGCAAGCTACAACACCGTCGAGCAATTGCTCATCATGTACGTAGTGTTTGGCCTGCTGCCGTGGATTAAACGGCACGAGCAGTCAATGATGCGCGACTTTCTATTGCCGCAAGACCGCAAAAATTACTTCATCGAATTCAACCTGTCGGGGCTGTTGCGCGGTGACCAAAAAACCCGTTATGAGGCCTACGCCATAGGGAGGCAATGGGGCTGGCTATCGGTGAACGACATTCGACGACTTGAAAACCTACCCCCCATTGACGGTGGTGATATCTATTTACAACCACTGAATATGGTCGATGCCAAAAATGGCGCAGCCCCCGGTGTCAGTGGCCCCATGAGCGCCGCTGATAAATCGAAATTAGAGCCGCATTTGGTGGAAATAGAACAGGTACTCAATCGATGAAAAATTACCTTCGGCTGTCGAGCATGTTGTTCAATCAACCCTTGATGGTGACACCCGATATGCTCGATTTGGGGGTGCGCTGGGCTAACCAAGCCCTGCACCTCAACATCATCAACATCGGCCCCAGCAGCGCCATTCAAGCGGCCATACCTACTGATTTTGCTGCATCCAATGAGCGCATGGCGGCCAACGATGGCCGGGCCAGCGTTGTAGCGCAGACAGGTGTCGCAGTGATCCCAGTATCTGGGGCGCTCGTACCGCGTGGTGCGAACCTCAATTTGTGCGAAACCATGACCAGCTATGAAGGCATGCGCGCCAGCATTCGGCAAGCCATTGCTGACCCAATGGTTGAACGCATTGTGCTGGACATTGATAGCCCCGGTGGGGCAGTGGCTGGGGCATTCGAGCTGGCTGCTGATATTCGTGCGATGTCACAACAAAAACCCATCACTGGGCTGGTCAACTTTATGGCCTACAGTGGTGGCTATTTGATCGCATCGGCCTGCACTGAAATAGTGGTCAGCATGACCAGTGGTGTCGGCTCTATCGGTGTCATTGCCAGCCATGTTGATAAATCGGCAATGGCCGAAAAATTGGGGGTCAAGGTGACCACGGTTTTTGCTGGTGCACACAAAAATGACCTTACACCCCATGAGCCAATCAGTGATCAATCACTTCGGGTGCTGACCGATTTGGTCGAAGAAAGTTACGCCATGTTCACCAGTGCAGTGGCCGACTACATCGACATGCCGGTGTCAAAAGTGCGCGCTACTGATGCGGGACTGTTTCGCGGTCAGAGTGCGATTGATGCAGGACTCGCCCACAGGCTTGCTAGCCCACAGGATGCTTTGGACGAAATTTCCTACGCTGTGGCCCAAACGCGCGCCCAGCGTCAGGCGGGTCGCTTGTCCGTGCGCGCCGCAGCTATGCGAATACAGGCCAGCCTCTAACCAAAATTTTTCCAATCCACCACCCGCCCGCCACCACAGGCGGGTTTTTTTATGCCCACAAGGGAGCAAATATGCCCACAGTACTGGAACTGCGAAACGAACGCGCAACGCTCAATGACCAACTGCAAGCGCTGGCGAAAAAAGAAGCAGGCGGAGCCGCTTTGTCTGCTGAAGAGTTGGCTCAATTTGGTGATTTAGAAGCCAAAATTACCGCCATTACCGGCCAAATTACCCGTGCTGAGGTGGCAGAACGCGCATTGGCAGGGTCGGCTGTGCCGCTCAATGAATCGGCCCAAGGCATTGCTAGCCCGCCCGCCAATATCTCAGTCATCGAGAACCAAGTTCCGGGCGCAAAAATGGCCCAAATGGTGCGCTTGCTGGCCGCCGCACAGGGAGATCAGCGCTTAGCTGCAGAAATGGCCGAAAAGGCGGGCTATGGCTCTGATGTGTCGATGGCGCTCTCGACCACCACCGCCGGTTCGGGTGGTGTGCTAGTACCAACCAATTTCGTTGCATCGGTCATTGACTCGCTACGTCCTATGTCTGTGGTGCGAAAAATGGGCTGTGTCAGCATCCCTTTGAACAACGGCAATATGACCATGCCGCGCATCATCGGTAACACTGCCGTGTCCTACATCGGCAGTGATGACGACATTACAGTGACCGATATGGCGTTTGCTGATCTGAAGTTGTCAGCCAAAAAAGTTGCTGCCATCGTGCCCATTTCTAATGACTTGTTGGCTAACTCAGGGGTCAATCCGCGCATTGACCAAATCGTGTCCAATGACCTGCAAATGAGCATGGGACTCTCTGAGGACTTGCACTTCATTCGATCCGATGGCTCTGGCGTACTGCCCAAGGGGATGCGCTACTGGGCGATGGCTGGCAACGTCGTAGTGGCACCAGCTACCCCAAATTTGCAGGAGGTTGATAGCTATCTGTCGGGACTGATGCTGCGCCTAGAGAATGCGAATATCAACATGATGGGCTGCGGCTGGATCATGGCCCCACGCACGGTACGCTGGCTAGGTGCATTGCGCGATGGTAACGGCAACAAGGCCTTTCCAGAAATTGAGCAAGGCCAGCTCAAGGGCTATAAATTCGCGCTGACCACGCAAATCCCAACGAATTTGGGAGCCGGCGGTGATGAGTCAGAAATCTACTTCGTTAACTTTGCCGATATGTACATCGGCGAAGACCAGCAGCTCGTGATTGCCTACAGCGCCGAGGCCTCATACAAAGACGGTGCAGGCAACACCATCAGCTCATTCCAGCGAGACCAAACACTGATCCGCGTCGTAGCGAAACACGATTTTGGCCCGCGCCATGTCGAATCCATCGTCGTTGGCACAGCGGTCAAGTGGGGCAAATCCATGTTGGTGGTTTAACCCAAGGAGAACACCATGAGCAAACAAAAAGTTGTTGTATTTACAAAGTCTTGGCGCGGCTACAACCGGGGCGAATCGGCTGGTTTTGATGCAAGTGTGGCCGAAAAGTTGGTCAGTGCTGAAATCGCTACCGACTCCAGCACTGATGCACCATGCCGAACTGTCACTATTCAAAAAATTGGAGATGCGCAGCCCACTGAAATCGTTATCGATCCACCGCCAACGCCGAAATCCAAGACCAATGAATCTGCGGTGGTTGACAACAGCGACCGGCCATAACACCGATGGCCCGCCGACTTGAGTACACCGGTACACCAGTGCTGACCTCTGACGATGTTGCCGCATGGCTCAAATGCGATACGGCTGATCTGGAGTCTGCACTGGTAGTGCAAACCATCATCCCCAGTGTTACGGCCCAATGTGAGGCACGCACTGGTGCAGCTATCCGCGAAGCCATCTACGAAGAGCAGCTTTGCGCCACCCATGCCGCTGATGGGTGCCATGATGGTTATCCACTCGATATTGGGCAAGCCAAGTCGGTCGTGTCAGTCAATACCATTAACCAAGATGGCACGACAACCCCAGTTGATACGCCATTTTTTCTGCGGCAAGGGCAACGGGAATCAAGGATATTTTTCCCCGCAGGTCGACCCTCTGTACCGCTGCAAATCCGGTACGTGGCTGGCGTTGATTTAGTGGCTTACCCATCGGTCAGGGCATGGATGTTGCTGCAAGCAGGAACGCTACACGCCCAGCGCGAATCGTTGATTGTCGGCGCAGTGTGTTCGCAAATGCCGCACGCTTTTTTAGACGAAATGCTGTCTGAAATTACGGTGCCACCACGGTTTTGAAAAATGAGAGCCGGACAACTTAACCGAAGAATCCGCTTTGAGCGCTTAGATGATGTAACCGACCCAAATTTTGGCGGTAGCACACAGCAGTGGGTGCCCGTGGTCACGGTTTGGGCACAGGTGCAAGACGTGCTGCCAAGTAGGGCAGAAACAGTGCAGCAAGGCGTAGAAATAACGTCCCGCCCTGCCCGCATCCGTATTCACTGGCGGCCCAGCTTGACCAGCGCCATGCGTATCGTGGTGCTGGGCCAGTACCCACGCACTATGCAAATCGTGTCTGGCCCTGCCGAGCTAGGGCAGCGCCAAGGGCTGGAATTTATGGCAGAGGAGTTTTCGGTATGAACGAAATCAATATCAGAGGACTGAAAGAACTGCAAGAACTGCTGAATACCTTGCCTGCGAAAATTGAGAAGAATATTCTTCGATCTGCATTGAATCAAGGTTCAAAAGTTATTGCAGCACAGGCAAAACAAAATGCCAGCGTCAAGTCGGGTTTCATGAAAGGCCGCATCCATGTCACCAACAAAGCAACAAAGAAGCAGCGCCAAGGTACGGGTACGGTGCAATCGTTTGTGCGTGTTGGTAGTAGCAAACAAAAATGGGGCGTGAAAGACGCTTGGTATGGCCGATTAGTTGAAAATGGAACTAAACGACATTTGATTACAGGATCGCATTTGAATATTGGTGGGAAATTCGTAGGAAAAATCATTCACCCCGGTGCCAAAGCAAGACCATTTTTGCGCCCTGCCTTTGAATCTGAATCCAGTGCCGCAGTTTCCGCCGTAGCAGCCCACATTAAAAAGCGCCTGACCAAAGAGGGGTTAAATACTGCGGATATAGAAACGGGGGAACAATGAGCGCCGAACGGGTCATTTATGCACTGCTAACAGGCTGTGAACCACTGCGCGCTTTGGTGCCAAGTGCCAGCATTCGCCCCGGCGAGATACCACTCAATGCCGCCATGCCTGCCATTGGATACCAGAGCCTCAAGACAGTTGAGAAGTCGCCAGTCAGTACCAATTCGACAACGCTGGCGATTGCCAACATCCAATTGACCGTGGCGGCAAAAACGTACCCAGAACAGAAAAGAATACTCGAACAGGTGCGGCTGGCCTGTCATCGCCGCAGCGGAACCATTGCAGGAGTTCGGGTCTTTCACATTCGCACTGAAAGTCTAGGCCCAGACGAGCAAGACAGTGCCGCAACGCTGTTTGTGCAAACCATTCATTTCAAAGTGCAGTTTCAGCAACTGACCCAGTAAACAACCATTTCCTCACACGGAACCACCCACCCGCCATGCATGTTGCTGGCGGGTTTTTTTACGACCATAGGAGCCAGAAATGACCTTCCAAACCACAGCAGACACAGAAATTTATGTTTCTGCTGCCCTGCCTACCGATACCACATCGGCTGCCGCATTTGCGCTGCTGACGTGGACGATCATCGGCGAAGTGACCGACGTGCCAAGCGTCGTAGGCCGCGAGTACACCACGGTAACGAACGCCCCCGTTGGCAAATCCCAACAGACCGAAAAGAAGGGAAGTTACAAGCTGCCATCGGCTGAAATTAAATGCGCTTGGGACGAAAGTGATGCTGGGCAATTGATTATTGATATTGCCAGTCGCAGTCACGACATCTACTCTTTTAAGCTGAAAAAACAGGACGGTGCTATTCGCTATTTCACCGCCCAAGTTTCTAAATTTATCGAAAACTTTGGCACGGTGGACAGTGTTGTCACTGGCTCCATGACGTTGCTGCGCCAGACCGACACCGTCAAAGTTGCCGCCCCTTAATTACCCCTCAACCACTTAAAAAATTTACACACCATGACCCAAAATTTTGATCTGCGTAGTCTGTCTATTGCCCAAACTGCCGATATGCCTGTGCGCGATGCCGCTGGCGAACCACAATTTGCCGCTGATGGCGAAACGCCCATTACCATCACCCTGCACAGCCCCGGCAGCAAACCATACCAACGCGCCAAACACGCGCTGGAAGATCGCGCGAATACCCGCTACTTGGCACGTGCGCAGGGCAAAACTGATGGCAAGCAAACAGCCGAAGAAAAGTTGCGCGAACGGGCCGAATTCTTGGCTTCCTGCACAGTGTCGATTAACGGGGCCAGCTTTGGGGATGTGAGCGGGTACGAGGGTTTTAAAGCCCTCTACGCCGACATCACTGTGGGCCACATTGCTGACGATGCTGAAAAATTCTTGGCAGAGCGGGCAAATTTCAAGCGGGCCTCTGCGCAGGCCTGACCCTCTACGTGCGCCAAGTGGCATGGCTGAACGCTGTGCCAGAGTACAAAGACCACAAGCCTAAAAGCGGCGAGATGCCTAAAACATCCCGCCGTGATCGACTGGCGCAAGATGGCGTACCGCCCCAGTTGCCAGATGTGTTTGCTGGGCAGTATTTGCTCGATTGGTTGTTTGAGATTGGCCCAACGCAACCCGCAGGCATGGGGTCAGGGCCAGTCACTTTTCAAGAGCTTGCTGCTTGGCAACAGCAGGCAGGCATTGAACTACAGCCTTGGGAGGCATCAATGCTGCGGCGCTTATCTGTTGAGTACCTCAATGAGTCGTATGAGGCTACCAACGCTGCACGACCACCACCCTACGGTGAGTTACATCGCAGTCCCAAGCTGGATAAAAAGCTAGCTTCGTTTTTAGATTAACCCCTGCCCGCCCCTGTGCGGGTTTTTTGTTTTGGAGTCCGCCATGCTTGCAGGCAGTCTAGAAATTGAGCTGATGGCAAATATTGCCCGCTTGCAGGCGGACATGAATCAGGCCGTGCAATCGGTACAAAGTTCCGGTCAAAAAATCAGTGCAGAAATGGGTCGTATTGGTAACTCGATTGAGGCCATGATGAACCCCATCAAAGCCATCAATGCGGCATTTGGGCCACTGCTGGCAGCCATTGGTGGTCTGGCTATCACCGACAAAATTCGGGGTGTGATTACCGGCATGGCCGAGCTGGACGCAATGGCAAAAAAAACTGGGGCATCGGTAGAGGCTCTGTCTGCGCTCAAAGGCATCACTAAAGGCGTTGGGGGGAGTTTAGAGGAGGTTGGCAACGGTTTAGCCAAACTTTCTTCAAAGCTGGTAGATGCCCAAAATGGCTCAAAATCAGCACAGGCATCGTTTGACTCTTTGGGACTTGACCCCACAAAATTCAAATCATCTGAAGATGCCATGTTGGGCATTTCCAAAAAAATCGCTGGGCTATCCAGCGGATATGAGCAGGTTTCTGCGGCTCAGGATTTTTTTGGAAAAGGTGGCGCTGCCTTGTTGCCCACGCTGCTGAATCTTGCAAAAACCGGCGAACTCAACGGCAAGGTCACTGCTGAACAGGCGGCGCAGGCTGTCAAATTCGAGCAAGCGATGGCAAAACTGGGGGGCAGGTTTAGTTCTATTTACACCGACATTGCATCTGCACTGCTGCCGACACTGGTCAAAGTGACCGATGGTTTTGGTACTTTTGCAAAAATCGGGGTGGCCTACATTTTGGCGTTTACCGTAGCACCTGCGGTATTTGGTGCCAGCACTGCTGCACTGGGCAGCTTGCAAATGATGGTCGCACTGGCAAAGTTGGAGATGGCCCAAGGTGCGACATTCGCTACCTTGTTCTCAGGGGCTATCGGCAGCATCCAACTTCCCGCTGAGGCCTCTGCTGGAGCGCTTGGATTGCTCAAAATTGCCGCCGGCGTGCTGTTTGCTGCATTCGCTGGCTGGGAAATAGGCAAGTGGTTGCGTGACAATTTTTTAGAAGCGCAACTCGCAGGCATCGCGTTTGTTGAGGGCACGCTGGTCGCGTGGGAGGCCATCAAATACGGTGCGGGTTTGGCATGGGCAGCAATCTCATCTTTGTGGTCTGCCGAATTTGAAATCATGGGCAGTGTGCTGTCTGGATTTTTGCAAAAGGTGGCCGGTGGTCTGGATTCATTGGGCTTGTCCAGTGCAGCGGCCAGCGTCATGCAATGGGCTGGCACAGTAGAAAAATCGACCGCCAGCACCACTACATTGGCCACCAAAACCAAGGAACTGGGGGCCGAATACGACGCGGCTACGGCGGCCATCCGCGCAAATACGGGTGACATGGCCCAGTACGCTATCGCGAGTTTTGGCGCGACCCAAGCCACTGAAAAACAGGGCAACGCGCTGAAGAAAACTGCCACCGATGCCAAAGAAGTTATCGACCCACAAATCAAGGCCTATGCCGATTTGGTAGCAGCCATTCAAGAAAAAATCGCTGTCAATAATCAAGAAGCGGCCCTTGGTCGTGTGCTCAACGAAGCTGAAAAACAGGTGCTCGACATCCAAAAACAAGTCGCAAAAGGCACTATTTCTGCTGCCGATGCCAGCAGCGAACGCACCCAAAAATTGCTGGACGAACAAAAAGCCAGCCAGAGGGCAAAAGACAACGCCATTGCCCTTGCAGCCGCTTATGCAGAGCTGTACAAGCAAAACCAAGACCGCATTTCGGCTTACGAAAAAACCGTAGCAGGCATGGAAGACGAAACCAAAAAGATGCGCGATGAAATCGCCCTGATTGGCCTGACAGCCCAGCAACAGGAAGCCGTTTTACGGGGCCGCCGTGAGCTGACGATTGCCACCAAGGAGGCAACGCTGGCAGAAATGGAACGCAAAAGTGCCATCACTGGTACACACACCCGTGAGGAGCTTGCGCTGGCTACCGAAATAGGGCAGCTCAAGGAGCGCAACGCACTGGCTGGTATCAAGTTTGACCGAAGCGCTGTGGTTGAAGGGTCGAAAGCTTGGGGCGATATGTGGGCCAGCGTTGACCAAACTGCACACGATGTTTTTACAAATGTGCAGGGCGACGGACAGAACGCATTTGAGCGCATTGGCAAAACGCTCAAAGCGGCCATCCTCGACATGCTTTACCAGATGAGCATCAAGCAGTGGATCATCAAAGTGCAAGGGCAATTAACCGGCGTGGGGCCAACGGGCGCAGCCAGCACACAAAACGGCCTGAACACCCAAATGGGGGCCGCGATGCAAGCGGTATTTGGCAATACTGCTGGGGCATCAATGGCCTCGCTTGGCTATGCCAATGCAGTGGGGGCCGGTGGTGGGGATGCACTGGGCGCATTGATCGCCGCTAACGGCCAGTGGGCTGGCGTAACCACCAGTGCTACCGCAGCAGCACAGGCAGCGGTAGCCGCAAACACGGCCCTTGAAGCGGGCACTGCCGTGGCCCTTGAATCGGGAACGATGGCCGCCGCAGCAGGAACTGCCAGTGCAGCTGCAGGCGGTGGGATTATGTCAACTTTAGCGGCCATTCCGGGCTGGGGGTGGGCCGCTGCAGGGCTGGGATTGCTGCTGTCGTCTGGCATCGGCAAAACGCCCGGCGAACAGCACAGCGGCGCGTACTACTCTAGCAGCGGCAAAGAGGCCAATTTGACCAACGCGATGGCTGTCACGCGAGGCGGCGGCTGGGACGATGGCGCTTGGGCACGTGACCTGATTAACCGCACCAATCCAGAGGTAAGGACGCTGGTCGGAAGCACCGTTGACAGCATCATCAACAGCACCACGGCCAAAGCCAAAGCGATGGGAATGACCATCGCATTGGGCATTGATGCGGGCCTTGCCAGCAACCCCAATGGGGTCGATAAAACCACCTACGGCTATTTCCAAATCTACAAAGACGGCCAAGCCAGCGGCGACAACTACGCGAACCGCGCCCTTGGCACTGACCCCACTGCGGCCACTGGCCAATGGGCCAAAGACATGGCCGATGCCGCCGCAGAAGCGGTGCTTGCAGGCACGGGATTTAAGCGCGTTGGCGAGACTGCCAGCGCTGCACTAGACCGCCTCGCAGCAAGCTTGCAAGGGGCCAATGCAGTGTTTGCTGCCACAGGATCCAAGGTGCTTGAAGTCAGCGTGGCCAGCGCTGATGCGGCCAGCCAATTAGTGGACAAATTTGGCGGCATGGACAAATTTTCTGCCAGTGCCACGGCGTACTACGACATTGTGACCACACAGCAAGAAAAGACGACTGCGACATTCAAAAAATCAGCGGATGCTATTGATGCTGTGGGCATTGCTGTGCCCATGACCACCGCAGAATTGAAGGCAATGGTGCAAGGGCTTGATGTGACCACTGAAGCGGGCCGCACCGCCTACGCATCGCTGGTGCAACTGGCCCCTGCCGTGGCGAAAATCAAATCGGCCAGCCTTGCCGCACTTGGTGTTGGCGCAGACACCTTGACAGGCATTGTGCAGGGTTTTTTGCAGGGCAAAACTACAGCAGCAGATGCCGGGGTGCAATTTGGTGATGCCGTCAGCACGGGACTACGCAATGCGATCTCAGCAGCGGGGGCTGCGGCGATTGTGGACATTTTTGTTGGGCAAATCATCACCACCATCGTCCAATCAGTGATGGCTGGCAGCACCCTCCAAGATGCACTGTCTAGCGGCGACATATCGGGCGCTTTAGCACAAGCAAAAACCACTGCAGCAGTCTATGCCGCAGTATTAAACGACCCTGCGATCAAAAGCATTGGCACCATGATGTCGCAAGCGTTTGGGCTGGCTGCCAGTGGTGCCACCGACGCAGCAGACACCATCAAAGACGCTGGGGTTGTGATCCGTGGTGGTGCTGACGAAGCCACTAACCCGGTCAACACCTTGGCCGCATCTACAGCAGCGCTAGGCGATGCTGCACGGGGCGCGCAGAGTGCAGCAGATGCAGCAGCGGCCTCACTGAATGCGATCCCGAAGGACATCCAAATCAACGTCGCAGTCAACGCAGGGGCCAATGCGCAAGGTAGTTTTGCTGTGGGGTCGCCCTACATTCCAAAAGACATGCTGGCGCAAATTCACCAAGGCGAAATGGTCATTGATAGCCAAAGTGCTGGCGTGCTACGAAAGTACGGCATTAACGCATCTGCATCGATTAACTCTAAATCTGTCGGCGATACGGTAGCAAATAGTTTGCTTGGAAGTATTGATAAAGGCATTGGAGAAATAGCGCCAAAGATTATGCAGCTGACGACGTCCCCCCGAATTTGAGTAGCGGCTAACTCTGGAGTCCAATCCCATATGACAGGAGATTGGACGTGAAGAAGA
>JAIEMS010000038.1 GCA_019751915.1 Burkholderiaceae bacterium
GCTGTAGTTCTCGGGCTTGCTGTGCATCTGCGTACCTTACTGGATGACAGGTGTTGCACTTCAGTTTTGAATCCGCCGGCTTTTGTGGAGCCGGGCAATGTGGTGACCCGCCGCGTCGGCTTGCCCGCCCAAGCCGGTGACGCGCTGGGCGCGGCCTTGCCACGGCTGCCGCAAATGCCCGCCTACCATTTGGTGCGCGAGGATGGCAGCGGTATCAGCATGGTCAATATCGGCGTTGGCCCCGCCAATGCCAAGACCATCACCGACCACATCGCTGTGCTGCGCCCGCACGCTTGGATGATGCTGGGCCACTGCGCCGGTCTGCGCAACAGCCAGCAGTTGGGAGACTATGTGCTGGCCCACGCCTATGTGCGCGAAGACCATGTGCTCGACGAAGAGTTGCCGCTGTGGGTGCCAATTCCGGCGCTGGCCGAAATTCAGGTGGCGCTGGAACAGGCAGTGGCCGACGTGACGCAAATCAGCGGTGCCAACCTCAAGCGCATCATGCGCACGGGCACCGTCGCCAGCACCGACAACCGCAACTGGGAACTGTTGCCCAACAACACCCCCCAGCGCCGCTTTAGCCAAAGCCGCGCCGTGGCGCTGGACATGGAAAGCGCCACCATTGCCGCCAACGGTTTTCGCTTTCGGGTGCCCTACGGCACGCTGTTGTGCGTCAGTGACAAGCCGCTGCACGGCGAGATCAAACTGCCCGGCATGGCGAACCATTTTTACCGCGAGCGCGTCGATCAGCATTTGCGCATCGGCATGCGCGCCATCGAAATCCTGCGAAAAGGGGGGGTGCAACGCTTGCACAGCCGCAAGCTGCGCAGTTTTGCGGAAGTGGCGTTTCAGTAAAGTCTGCGCATTGGGCAGGGTGCTTGCTGTTACGCTCCTTTGTCAAAGGAGCATCGCGTGAACATTCGGCACTTTATTTTGTGCAGCGCCATCGCGCTGGCCTGCGCGGGGGCACAGGCTTTGCAAATTACCAGCCTATCGCCCCAAGGCGAAGTGGCGCGTGTGCGCCAAGTAGTTGCAAAGTTTGACGCTGCCGTCGTCCATTTTGGCGACCCCAAAGCCCCCGCCCCCCTGACGGTGCAATGCACCGACGCACAAGCCAGCCAAGGCACAGGCCGATGGACAAGCGAGCGCGAATGGGTCTTCGACTTCGAGCGCGACCTGCCACCGGGCATGCGCTGCACGGTACAGGCGAAAAATGGTTTCAAATCGGCCTCTGGCGCTCTACTGACGGGCACGAACAGCTATCAATTTAATAGTGGCGGGCCATTCGTGCAGAGCGTCGAACCCAGCCCTTATATTGAAATCGACGAGGAGCAATTCTTCGTGCTCCAGCTCAATGGCCCGGCCACCCTCGCCAGCGTGCAAGCCAACGTCTGGTGCGCCACCGAGGGTGTGGGCGAGCGCATCCCGGTGCGCTTGATTGAGGGCAAAGAGCGCACCGCGCTGCTGTTGGCCCAAGGGCTGGACAAACGCGCCGCGCGCGAGCCATTGGGTCTGGTCACGCTGGCGTGCAACCGACGACTAACACCCTCGTCCAAAGTCCAACTGGTTTGGGGCAAAGGTGTCGCCACGCCCAGCGGTATTGCCAACAGCACCGAAAAACGCTTTGCGTTCACCGTGCGCGCACCGTTCAGCGCCGAGTTTCGCTGTGAACGTGAAAACGCCCAAGCCGCCTGCCTACCGATTCGGCCCCTGACGCTGTCGTTCAACGCGCCCGTGCCCAGCAAAGTGGCTGCGGCCATTCGCCTCAAATCCAAAGACGAAACCGTCAAGCCCCAACTGGGCGAGAACGATGACGACACCAAAGCCCCAACGCCAGAGGACTTGGTCGAACACATTCGGTTTATGCCCCCGCTGGCCGAAAACACCGCCTTCACACTGGAACTGCCCAAAGGCTTTACCGACGCTGGGGGCCGGGCGCTGGTCAATGCGGCCAGCTTTCCGCTCAAAATCGCTACCGCAGGCAAGCCCCCGCTGGCAAAGTTTGCTGCCGCCCCGTTTGGCATCGTCGAGCGCTTTGCCGAAGGCCCGCAGGGGCCAGCACTGCTGCCGGTGACGCTGCGCAAGGTCGAAGCCCATCTGCGCGTGCAAGGCCTGCAAGCCGGTGCCCAAGGCAAAGTCAGCACACTGCAACCGACCACCGATGCCGACATCATTGCGTGGTACCGCAAGGTGCAACGCTACGACAGCTTTATCGTCGAGCGCAGCCAAGCACGCCGCGATGTCAAAGGGCCACTGCCGCAGGTCATCAACCCCGACGACAAAGACTACGTGCAGTCGCGCATGCTGTCGCTGCTGGACGGGCGCAGCGGCGTTAAAACACTCGACCTGCCGCAACCGGCCAGTGCCGACCCCCGTCCGTTTGAGGTGGTGGGCATCCCGCTCACGCCGGGGTTTCATGTGGTCGAGATCGCCTCGCAAAAACTCGGTGCCTCGCTGCTGGACGAACGCCACGGCAGCGGGCGCACCATGATCGTGCGAACCTCGGCGCTGGTGACCAACTTGGGCGTGCATTTCAAGCTGGGCCGCGAGAATGCCTTGGCTTGGGTCACAACGCTCGACAAAGGCCAAACCGTTGAAGGCGCAAAGGTACAGGTATCGGACTGCGATGGCCGCCTCGTTGCCAGCGCCACCACCGACGCGCAAGGCCGGGCGCAATTGGAAGGGATTGCCCCGGAAGCGCCCAACTGTCGCAACGGCGAAGGCGCACCGGGCTACTTTGTCAGCGCACGCAGCCAAGACGATGACAATGGCGTGCAAGACATGGCCTTTACGTGGAGCGAGTGGCAACGCGGCATTGAGCCTTGGCGCTTTAACGTGCCCACCAGCACCAGCGCCCAACCCGACGAACGCGCCCACACCATTTTTGACCGCACCTTGCTGCGTGCGGGCGAGACCGTCTCAATGAAACACCTGCTGCGCACCGAAACGCGCCAAGGCTTTGGCTTACCCCAAAACACCCCCGACACACTGGTCATCACCCACACCGGGAGCGGCCAGAAATTTAGCCAACCGCTGGCATGGCGCAGCACCGCCACCGGCGGGCGCAGCGCACACAGCAGCTTTGCCATTCCACCGGCGGCCAAACTCGGTATTTACGAGGTTGAACTGCGCAGCAGCAAACCGCAGGGTGGCAGCTTTAGCTCAGGCCAGTTTCGGGTAGAAGAGTTTCGCCTGCCTGTGTTCGAGGGGCGGGTAGGGCCTGCGGACAAAAAACCGCTGGTCAATGTGCGCTCGGTGCCTTCCAGTGTGCAAATTAGCTACGTCTCGGGCGGCGGTGCAGCCAATCTGCCGGTACGGGTATCGGCACTGGTGCGCGGTAAAACGCTCGAATTTGCCGACTACGATGGTTTTAGCTTTCGTCCACCGCATGCGCGCCAGCAGGGATCATCGGCAGGTGAAGAAGAAGCCAGCGCCAGCCAAGATGCCCGCGTCATTGCCGACAAACTGCCCTTGACGCTCGATCGCCAAGGCGCAGGCCGCTTGAGCATTGACAACGTACCCCGCGCCCCCAGCGTGCAAGAGCTGGTCATGGAAGCGAGCTATGCCGACCCCAATGGCGAAATACAAACCCTGCGCAGCACCAGCCCCCTGTGGCCTGCGGCGGTGGTGGCTGGCATCAAAACCGAAGGCTGGGTCTCGGCCCGGAAAAAAATTCGCTTTCAAGCGCTGGCGCTGACCCCCGAGGGCAAACCCGCCGCCGATGTACCGCTGCAAGTGCAAGCCATTGCCCGCATCACCACCAGCAGCCGCAAACGCATGGTGGGCGGTTTTTACAGCTACGACAACCAAATTGAAACCCAAGACTTGGGCACCGTCTGCACCGGCAAAAGCGATCAGCGCGGCCTGCTGCTGTGCGAGACCCAACTCGATGAGGCCGGTGAAATCGAACTCATTGCCACGGCCCGCGACAAAGCAGGCAACACCTTTGATGCAGCCTCATCGGTGTGGGTCACGCGCCAAGGCGAACTGTGGTTTGGCGGTGAGAACCATGACCGCATCGACCTGCTGCCCGAAAAGAAGAGCTACCAACCCGGCGAGACGGCCAAGTTTCAGGTGCGGATGCCGTTTCGCTTTGCCACCGCGCTGGTGGCCGTGGAACGCGAGGGCATTTTAGAAACGCAGGTGGTGCAGCTCAACGGCCAAGACCCGACCATCAGCCTCGAAGTGCAAGAAACTTGGGGGCCTAATGTCTACGTCAGTGTGCTGGCGCTGCGTGGCCGCCTGCGCGAGGTGCCGTGGTACAGCCTGTTTACCTGGGGCTACAAAGCGCCGCGCGAGTGGTGGACGGCCTTTTGGTATGGCGGCAAAGAATACGTCGCCCCGACCGCGATGGTCGATTTGAGCAAACCTGCCTTTCGCCTTGGGCTGGCGGAAATCAAAGTCGGCACCCAAGCCCACCAAATTCAAGTCAAAGTCACGCCAGACAAAGAAAACTACCCCGTGCGCGGCAAGGCCCAAGTGACCATCACCGCCCTACTCCCCAACGGCAAGCCCGCTGCTGGAGCTGAAGTGGCACTGGCAGCGGTCGATCAAGCCCTGCTGGAACTCATGCCCAACACCAGTTGGAATCTGCTCGATGCCATGCTGCAACAGCGCAGTTGGGGCGTGCAAACCTCGACCGCACAAATGGAAATCATTGGCCGTCGCCACTATGGGCGCAAGGCCGTAGCCCCGGGTGGTGGCGGTGGTCGCAGCCCCACGCGCGAGTTGCTCGATACCTTGCTGCTGTGGCAACCCGCCGTGCAGCTCGATGCCAATGGGCAGGCCAAGGTCACCGTACCACTCAACGATGCCTTGACGACCTTCAAAATTGTCGCCGTGGCCGATGCCGCCACGGGTTTTTTTGGCACCGGCAGCGCCAGCATTCGCACGACGCAAGACTTGCAAATCATCAGCGGTTTGCCGCCATTGGTGCGCGAGGACGACCAGTTCCGCGCCCAAATCACCCTGCGCAACAGCACCAAGGCCGCCATGAAGGTGCAGGTATCGCCACGCGCTACGCTGTTGGACTTGGCTGTGCAAACCGTCGAAATCCCTGCAGGAGAAGCGCGCGAAGTAGCGTGGAACGTGCAAGCACCGGCACAACTGGCACAAACCCGTTTTGAAGCCCTGCTGTGGGAGATCGAGGCCAAAGACAGCCTCAGTGGTGCCCGCGACACACTCAAAGCGACGCAGCGCCTGATTCCAGCCGTGCCACTAACGGTGCAACAAGCCACACTGGTGCAGGTCGATGGCAGCTACAACGTGGCGGTCAATCCGCCCCGCGATGCGCTGCCCGGACGTGGGGGCCTCAAAATGTCACTGCAACCGACGCTGGCAGCAGGCCTGCCCGGTGTGCGTGACTGGTGGGCCAATTACCCGTTTGCCTGCTTAGAGCAAAAAACCAGCAAAGCCATTGGCCTGCGCGATGCCAAATTGTGGCAAACCGTGGTGGCACAGCTGCCCACGTACCTCGATAACGACGGACTGGCCTATTACTTTCCACCCCGCAACGGCGATGCCAACCGGGGTAGCGATACCCTGACGGCCTACCTGCTGGCCGCCACCCATGAAGCCGCCCGCATCAACCCGGCGTTTGCCTTGCCCGACGAGGCCAGAGCACCGATGGAGCGGGGCTTGATCGCCTTTATCGAAGGGCGTATTCAGCGCGACTTCTGGAGTCCGCGCAAAGACCTCGATATGCGAAAAATCGCAGCTATCGAGGCTTTATCGCGCTACGGCAAAGCCACGCCGCGCATGCTCACCAGCATCACCATTGCCCCGAACCAGTGGCCCACCCATACGGTGATCGACTGGATGGGCGTGCTCCAACGCGTTGCCAACATTCCCGAGCGCGACAAGCGCCTGCAAGAAGCGCGGCAAATTGTTCGCAGTCGCTTGAGCTACCAAGGCAGCAAAGTGGTGTTTAGCACCGAACAAAGCGACTACTGGTGGTGGCTGATGCAAAACGGCGATGCCAACACCGCCCGCCTGATGCTGGCCGTGATGGACGACCCCACTTGGAAGGACGACATGGGCCGCCTCGCCAATGGCTTTATCACCCGGCAACAAAACGGTGCTTGGCACACCACCACCGCCAACTTATGGGGTGGTTTGGCGCTGGAGCGCTTCTCGGCGCAGTTTGAAGCGGCACCCGTCGCGGGCACCACCCGCGCAGCCCTTGGCAGTGGCAATGCACAGATTGATTGGGCCAAGGTCGCGCCCATTGCACCCACCGATGCCAGCGGCGCAGCCCACCAAAGCACTTGGTTTGGTGCCCCAGCAGCGCCGGGCATGCTGCGCGGCAACGCCATGTTCTTGCCGTGGGGCAAGGCAGGCGGCAAAGATGCGCTGGCCGTGACCCACCAAGGCAGCGGCAAACCGTGGCTAACGCTGCAATCGGTAGCAGCCATCGAACTCAAAGTGCCTTTTGCAGCGGGCTATAGCCTGCGCAAAACCATCACCCCGGTGGAACAAAGCAACAAGAGCCTGCCCCCCGGCCACTACACACGCGGCGACGTGCTGCGCGTGGCACTAGAGGTCAGCGCCAGCGCCGACATGGCTTGGGTCGCCATCACCGACCCGATTCCGGGCGGTGCGGCTATTTTGGGCAGCGGCTTGGGCCGTGACTCCGAGATAGCGACGCAGGGCGAAAAAAGCAGCGGTATGTTCACCAATGGGAGTGCGCCTGCTTTTGAGGAACGCAGCTTTGAGGCCTTTCGCAGCTACTACCAGTACCTGCCCAAAGGCACCGTCAAAATGGAATACACCGTGCGCTTGAACAACGTGGGTGACTTTGCACTGCCGCCCAGCCGGGTGGAGGCACTGTACGCGCCAGAAATGTTTGGCGAGACCCCCAACGCACGGATCAAGGTGGTAGCTGCACCCTAAAACGGGAAATGGCTTGCTCTTTATTTAATAGCATCAAACGCCCATAGAACAAGCGCTAGATGCTATTTTCAAACTATTTTGAGGTTCAGACTCAATAGCTGATGGTCATGGAGGGCAGGTCGATTCGGATGATCGGCTTGCCCAGCACCGCGTGGGTAGCGCGGCCAAATTGTGCCAACCATGCTGGGTCGGACAGCAGCGCGGCACCGGCTTCACGGGCCACCACCAACACCTTATCGGCCAAGAGAACCTTGCCGCTGGCGCGCAAAGGCTCGCACTCCATACGGACGAACTCGTCGTCGAGCCAACGGCGGGCTTCTTCGTTGCCCATAGGTTCGGAGTGTTCAAGATCAAAACGGTATTCTTCGTTCAGGGCGAGTGTGACCGTGACTTCTCTGTGCATGGATGTACCTTTGTGTTTGGAAGGGGGAGGGCAGTGTCTCTTTGCTGCCCTGACGTTGCGGGCAATATTCCGTAACGTCAAGGCTAGCTTACACGGCCTTACACCAGCTTACAGCGATGTGGCGGTGTTTTTACAACGAACGGCGTGTTTTCACAGCGGCAGACAACTCTGCCAGCGCTGCCAGCGAGTCCTCCCAGCCCAAACAAGCATCGGTAATGCTCTTGCCGTACTCAAGATCGGCAGGCTTGTCTTTGCCCGCAGTGAACTTTTGTGCGCCAGCGCAGATGTGGCTCTCGATCATCAAACCAAAAATGCTGTGCGAACCACCGGCCACTTGCGCCGAGATGTCGCGGGCCACATCAAGCTGCTTTTCGTGCTTTTTGCTACTGTTGGCATGGCTGCAATCGACCATCAGCGTCGCGGGCAAGTGGGCCGCTTCGAGGTCTTTGCACGCCGCAGCGACGCTGGCAGCATCGTAGTTGGGTGCTTTGCCACCGCGCAAAATGACGTGGCAATCTTTGTTGCCCTTGGTGTCGACAATGGCCACTTGGCCGCTCTTGTGTACCGACAAGAAATGGTGGCCCCGGCTGGCCGACTGAATCGCATCGGTGGCAATGCGAATATTGCCATCGGTGCCGTTTTTGAAACCAATCGGTGCCGACAAGCCTGAGGCCAATTCACGGTGAACTTGGCTCTCGGTGGTGCGCGCACCAATAGCGCCCCAGCTAATCAAATCGCCAATGTATTGGGGCGAGATCACATCCAAAAACTCGCTGCCCGCTGGCACACCCAAGCGGTTGATGTCAATCAACAACTGGCGGGCGATGCGCAAGCCCTCGTCGATGCGGTAGCTCTCATCGAGGTAGGGGTCGTTGATCAAGCCCTTCCAGCCAACGGTGGTGCGGGGTTTTTCAAAATACACCCGCATGACGATTTCCAGCGTGTCAGCGTACTGGGCGCGCACGGCTTGCAAGCGGCGTGCGTAGTCCAAGGCGGCAGCCGGGTCGTGGATTGAGCACGGGCCAATGACCACCAGCAAGCGATCGTCCTTGCCCGCCATGATGCGGTGGATGGTCTTGCGCGTGTGCGTAATCAGCGACTCCACTGGCGTGCCGCGAATGGGGAAAAAGCGGATCAAATGGTCGGGAGGGGGTAACACGGTGATGTCCTTGATGCGTTCGTCGTCGGTTTGGCTGGTTTTCTCGACGCCTCGGAACCAGGCATCGCTGGCGGGGGTGGCTTGGGCCGTCATGGTGGGACTCCTCTCAATGGATAAAACAAGGGTTAAAAAACAAAAAACCGCCGGGCTTTGCAGCATCGGCGGTTGATTAGAAAGGGTTCAGGTGCTTGCGCTCTTGCCTCTCATCCGCCAAGGACAGAGAAAAAAGACCAAAAATAAAAAGCGCGACAAACTGGCATAGATGTTCAATGTAGCACAGTCTCAGCGGCGCATCTTCGCGCGCCACCACCCACGCAGCCGTACCCACCACGCCCACCGGGGCGGCGGTGGCGGCGCAGGTCTGGGTGCTGGTGGTTCACTCAAAAGCGGCTCATCTTGGCGAAACAAGTCCAGCAGCAACGCCCCCTCGCCCAGCGTACGCCAAGCCAACTGCTCCATGCGATCAAAGACTTGGCCTTCTTGCGGGTTGCGCGCGCGCAAGGCCTTTTGCCAGTCGTCCACCGCAGTTTGCAGCGCTTGCAGGTCGCGCTGGTAGGCCGCCATTTCGTACAAAGACTGCCAAGTGGCCCCCAAGCCGTGTAAAAAATGCTGGTGTTCGCGCACCCCCAACGCCAACGTAGTGGCGTGCAGGGCGATGGTGGCGGTGTCGCGTCGTCTGCGCCGCGCGCGCACCGCAGCGTTGACGTGCTGCGCCAGCAAACCCACGCTGTCGCAGACTTGGCGCGACTCCTCATTGACAAAGTCTTGGCGCAAGAAGTGGCTCACATCGTCAAACGACGCTGCCGGGTGGAGGGTGCTCGGGGGCGGCTGTTTCGGCATCCGCGCGCTGTGGGTGCAGGAGGGTGGTGTTGCTTAGGCGGTGCCGCCGACCGTCAAGGCATCAATCCGCAATGTCGGCTGGCCCACGCCCACGGGGACGCTTTGGCCTTCTTTGCCGCAGGTGCCGACACCGCTGTCGAGGCGCATATCGTTGCCGATCATGCTGATTTTTTTCAGCGACTCGGGGCCGCTGCCAATGATGGTGGCCCCTTTGACCGGGTACAAAATTTTGCCGTTCTCGACCCAGTAGGCTTCGCTGGCCGAAAAGACAAACTTGCCCGAGGTGATGTCCACCTGCCCACCGCCAAAATTTGTGGCGTACAAGCCCTTTTTGATGCTGGCAATAATCTCTTGCGGCTCTTTGTCGCCGCCCAGCATGTAGGTGTTGGTCATGCGCGGCATGGGGATGTGGGCGTAGCTCTCGCGCCGGCCATTGCCGGTCGGTGCGACCCCCATCAGGCGGGCATTGAGCGCGTCTTGGATGTAGCCCTTCAAGATGCCGTCTTCAATCAGCACGTTGCGCTGGCTGGCACAGCCCTCGTCATCGACGTTAAGCGAACCGCGCCGGTCGGCAATCGTGCCATCGTCCAGTACGGTGACACCCTTGGCGGCCACGCGCTGACCAATCCTGCCACTAAAAGCACTCGAACCCTTGCGGTTGAAGTCGCCCTCCAAACCGTGGCCGATGGCCTCGTGCAGCAGCACACCGGGCCAGCCGGGGCCAAGAACCACCGTCATCGGGCCAGCCGGGGCCGGGCGCGACTCCAAATTGACCAGCGCCGCATGCACGGCCTCGTCCACATATTGGTGCACCAGTGCGTCGTCAAAGTAGGCCAGTCCAAAGCGGCCACCGCCACCGGCAGAGCCTACTTCGCGGCGGCCATTTTGCTCGGCAATCACCGTCACCGACAAACGCACCAGCGGGCGCACATCAGCGGCCAGTGTGCCATCGGCGCGGGCAATCAGCACCACGTCGTACTCAGCGGCCACGCCAGCCATCACCTGCGCTACGCGCGGGTCTTTGGCCCGCGCCAGTTGCTCAACTTTTTCGAGCAAAGCCACCTTGGCGTTGCTATCGAGGCTGGCAATCGGATCGACTCCGGGGTACAGGCTGCGGCTGGGCGCTATCTTTTTAGCGGCTACTTTGACTTTTCCTGCCTGCGATGCAGCCGCAATCGAGCGCACGGTGCGAGCGGCATCCCACAGCGAGGCCTCCGAAATATCGTCCGAATAGGCAAAGGCGGTTTTTTCGCCGCTGACGGCACGCACCCCAACACCTTGGTCGATAGAGAACGAGCCGGTCTTGACGATGCCTTCTTCAAGACTCCAGCCTTCGCTGCGGGTGTATTGAAAATAAAGGTCGGCATCATCGACTTGGTGGGCGCGGATTTCCGCCAGCGCACGCGCCAAGTGGCTTTCGTCCAAGCCAAAGGGGGTCAAGAGCAACTCGCGCGCAATGTCAATGCGCCGGGCGGTCGGGGCGCGCTGGGGCGCGCCGGAAGAAGTGCGGGAGATCATCGGCCCATTTTAGGGCGCAGGCGGCTGTTGGTTGGCCCGCTCAGACACTCAGTGGTGCTTCAGCCATCGCCTCGATTTGCTCGTGCAGCATATCGACCTGACCGCGCCAGTAGTCGCTGCTGCCAAACCACGGGAAATTGATCGGGAAAATCGGGTCAGCCCAGCGCCGTGCCAACCAAGCGCTGTAGTGAATCAGGCGCAGGGTTCGCAGTGGCTCTATCAGCGCCAGCTCACGCCGGTCAAAGGACCGAAACTGCTCGTAGCCGTCGAGCAACACACTGAGTTGGTAGGTGCGCTGGGGGCGCTCGCCCGACAGCAGCATCCACAGGTCTTGCACAGCCGGGCCGGTGCGTGCGTCGTCCAAATCGACAAAATGCGGCCCGCCACGGCCCCATTCGTCCAGCGGTGTCCACAAAATATTGCCGGGGTGGCAATCGCCGTGCAAACGCAGTTGCGTGGCATCTTTGAGGCCAAAAGTGCCTCCAGCGCTTGTCTGCCCTGTATTGTTTGCTATCAAATGGAGAGCTTGATCGCAGGCATCACGCCATGCCGATTGCACATCCAGCGGAATCACATCGTGCCCCAGCAGCCAGTCGCGCGACTCGGTGCCAAAGCTGTGCCAATCTAGCGCAGGTCGGGCCACAAATGGCTGCGCTGCGCCGACGCTGTGGATGCGCGCCAGAAAGCGCCCCGTCCATTCAAGCACTTCAAAATCGTCCAACTCGGGCTGGCGGCCACCGCGCCACGGACTGACCGAAAAGGCAAACCCGGCATGCTGGTGCAAGGTACTGCCGTGCAGCGCCAAAGGCCCGACTGCAGGCACCTCAGCGGCCATCAATTCGGCGGCAAAGGCGTGTTCTTCGAGAATCTGCGCCCGGCTCCAGCGCTCAGGCCGGTAAAACTTGGCAACCACGCGCAGGCCATCTTCGAGCGTGACTTGGTAAACACGGTTTTCGTAGGACGACAGCGCCATCAGGCGGCCATCGCCATACAGCCCGATGCCCGCCAGCGCATCGAGCACCACATCGGGCGTGAGGTTAGAAAAAGGATGAAGTCCGCAGGTGTCGGTCAGGGTGTGCATGGCCCCATTGTCGCGACACCAAGGGCAGGTGCAAGCCCTGCCCCCCAGCACGACCTCAGCCGCATGTGCCCAAATGACCGCACTGGGTGCAATAGTCGCAGCCATCCTTGCGAATCACCGCATGGGCACCGCATTCACGGCACTTTTTACCTGCCATGACCGGCGGATTGGCCGGAGCCAAGGCGGGCAATTCGGCTTGCGGCAAGGTCGCTGCACCTTGGGAGCGCAGCTTGGCGCGGCGCGCCAAGATGTTTTGGATCGCGTAGGCTACCGCAGCGACTTCGGAGTCGTGCCACATCGGCACCTGCGTGCCATCGGTCTTTTGGTGGGTACCCAAACGCACCGGGCCTCGGTCCCAAACCACTTTGCGCATATCGCTCAGTGCCCGCTCCAAAAAGCCGCCCCGTGCGGCCAGCGACAACAAGCGCATGCTCGATGTCATCCACTGCTGCGACTCGCTGCTTTGGCCTACGGGCATGAAAAACTCGATGGCCCGATCGACCATCCCAGTGCCATCGGCATTGGGCACGGGCAAGAACGAAACCACCAAATACAGGCGCTTTTTGCCCTCTTGCGTCCAGTAATCGACCTTTTCCGCCACCGCTGACAGTGCGCCCTTGGGGCGGCTTTCAATCACGGTACGCATCGGATCGACCAAGGCGGGGGCAGCTTGGGCTTCGGGCGTGGCTGGGGGCGCAGCATGCACCTCCAGTACCGAACCCAAAATACTGTTGGGCCGGTACGTCGCCAGCCCCTTCAAACGTGCGCGCCACGCTTGCAGGTACAGGCCCTTGAAGTCGTCGTAGGGGTAATCGGCCGGAATATTGACCGTTTTGGAAATGGCCGTGTCCACAAACGGCTGCACCGCTTCCATCATGGCAATGTGGGCATCTGCCGACATCTCCAGCGCCGAGACAAAGTAAGCGGGCAGCTGTTTAACGTCGCCGCCCAGCTCACGGTACAAACGCCAAGCGTGGTCTTCTACCGCGTACTCGGAGGTGCTGCCATCGGCCTCGCGCTTTTTGCGCTTGTACATCCACGAAAACGGCGGCTCGATGCCATTGGAGGCGTTATCGGCAAAGGCCAGACTGACCGTGCCCGTGGGCGCAATCGACAGCAAATGGCTGTTGCGAATGCCGTGCTTACGGATGTCTTTTTGCAGCGCCTGCGGCAGGCGGCTGGCAAAGGTACCGGGGGCCAAATAGCCTTCGGCCTCAAACCGTGGGAAAGCTCCTTTTTCGCGCGCCAACGCCACCGAAGCGGTGTAAGCCGCATCGCGCATGCGCTCGGCAATGCGTGCGGCCATAGCCCGGCCCTCAACGGTGTCGTAGCGCAGGCACAGCATCGCCAGCGCGTTGCCCATGCCCGTAAAGCCAACACCAATGCGGCGCTTGGCGTGGGCTTCCTCGCGCTGCTGTGGCAGCGGCCAGAAAGTCACGTCGAGCACGTTGTCCAGCGCCCGTACCTGCAATGCCACTGATTTCTCAAAAGCATCAAAATCAAAAACAGCTTTGCCTTCCAAGCCAAATGGGTGGCGAACAAAGCGCGTCAGAATGACCGGGCCAAGGTCGCAGCAGCCATACGAAGGCAAGGGCTGTTCGCCGCACGGGTTCGTTGCCGCAATCGACTCGCAGTAGCGCAGGTTGTTATCGGCATTGATATGGTCAAGGAACAAAATGCCCGGCTCGGCAAAATCGTAAGCCGACTTCATTACCGTGTCCCACAGGTCGCGCGCCTGCACGCTTTGGTAAACCCACAGACCATCGTCGCGCTGGTAGGCACCTTGCTCTAGCACACTGGTGCCCGGCGATGCCTTGTGAACCAGCTCCCAAGCTTGGTCTTCTTGCACCGCTTGAATAAAGGCATCGGACACGCCCACCGAGACGTTAAAGTTGTTCCAACGCCCTGGTGTGCGCTTGGCTGTAATGAAGTCGAGCACATCGGGGTGGTCGATACGCAACACCCCCATTTGTGCGCCCCGGCGTGCGCCCGCGCTCTCGACCGTAGAGCACGATTGGTCAAACACATTGATGTAGCTGCATGGCCCCGAGGCCATCGAAGCGGTGCCTTTGACCTCGGCACCGCGCGGACGAATGCGCGAGAAGTCATAACCCACGCCACCGCCACGGCGCATGGTTTCTGCCGCTTCGCGCAGGGCTTCGTAAATCCCCGGAAAACCTTCGTCGTCCATGCCCTGAATGCAGTCACCGACCGGCTGGACAAAACAGTTAATCAACGTGGCTTGAATGTCGGTTCCAGCCGCACTCATGATGCGACCGGCACCAATGGCACCGGCATGCAAATTCGCCAGAAACAAAGCCTCGTACTTTTCGCGCAGCTCGGGCGCTTCGACCGAAGCCAGCGCACGCGCCACGCGGCGGTACAGGTCTTCGGCACCGGTTTCTCCGGCTTTGAGGTATTTTTCTTGGAGCACATCGAGGCTGATGGGCTGCGTAGCCGTCACGTCGTGGGCGCGGCCGAGGTTTTCTCGTTTCATGGTTTTCCAGATAGAAGATAAGGTGTGGGGCAGTAGCCGCTGCCCCAACGGTTGAAATCAGGGGGCTGGGCCGTGGCGCTGCGCCTCTAGCAACAGCGCAAACTCGGCAGCAGGCACTGGACGGCTGCGCAAGAAACCTTGGTAGCTGTCGCAACCACGCTGGCGCAAAAACTGCAATTGTTCTGGTGTTTCGACCCCTTCGGCCAAAACGCTCAAACCCATACTGTGCCCCATGGCAATGATGGCAGCGCTGATCGCCATGTCATCTGCATTCCCGGGGATATCGCGGATAAAGCCTTGGTCAATTTTCAGCACATCAATCGGAAAACGTTTCAGGTGCGCCAGCGATGAATAGCCCGTGCCAAAATCATCAACAGCCAACCGCAGCCCCAGTGCCCGCAGACCTTGCAACACCAGCAGGGTTTCTTCAAAACGGTCGGCCAGCGCACTTTCGGTAATTTCCATTTCGAGATGCGCTGCCGGAAAACCCGTTTCGGCCAGTGCGGCACCGGCACAAGCGACCAAATCGGTCAAAGCAAATTGGCGCGGCGACACATTGACCGCAATGGTCACGGCGGGCAAGCCTGCATCCAACCAGCGTTGCCCTTGCGCGCAAGCAGTGCGCACCACCCACTCGCCCAACGGCCCAATGACCCCAGAAGATTCGGCCACCGGAATAAAGCGTGCCGGCGAAATCATGCCCTCTTGCGGATCAGGCCAACGCAGCAACGCTTCAGCGCCCGTAATCTGGCCCGAGGCAATGTCTATTTGGGGTTGGTAATACAACAGCAATTGCTCTTGGGCCAGTGCTTGGCGCAAGCGTGCCTCTAGCTCCAGCCGCTCGCGGGCCGCCTGTGTCATGTCTTCGGTAAAAAAGCACCACGCACCACGCCCACGCGCTTTGGCACCATAGACTGCGGCATGCGCACCTTGCAGCAACAACTCAGTGCTGTTGGCGTGCTCAGGAAACATACAAATACCCACGCTGGCCCCTGCCACCACCTCAAACCCTGCCGGTGAATGCCAAGGCTGGGCGATAGCCTGCAACAAATGGCGCGCGACAGAAGCCGCGCCATCGGCATGGCGCAGGTTGCGCGTCACCACTGCAATCTCATCGCCCGCCAGTCGCCCCAGCAAATCACCCGGGCGCAGTGCAACGCGCACTTGGCGCGCCAAGTGCTGCAACACCTGGTCGCCGACCGCATGGCCGTAGCTATCGTTAACGTCTTTGAATCGGTCTAGATTAATGAGCAGCACCGCCATCATCTCGCCACTCAAGTGCGCCTGCTGCACTGCCATTTCAAGCTGCTGACCAAACCAAACACGGTTAGACAACCCCGTCAGCGCGTCGCAGTGCGCCAGATATTCAAGCCGTTCCTGCTGGGCTTTTTCTTCTGAAATATCTGAAAAAATACAGACATAGTGCGAAATCACCCCGGCAATGTCGTGCACCGCACTGAGCGACATGTGTTCCGGAAATATCTCACCGTTTTTGCGCCGATTCCAAATTTCTCCCTGCCAATGGCCGGTGCGGCGCATGCTCTCCCACATGGCTTGGTAGAAGGCGCGGTCATGGCGACCCGATTTGAACTCGCGCGGTGTCTTGCCCAGCAGCTCGGCCTCGGTGTAGCCCAGCAGCCGGGTAAAGGCCGTGTTGACCGACAAAATCCGGCTCTGGGCATCGGTGACAACCACGCCTTCGAGGGTGTTGTCTACCACCGTGGCCGCTAGCTTCTGACGCTGCTGGGTTGCATGCATCTCGGTCAAGTCGGTCAAAATACCCGAGAAACGCTCTGGCTCGCCCGCTGCGTTCAAATGCCGCTGACCACGCGCCATAAACCAGCGGTAAGTGCCATCAAAACAGCGCAGGCGCAGGGTTTCGTTGTAGGGCTGTCCAGAGATGATGGCGTAGCGCGCTGCTGCCACCACCCGCCGACGCTCGTCCGGGTGCAGGCACTCGCGCAGGTGCAGGTCATGGGCAAAATCATCACCACCGTAATGCAGCAGGCGCTGCAATCCCGGCGATGCCAGTCCTTGGCGGGTTTGTAGATTCCAGTCCCACATACCACTGCCACTACCCTCTAGGGCCAAACGCAGCCCCGTTTCGCTGCGCTCAACGGCAGCACGCGCAGCATGGATGTGGCTGATGTCTTGCACCACGCAGACCAAATGGGCCGCCTCGTTCTGGGTCTGTGGCACCAGTGTCACAGTACACATGACGGGCACGATAGCGCCGCTGTCGGCACGCCGACATTGGCGCTCACCTTGGTAATGGTCGATTTCGCCCGCCAGCAAGCGATCGCGCTGGCGTTCAGCCCAATCTCGGTCCGGGGCACGCACAACATCACGAAAACTTTGTTTTTGCAGCTCCTCTAGCGCCATGCCCGTGAGTTCACACAAACGCTCGTTGGCCCAGAGGACTTGTCCCTCGGGAGCGACCCGTCCGATCCCAGCCGGGGCGTGGCGCAGCAGTTGGGTGGTTTGTGTCGCTGCAGCCGAACGCAAATGGTCAGCGTGCTGCGCGCGCCGCAGCAGCCACCACGCCAATGCACCTGTGGCGAGCACATAAAACCCTTCTGCCAACAAACGAAAATGCGAAAGTTGGTCGGCATCACTGCTCAACATTGCCAGCAGGGTGTCGCTCAGTAAAACCCAACAAGCGCCCACGGCAAAATACAGCATCAGCCCGCGCCACGCCTGCAACCCCGCTGACTTGCTGTTTTTATCCATCAATATTCCTATTGCACCCTTGTCCAGCAGGCCATGCTGCGACAATCTTGCCGCTATGACCCAAGCCTATGTTCTTACTCTCTCGTGCCCTGACCGTCTGGGACTGGTGCATGCCGTATCGGGCTTTTTACTCGAACACGGCGGCAACATCGAAGAAGCAGCGCAGTACAACGATCCAGCCACCGGCCTTTTCTTCATGCGTGTGCAGTTTGGCTGTGACCAACACGACCAAACCGCACTCTCGGAACACCTGAGCGCCTTCGCACAAACCCACCAAATGGGCTGGAGCCTACACGCCAAGGCCCAACCGATGCCCACCGTCATTTTGGTCAGCCGTGAGGGCCACTGTCTCAATGACCTGTTGTTCCGCTGTAAATCTGGGCTTCTGCCCGTTGATATTCGCGCCATCATCAGCAACCACCGCGACTTTTACCAACTCGCGGCAAGTTACAACATTCCTTTTCACCATATCCCCGTCACGGCCGCAACCAAAGCACAGGCCGAGGCCAAACAATACGAAATCATTCAAGCCGAAGGCGCAGAGCTGGTCGTTCTGGCGCGCTACATGCAGGTTTTGTCCAACGACCTGTGTACCAAGCTGGCCGGACGCGCCATCAATATTCACCACAGTTTTTTACCGAGTTTCAAAGGGGCCAAGCCCTACTACCAAGCCCATGACCGGGGTGTCAAACTGATTGGTGCCACGGCGCACTACGTCACCGCCGACCTCGACGAAGGCCCAATTATCGAACAAGACGTCACCAGAGCCGACCACACTGACACAGTGGAGGCTCTGACTGCGCGTGGCCGCGATACCGAAAGCCAAGTGTTGGCGCGGGCTGTAAAGTGGCACAGCGAACACCGGGTGCTGCTCAATGGTCACAAAACCGTGATTTTCCGCTAGCAGCCGCCTTTTTTAAACCAAATAGGCTACCAGCGCTTATCTAGCAAGCATTGGTAGCTCTGTTTTTGATAGCAATTAAAGCATGTCCGGTGCGACCAGAAGCGGCTCTCAGGCCTGAATACGGTCTAATGCTTGGGCCATCGTCTGCACTGTACGGTCAACGTTGTGCCACTTGTCCAGACCAAACAGACCGACCCGGAATGTCATGAAATCGGGGCCTTCATCGCACTGCAAGGGCACTCCTGAAGCGGTTTGCAGACCGATTTGCATAAATTTTTTGCCATTTTGAATAGCCGGATCTGTGGTGTAACTCACGACCACGCCGGGCGCTTGGTAGCCTTGGGCTGCGACGCTCAGGAAACCACGGCTTTCCAGCAATGCGCGCACCTTAGCGCCCAGTTCGATTTGTTCAGCCCGAACTTTTTCAAAGCCATAGGCCCGGGTTTCAGCCATGACATCGCGCAAGCGCACCAACGCATCGGTGGGCATGGTGGTGTGGTACGCATGCTGGCCTTTTTCATAGCCTTCCGCAATTTGCATCCATTTTTTCAGATCACAGGCAAAGCTGGAACTGCTGGTCGACTCAATTGCTTGGCGGGCACGCCCACTGAGCATCACCATAGCGCAGCACGGCGAACTGCTCCAGCCCTTTTGCGGCGCGCTGATGAGCACATCGACACCGGTGGCCTGCATGTTTACCCATAATGCCCCTGAAGCCACGCAGTCCAGAACAAAAAGTGCCCCGACTTCGTGTGCAGCATCGGCCAGCGCCCGCAAATAATCGTCAGGCAACAGGATACCGCTGGCCGTTTCGACGTGCGGGGCAAAGACCACCGCTGGTTTTTCAGCGTGGATAGCCGCCACCACCTCACCGACCGGTGGGGGTTGCCAAGCCGCTTGTGGGCCAGTACCAACGCGCTGCGCCTTGCACACGACGGTCGTTTCGGAAAAACCACCCATCTCAAAAATCTGGCTCCAACGGTAACTAAACCAGCCATTGCGGACAATAAGCACCTTTTGCCGATGGACAAACTGGCGTGCCACGGCCTCCATGCCAAAGGTACCGCTACCGGGAATTAAAACTGCGGTGTGTGCTTGGTAAACATCTTTCAGCGTCCCCAGAATATCCTGCATCACCCCGACAAAACGCTGGGACATATGGTTAAGTGCCCGATCGGTATAAACCACCGAAAACTCGAGCAAACCATCCGGATCAATAGGGGGCAAAAGGCCGGGCATGGATTTTCTCCGTTAGAAATGAAGCCACAAAATAGCAAAATTAGATGCAACCAAACAGGTTGGCTGACACAGCAACTGAATGTGCCATCTTTTCTAATGGTGTGGATTGGTTATGGTTAATTTTTCTATTTCCCCAAAGACGAAACCCCCCACCTCTTGCGGGGTGGGGGGTTTGCTGCTGTAAGAGCCTGACGATG
>JAIEMS010000030.1 GCA_019751915.1 Burkholderiaceae bacterium
TGTAGTTCTCGGGCTTGCTGTGCATCTGCGTACCTTACTGGATGACAGGTGTTGCACTTCAGTTTTGAATCCGCCATAGCTAACTATTCTTTATCGATAACAGCTAAACCTAAAATAAACCCTAAATTGGCTCTTTAACCCCTGCGCTAACGTTGCAAAGAACTGTTACATTTTTAAGCTTGATTTCTTCTGCTAGAATCAGAAGCCATTATCCGTAACAGTTTCAAGAGACTTCTGAGCTTCCGATGCGCAACAACCAACCTATCAATAACAACGAATATGTCCTAAGCGAAAGTCAGTCACCCATTTCGCGCACCGACATCAACAGCCACATTACTTTTGTGAATGCTGATTTTATTGAGGCCAGCGGGTTCACTGAAGAAGAATTGCTCGGACAGCCCCACCACATGGTGCGCCACCCCGATATGCCACCGGAGGCTTTTGCCGATATGTGGCACGACCTCAAGGCTGGGCGCTCTTGGACAGGCATGGTGAAAAACCGGCGCAAAGACGGCGGCTTTTATTGGGTGCTGGCCAATGCATCGCCGATGCTAGAAAACGGTCGGGTGGTGGGTTACGCCTCGGTGCGCATGAAACCCTTGCCTGAGCAAATCGCTGTGGCCGATAGGGCCTATGCCAAGATGCGCCAATCGGGTTCGTCGGGCTTGCGTATTCAGCATGGTCGGGTGGTGCGAACCGGACTGGGTGGCATGTTAGATGCACTGTTTTCGCTGGGCATTGGCGGTCGCCTGACTGTCATGGCCAGCAGCATGATTTTTCTGATGGTGTTGATTGGTTGCATGGGTATTTGGGGCATGCACACATCCAATGCCCAAGTTTCGGCCATGTACCGAGAGTCCAGCCAAGCGACCACCTACCTAGATGCCATTGCACGCCTGCAATACCGCATTCAGGTGGATGTTGCTACCGCAGTGATTGATCGCACCTCGGCCAAGGCGCAGGCCTCTATTGCTGACATTGAAAAAAACCGCCGCTTGGTGACCCAAACTTGGGAGCAGTACCTCGCGATTGGGCATGAAGAGAACGAAAAACCGGTGCAGCGCGAGTTTGAAGCCTTGCGCGTCAAGTATGGCAAAGAGGCTATGGAGCCAGCATTGGCTGCTTTGCGCGCTAATGACTTTGACCGGGCCCAGCAACTCTACAGCAACGCCATCTTGCCCCAGTTTGAGGTTCTCAGCCGTAATATTTCCGACCAGTTGAACGCCCAAGATGTGAACGCAAAACGGGCACTCGAACAAGCCGATACCACTTACCAAACCGTGCGTGCTACCAGCTTGCTCGTACTGTTGGCTGGCGTGGCCTTATCGTTGCTGATGAGTTGGCGAATCAAAGTCAACACCGTGGGGCGGATGAATGAGGCGGTATCGGTTGCCAAGCAAATTGCGGTGGGTGCACTGAACAACAAAATTGACCCCCAAGGCACGGACGAATCGGGCCAATTGATGGCGGCGCTCTTTGCCATGCAGCGCAGTTTGTCGTCGCTGGCACAAGGCGTGCTCAACGGGGCGCACTACATTGGCGAAGAGTCGCGCGAGATTGCGCGGGGCAACGAATCTTTGGCCGCTCGCACCGAAGAGCAAGCCTCGGCTTTGCAAGAGGCGGCTTCGAATATGGAGCAAGTTTCTACCACCGTCAAAATGAACGTGGACAACGCCAAAGCTGCCAATACTTTGGCACAAGAAGCCGGTGGCATTGCCAACGATGCGGGTGTTGCGATGGGTCAAGTGGTGGGCACGATGGACTCGATTGCCCGCAGCTCGAAGATGAT
Organism: Burkholderiaceae bacterium; assembly: GCA_019751915.1. Lineage (GTDB taxonomy): Bacteria > Pseudomonadota > Gammaproteobacteria > Burkholderiales > Burkholderiaceae_C > Simplicispira. The sequence goes on from JAIEMS010000030.1 coordinate 1,790, forward strand.
TACCGACATCATCAGCGTGATTGATGGCATTGCCTTTCAAACCAACATTCTGGCCCTGAACGCCGCTGTGGAAGCCGCTCGCGCTGGGGAACAAGGTCGTGGTTTTGCGGTGGTCGCTAGTGAAGTGCGTAACTTGGCAAAGCGCAGCGCCGATGCTGCCAAAGAAATCAAAACGCTGATTGAAGACTCGGTGCGCCAAGTCGAGGGCGGCTTGGTGCAGGTCAGTGGTGCCCGCGAAACCATCGAAGCGACCATCAAGTCCGTCAGCAGCATGGCGGCTATCATGGGGGAGATTTTGCATTCTTCCGATGAGCAAGGCATCGCGATCAATCGGGTGGCCCAACTGGTGGTGCAAATTGACGAAGCCACCCAGCAAAACGTCCCTATTGCCGAGCAAGCCGCCAATTCATCGCGTGGATTGGCAGAACAAGGTTTGGCGCTGACCCGCAACGCAGGGGTGTTCCGTTTAGGGTGAGCTGTGTGCGCTGGGCAGTGGCGGGCATGGCGGTAGCTGCAAGCGCTCGCTGCCGCTGTAGACATGAAACGGCGGGGGGTACCACGGCCATGGCCCGTTTGCGTGATGCCACTGCACGAGACAACGATGGGCACGCCCATTTGTGCCGATCTAGTAACCATCTCGCTGGTCAATCGCCTGTGGTGTAGAAGATTTTGTCATAGTGGCACAGCCTACACGCCCATAAGCGCCCGTTAAGCGACTAGAATACGCACCCATTGCCACGGAGACTTGGGTGAGTGGTTTAAACCAGCAGTCTTGAAAACTGCCGACGGGAAACTGTCCGTGAGTTCGAATCTCACAGTCTCCGCCATCAGACAGACCAAAAGGCCACCAACGACGTACGGTTCGTTGGTGGCCTTTTTCGTTGGGTCGGGGCATGCAGGTGCCCCCGTGTTGTGAATTTGGGACGCAAGTCCTCTTTAGCAGGCGAACAATGGGACCGAGTTTGGTCGCGAGGTGTGACACAAGATACAGTTGCGCCCTGACTGTTGTTGGTACCTGTGGTCGCCGGGATTGCTTGATTTTTCGCAAAAATACCGACCCACCAGAAAAAGACAGCCTTCACCATTCGCACTGCCATGTTTCTACTTCGCTCCCAGACTCAGCCACTTTTTGCCTCCCTGTTGGCGCTGGGGTTGTGTTGCACCCCCATTCATCTTGCACAAGCACAAGCACAAGTACCGTTGCCCGTACCAAAGGCCAGCGTAATAAACCCCCTGCCTGCATTGGTACCAAACGCCCTAGCGCCTGCGCCAGAATTGATCGGCATCACACCGCCCAAACAACAGGCCGAAAAACCCTTGCCATTGCGCCAATGGAAAGCGACGTTTAAAGAGCTTGGCGTTGTCAATGCCATGACACTGCGCGGTGTTGAAGGCGAAGGCAGTATTGGTTTGGGCGTGCGCCGTGATGAATTGATTGAGTCGGCACGTCTGCGCTTGACCTTTACCTTGTCGCCAGCACTTTTGCCTGCACTGTCACATCTGAAAGTGCTCATTAACGACGAGTTGCTGCAAACTTTTGTACTAGAAAAAGAAAAACTCGGTTCGCCCCAGACCGTCGAGTTAAAAATCGATCCGCGCTACTTTACCGACTACAACCGCTTGCGTTTTCAGTTTATTGGGCACTACACCATGGACTGTGAAATGCCTAGCCACTCTAGCCTTTGGGCCAGCATTAGCAACGAAAGCAGCCTAGAGCTGTCGCTGCGCCAGCTGACATCGGGCAATGATTTGGCGTTGTTGCCTGGACCATTTTTTGACTCGCGTGACAACCGAACCGTGGTTTTGCCCTTTGTCTACGGCAGTCATCCGAGCATGGGTATGCTCAAGGCCGCAGGCTCTATTGCCAGTTGGATTGGTGTCTTGGCATCGTTTCGGGGTAATCATTTCCCGGTACTAGAAAACCGCCTCCCCGAGCGCCATGCTGTAGTGTTTGCGACCAATGCTCACCGTCCCGATTTTCTGAAGGACTTGGCCCCGATAGAAAAGCCCACTCTGTCGATGATGAACCATCCCGAGGTTGAGGGTGCCAAGTTCCTTTTGGTACTGGGCAAAGACGATACACAGGTGCAAATGGCTGCTGATGCATTGGTTCTGGGCAAGGCGGCGCTTTCGGGGCAGAGTATTCAGGTCGATTCACTCGAATACCCGCCACCAAGCAAAGCTTACGATGCACCGCGCTGGTTGACTACGGACCGGGCTGTGCCACTGGCCGAATTAGTGCAAACCCCCAGCGATTTGCAATTGAGTGGCGCTACGCTCAATGGAGTTATCAATGTGCCTGCCCGCTTGGCTCCCGATTTGTTTACATGGAACGCCAAGGGCATCCCATTGGATTTGACTTACCGCTACACACCTAATTCGGTGTCAGATCATGGGGCGCTGAATGTATCGGTCAACGACCTGTTTGTTCGGTCTTATCCTTTGCACAACTACGATGCCCAAGAGGGGGGTAAAAGCTCTTTGCTACTGCCTCTGCTAGACGATTCTGAAGCACAGAAAAAAGCAGACTTGCGGCTGCCCGCATTTTTTGTCGGTGGCAACAACCGGTTGCAGTTTGCCTTTCAGATACCGCAGACCGACATGGGCCGCTGCACCTCGGCGCAGCCAACCCAGCTCCATGCCGCCATTGACCCCAATTCAACCATCGATTTGACGGGGTTTCGCCATTACCTTGCCATGCCCAACTTGTCGGCATTTGGCAGCAGTGGATTTCCATTCACTCGGCATGCCGACCTGTCGGAAACTTCGATCATTTTGCCCAACCAGCCCACGCCCACTGACGTAGAGGTTTATTTGACAGCGCTGGGGCGCATGGGTTCATCAACGGGCTATCCGGGTACACGCTTCAAGTTGTTGTCCTCTGCACAACTGGACCAAGCCAAGGGTACAGATATTTTGCTCATCTCCCAAGCTGACCGCGATGGCGTGTTGACGCGGTGGGGGCACCAAATCCCCGCATTGATTGAGGCTGGAAAGCGTTCCATTCAGCCCCTAGAGCGTACCCTTGGTGCACTCAGTGGTTTTTTTGGTCAAGATCCCAGTATTCAATACTCGTCCTCTGGTGGTCAGACTACCCTGAGGGGTGATGGCCCACTGGCAGCCATTGTGGGGTTTCAGTCGCCATTGAACGAGGGGCGCAGTGTCGTGGGCTTAACAGCGACCGATGGCGTAGCGATGCAACTCATCAGTGAAAGCCTTAATGACACGGGTAAAACCAATCAAATGCGCGGTGACTTAGCACTTCTTCGGGCTGACAGTGTCGAAAGCTTTCGCATTCATCCTGTCTATTACGCAGGAAATTTACCGTGGTGGGAGCGGATATGGTTCCATCTACACACCCATCCTTTGTGGTTGGCATCGCTGGGGATTGTTGCAGGCCTTTTATTGACCTTTATGGTGTATGCCGCTTTGCGCGTTATGGCACGCCGTCGTCTCAAAACCCATCATGAATGAGCATTTTTCAAGGCGCAGCCTGCTGCGCTTCTCTTGCAGCGTATTGGCTTTATCAGTATCGTCTTTGGTTTATCGCCAAGTGGCCTTGGCTAGCACGGAGCAAACAAGCGCTTGGGGGGCTTGGGAGGAGTTTAAAAAACGCTTCCTCAGTGAGGGAGGTCGAATCATCTCTAACGACGAGGATAGTTCCAGAACCTACTCGGAGGGGCAGGCTTACGGCTTGTTTTTTGCTCTGGTGGCTAATGACCGTGTTGGTTTTGACAAAATATTGCGTTGGACAGAAAACAACCTGTGCAATGGCGACATGACTGCACGGCTGCCAGCTTGGTTGTGGGGCAAGCGCAAAGAAGGCGATTGGGGTGTCATTGATAGCAATCCGGCCTCAGATGCCGATTTATGGATTGCCTACGCACTCGGTGAGGCTGGGCGTTTGTGGGGCGTAGCCCGCTACCGAGCACTTGCTTCGCTGCTGGCAGCGCGTGTTCTGCGCGAGGAAACCGTTGAGGTGCCCGGATTGGGATTGGCCTTGCTGCCAGCCCCGGTGGGTTTTGCTGAGGGGGAGGGACGCTGGCGTTTCAACCCGAGCTATATGCCCATGCAGGTAATGCACTGGCTCGCTGGCACCGAACCCCAATCGGCCTGGAGGCAATTGGCAGACAGCTCGCTGAAAATTTTGCTCGGATCAGCACCGAAAGGTTTTTCACCTGACTGGACTTTGTACGACACCAAGCAGGGTTTCTTGATCGACACCAAAGGCACAGAAAAAGGCGAAGGAACCTACAATGCCATCCGCGTTTATTTGTGGGCTGGGATGATGCACCCTGATGCGATAGGGCGGCGTGCGTTGTTGAAAGCATTGGAGCCGATGGCACAACATATTCGCAGCCAAGGTTATCCGCCAGAATCTATCGACATCCTGACTGGCAAGGCCTCAGGCCCCGCACCATCGGGCTTTTCGGTGGCAATCCTGCCATTTTTGCAAGCACAAGGTGATAAAGCCGCACTCGAGGCACAGCGCATGCGCTTAGAGGCACGGCCTTTGCGGCCTGAGGCTTATTACGAGCAGGTTTTGTCGCTTTTTGGGCAGGGCTGGATGGACGGTGTTTTTCGCTTTGCTGCTACCGGGCACCTGTTGCCGCAATGGAGACCTTAATGAATCGATCTGGCCGCGGCATTGTGCCGTGGGCGGGGTTGTTGCTCGCCTTGGTTTTTGCGCACAGCAGTGCACTTGGGGTTAGTCCTGCGCCAGATCCAGCGTCAGAGTTGTTGCGTGGTGCCAGAATGTGGACTGCTAAGAACCGTGCAGATATTGCCAAGCAAATGCTTGAGAAACTGCTGGTAATGCAGCCAGACTCCCCCGAAGGGCTGGCGATGCTGGCCGACCTAGCGTTGCGTGAGGGCAAGATGGAGGAAGCGCGGCGTTTACAAGAAATTTTGCGCACTAAGTATCCATCACACACCGTAACCCGCGAGCTGGCGACGCTGAGCCGCGTTTACGGCATTGACCGCGAAAAACTCGCCAATATGCGTTTGTTGGCCCGGGCTGGGCGCAAGGCTGAGGCCGCTGATTTGGCCCGTGAGCTGTTTCCGGAAGGGCCGCCGACTTTAGGTGGTTTGGGGCTGGAGTACCACCAAATTTTGGGTTCTAGTACCCAAGGTGGCCCGGAAGCGGTGCGCCAACTAGAGCGCTTGTACGCACAAACTGGTGAAACCCGCTATCGGTTGGCACAGCTGGAAATGCAGATGTACCAAGGTGCGCAGCCTGCCGCCATCGTGGCACAAATTGAGGCATTAGCCCGTCAGCCAGATGTCAATTCGCAGATAGTGCGTGATTTGTGGCGGCGGGCGATTGATCGGTTGGATAACCAGACTGTTCATGTGCCCCGTCTCCAAGCATTTCTGAAATCGTATCCCGGCGACGCTGCTATGACTGAGCGACTCACAGCCATGCAGCAAGGTGCAGAGCGCGCTGGGCGAACAGAGCAACGTCCTGCCAGTGAAACTGCGGTGGTGGCCTCCCCACGGGATGCTTCGGCCAATGCAGTGCCTCGGTCACTTAGCCCTGTTGCGGTGCGCCGCGATGCCGTGACCACTGCACGCATGGCCGGGCGCGAGGCACTCGACCAAGGCGGTAAGCTCGAGCAGGCACAAGCACAGTGGCAAGCACTGTTGGCCCTGCAACCCAATGACCCCGAAGGCCTTGCCAGCCTTGGCATAGTGCGGCTGCGCCAAGGTGAGTATGCACAGGCCGAAGATTTACTGGGGCGGGCTTATCAGCTAGCGCCCCAGCGTAAATGGCAAGAAGCGCAAATAATGGCCAGTTTTCTGGGTCTGTTGAAGCAGGCTAACACTGCTTTAGAGCAGAGCGACTTGCCTGTGGCGACGGAGTTGATTGGAAAGGCGCTGGCATTGCAGCCAGCCAATACTGATGCGTTGATAGTGCTGGCGCACATTCGCACGCTGGAAGGCTCTTTACCGGCTGCGCGCGTACTTTACGAACAGGTACTTAAACAAAATCCGGTCAACAAAGCGGCCTTGGTAGGCTTTTCTAATCTGCTGGTGCAGCAAGGGCAGTCTGCTCAAGCGCTGGAGTTGCTGGAAAAGGCTGCTGCCAGCGATCCTGCGTTGGCATCGGCGCTGGCATCAGCACGGACCGATATTTTGGCAGCGCAGGCTGATGAACACATTCAGGCTAAGCGGTTGGATACTGCACGGCTGGTGTTGGAGTCGGCGATTCGTATCAACCCTGAAGATCCTTGGATTTGCCACCGTTTGGCGCGGCTGCATTTGCTGCTGGAGCACAAGACCGAGGCTTTGACTGTGATGAACGAAGGTATCGAGCGGATGCCAAAAAATAGCGATATGCGTTACGCTCGGGCGCTGATTCGTATGGCTTTGGACGACTATGTAGGCACGCTAGACGATTTAAACCAAATTGCTCCAGCCGATTTAACCGACGGTATCAAAGTACTGACCCAGCGTGCTGAAATTGGTAAATTAGTGGCCCAAGCTTTGCAGCCTGATGGATTAGTGCGTGCGCCAGCCTTGCTCCAATCGGCACAAGAACATGCAGGTCAAGATCCTGAATTACTGCAGTCGGTCGCTAATGCTTGGGGTAAATTGGGCCAACCTGCACAAGGGTTGGCGATTTTTCAGCGGCTAGTGGCACGGTTGTCGCCATTGCCACTGGCAGTAGAGCTCGATTACGCACAGTGGATGAACCGTGCGCGCAGCGAATCGGCTTTGGGGCAATACCTGCCTGAATTGTTCAATAAATCTGGCTGGACGGCTGCACAAGAAGCCCAACTTCTGGGTATGTATGCTGATTTGAACGAACGCTTGATTGAGGGTTTGCAAAAAAGCGGTGATGTTCAAGGTGCTAAACGCATGGCGCAAGCAGCCTTGCCAAAAACCCAAATCACCACCCATCGGGCGCGTACCCGAGCACGGCTCTTAATGGCCGCTGGTGAGTACGTTGATGCATCTGTGCAGTGGGGGCAGGCACTTAAAGAAAATCCTGACGATGTGGATGCACGGCTTGATCTGGGTACAGCGCTGGCCCGCCAAGGCCGTATGCCAGAGGCTATCGAACAGGCAGTCTGGCTGCGTGGACGTATTCCCGAGAGCGATGTTGGCGGTCAGCTCTCCCTGCTGCGCCTATGGCAACGTACCAACGATATAGCCCAAGCGCGGGCCTTGGCTGATCGGTTGCTGCTGCGTTTCCCGACCGATAGCGATGTTATTTTGCATGTGGCCCGGTTGGAGCGGGCCGATGGAAACTATGCCCAAGCGGTTGATTTCTTCCGCCAAGCACAGCGGCTCATTCCCAAGGGGGCCAAGACATCGGATGGGCAAGAGCCAGCCACCGAACCCATTCAGCGCGAGATCGACTCCATCGACACCCGACAGCAAAGCTGGGTTGAGGCTGGACAAAAATTCCTTCAAAAGGATTCTGCACCCGGCATCTCTAGTTTGCATGGTACGGAGCGCTCTTTGGTAGCGTGGATGCCCCGCAGTTACGACGGACGGTATTTTTTGCACGTAGATCAGCTGGACTTGAGTGCGGGCAAACTTCCCCAAAACCAAACCGATGCATTGGGTTTTGGGCAGGTGGCTGCGTGGCCTTCTGGCATGTACCCTACCGATGGGCCACTGCAGCGCAATACCGGAACCAATCTGGGTTTTGGGTATGTCAGCGATGGCTACCAATGGGATATTGGCGTGATTGGCATGGGCTTGCCAGTGACCAACGTAGTGGGTGGATTGGGCAAAAGCGGCACTTGGGGGCGTTACAGCTACAAGCTGGAGTTTGCCCGGCGGCCCCTGACGGGCAGTATGTTGTCGTATGTAGGGGCGCGTGACCCTATTACCGGCCAAATTTGGGGTGGTGTGGTCTCGACGGGCTTGTCGGGGCGGATTTCTACCGATGTCGGCCCCTACAGTCTGTCCTTCAGTGCCAGCGATGCTTTGCTGTCGGGCCAGAATGTACGCGACAACAACCGCTGGCAGTTGCGTTGGGCGGCTGATCGCGATGTGCTGCGCGCGCCGGGCAATGTGCTCAATGTGGGCTTGGCCCTGTCCCTGCAAGGGAATGCGCGCGATTTATCGGAGTTTAGTTGGGGCAATGGGGGTTACTACAGTCCGCGCGGCTATGCGTCGCTGGCTTTGCCTGTCGAGTGGAGTGGCCGCAATGGGCCGTGGACATGGTCGGCCCGTGGTTCTTTGTCGGTTTCGCGCAGTTCGAGCCGGGAATCGGACTACTTTCCTACCAATCCGGCGTTGCAAGCGCAGGCGCTGGGGCTGAACAATGTGCCTGTCTATGCAGGTAGCAGTGGGACTGGCTTTGGCCGAGCGTTGCGCGGTGCTGTGGAATACCAGTATTCGTCCCAGCTTTCGTTGGGCGCGCAGGTGGAGGTAGAGCGATCCGCATACTATTCACCCACCAACTTTTTGCTGTATGCACGCTACCTTTTGGCACCGGTGCGTATTCCGATGTCAGACAAGCCACGTCCGACCCAGAGTTATTCGAGTTTTTGACGTGACGACCAATAACACGGCTTCATCGCGCGCTCTGGGTGCCTTGTCTCCTGCCAAAGTGGCTCCTTTGGTGTGGTGGCGCAGGCCTGCTACCATGTTGCGCTCGTTAGTGCGCAACCGACCCCACGAAGTGCAAGACCCTCCGGGGGGATTAGGGATTGACGGATTGCCCAGCGGGGTCGATAGCCTGCCTTGTGGTTCACCCGTGGCATTGATCTCTGGCGATGCCGGTGGTTATCTGACTTGGATGCCTGCTTTGCTGGTGGATGCGGTGGCCGCAGGCCCGGTATTTCTATTGGCTGGGCATCAAAAATGGGTCGATGCACTGCTGACCTATCCACCGTTGCAACAAGCGTATGCCAATGGTCAATTGCAGGTTTGGTTGATGGGGCCAGGGGCGACCGAACAAACCCGCACCCATGGATTGACCCCGATGGTGGACGATCTGGCACAGGCGGGCTTGACCAAGCGGCAGGCCGTTTTTTGGATGCCCGCCAACGCACTCTTGACTGGTCAAGATATGCACCAATTGCACCGTACCGGCGAGCAGTTGCGCCACTGGTGTCGGGGGAGGGGCCGCCCGGTGGTGTTGTGTCTTGCGCCGACACGCGAGGATGATGGTGCGGCGGGCATGGTGCGTGGTATGCGCAACGTGTTCTTGCATGTCGCTTCGATGGGCGTTGAGATGGGGCGGCCCGGGCTGTATCTGGAGCGTTGGGATGGGGCACAGGGCGCGATTTTTGATGAGCGTTATGGCTTGGCACCCAAAGACAATGGCATGCGCTTAGGCTACAACGGTAGTCTGACCAAAGGCGCTGTACCCGAGTTGGCGCAGGCACCAGACCAGTTTGATGTGATTGCCACCCGTGCAGTCGTTGCTGGCAAGAAGGGTGTGCCCTCCAACTGGAGAATTGTCGAAACAGACAATGACCTTGCCGCTGCAACCAAAAACTCGATTGCTGCCACGGTGCTGATAGATGCAGGTTGGACGGAAGATTTTGAGGTCAAGGCCAGGGTGGTACACCAGTTGCGGCTAGGGCATCCACGGACACTGCGAATTTTGCTGCGCGAAACACAGGGCAAACTGCGAACCCACTGCGAACAGGCCCTGCTGCGGCTGGGTGCCAACGCGGTGCTTTACAAAGAAATGGGGTTTTCGCGGTTGCTACAGTTTTTGCAAGACAGCGGTCGTCAGGCTTACACCGGCGAAGTCCATGCCAATTATGAGCAGGCCTTAGGAGGCTTTATGCCGTTGGTTGAACGTGGTTACAAGAGTCCCCGAAAGTTCTGTGAGTTGGTTCGCTCCATGCTGGAGCGCACCAGTGGTACCGGCGTTGGGCATTGTTTGGTACGCCTACAGGTGCTGCCACGCGTGCCGCATTTGGATGCCCTTCGGGCCAATCGGGTCTCGCGCGATGGTGACCTCATGACTGCAGACCAAGACGCGTTGTATGTATTTTTGTTTGCTTGCCGTGAGCCTGATTTGGAAGATGCATTGAGCAGGTTGTTCACATTGCCGCTGTCGCAGCTTTTTTCTGATCAGTCATCGGACTGTACTGAGGCCGGTATGGATGTGATTTTGTCGGGTCTGGAGGCCGCTGCCCGCAAGGGCTTACCAGACCACAGTTTATTTTTGCAGAGTGCTGCCACTGTGACCGCACCCAATACGGTGCCTGTGGCTGCGTCTGTTGCGGTTGTCTCTGCTACTGCATCGGCAGAAGCCGTAGGGGCTGCACCGATGGTTGGTAATGCATTGCCGCAGGTCAGTGCTGGTGCAGATACAGCCACCCCCGCAATTTTGAGTGTTCACCGCAAAGCCATTGGCAAGCGCGTTGTGTCCCCTTCCCAAGCTACAGAACCAGAGGCAGGTTGATGACTTTCGTATCGTTTTTATTTTTTACGGTATTCGGGGTGGTGCTTGGACGGCCGTTGGCTAAAGTGCTGTTGCACCGGATTGAAAAATTTTTCGGTAGTCGGCGCAGCACGCGCTGCATTGTTCCTTATGTAGCCACTACAGCGCGTGCTGCGCCTGACCGTCCCGCCAAATCGGCATGAGTTCAGGTATGCACTGCATCGCCATCGTGTCGCCGTTGGGTGGTTCTGGGCGTACCACTTTGGTTGCGCATTTGGCAAGTTTGCTGCACCAGAGCGATCAACCATGTTTGGCCGTAGATTTGTCTCCACAGAATCACCTTGGTATGTACTTGGGGCAAATCCAGCCAGTGCCAGAGGGCTGGGGTAATTTAGCACTCCAAGACCAATGGTGGGCATCCAACGCTTTTGAGAATTCTAATGGAGTGGGTTTTTTGCCTTTTGGCGTGCTGACACCCGAGGGCTTGAACACCTTGCAGCAGCTTATCGACCAAGACCCACAATGGCTTGTCAAGCAACTTCAGGGGTTGGAGATGAATGAGCACAGTCGGGTTTTTTTAGATACACCGGCATGGCCTGCACCGCTGGCACAGCAGGCGATGCACTGTGCCGATTTGTTGCTGTTCACGCTGGACGCTTCCCTGCGGGCCTGTCAGTCTTTTGATTTGGTCACGGCCATGCTTTCACAAGCATCTTCGGCTGTGCCGCGTGGTGTGCTACTGACAGGGTTTGATGCGCGTCGCGAATCGCATCGTACCGTGCTGCGAACGCTCAGGCAGCAATGGGGCGATGTGCTGTTGCCCTATGTTTTGCACGATGACGAGAGTATTCCTGCTGCCCAAGCGCAGGGCACCTGCGTTAATTGGCATGCGCCGCATGCCCAATCGGCACACGATCTGCAAGGCATTGCGGGGTGGGTGGCAAAGCACAGTGTTGTGCGTGTGGCAGAGGCTGTCGCCGTATGAGTTTGCATGGAGTGCTGGTCTGGCTAGCCCAGCAGTTGCAGGTCGCGCAGCCTGATTCTTGGGGCGCATGGTGGATGCGTCTTTTTTTCCTGCCACCGCTGGGGCAGTCGCCGGTGCGTATCGATCCGGCCCGGGTTCCTGACCCATTCGTGTGGCTGGCTGGGCAACTGGGTGTGCCGTCGGGTGCTGCGCTTTGGCTGTGGTTGTGGCGCTTGGTGGTGTTGCCAGCGGCGGTGCCGTCTGCGGATGCTGCCAAAGGCTTGGCTGGCATTTTTTACCGTGCGCTGCAGGGCATAGGAGAGATCATCGGTGGGGTGATCGACCTGCTAGGGATGCTGCTCAAGGGTTTGACTTGGCCATTGCGTACCTTGATGGCACGGCTGGATCGTTTAGCGGCACGCATCAATACCGAACGGATGAGCGAGATTTCAGGTCGGTGGCTTGATCCCCTGATGCTCGTGCCCGGGATACGCTGGGTATTTTTGGTGTTGGGCGGTATTTCTGTGGTGATGGCGATCACAACCCCGCTCAGTCCGTTGGGGCAGTTTATTTTCATGGGGTTTTGGTGGATGCTGTCGATGGTGGTGCGACGGCTACCGGGGCGCTACCCTTCTTTGGTGCTCGCGACGATTGGTTTGGTGGCGATGGGTCGCTATGCGTGGTGGCGGTTATCGAACACGCTGGCATTTGACTCGATGATCGAAGCTGCTTTCGGCACAGGCTTGCTGCTGGCCGAAGCCTACACTTGGGTCGTGGTGGTGATGGGCTTCATCCAAACGGCTTGGCCTTTGCAGCGCAGGCCGGTCGATTTGACCAGCGCTCGGGTCGATTGGCCCACTGTGGATGTCTTCATTCCCACCTACAACGAGCCGGTCAGTGTGTTGCGCCCCACCGTGTTGGGTGCGCTGGCGCTGGACTGGCCTAAAGACAAGTTGCGTGTTTTTGTGCTGGACGATGGTCGGCGACCAGAGATGCGGGAGTTTGCCGAATCGGTGGGTGTTGGCTACATGATTCGGCCCGACAACAACCATGCCAAAGCGGGCAATTTGAACCACGCCCTGAAGTTCACCGATGGCGAATTGGTGGCTATTTTTGACTGCGATCACATTCCCACCCGGACTTTTCTGACCACCGCAGCAGGCTGGTTTCAGCGCGACCCCAAGTGTGCGATGTTGCAAACGCCACACCACTTTTTTTCGCCCGATCCATTTGAGCGCAACTTGGGCACTTTTCGCCGTGTGCCCAACGAGGGGGCCTTGTTTTATGGGCTGATTCAAGATGGCAACGACTTTTGGAATGCCACTTTTTTTTGCGGCTCTTGCGCCGTGCTGCGCCGCACGGTGCTGATGGAGGTGGGTGGCATTGCGGTCGAGACTGTGACCGAAGATGCCCACACTGCCCTGAAAATGCACCGCCGGGGCTACACCACCGCCTATATCAACCAAACCCAAGCGGCTGGTTTGGCCACCGAGAGTTTGTCGGCCCACGTCGGCCAGCGCATTCGCTGGGCGCGTGGCATGGCGCAAATTTTCAGAACTGATAATCCCTTCTTAGGCCCCGGTTTGACGTTGTGGCAGCGTATTTGCTACGCCAATGCCATGATGCATTTCTTTTTTGGGTTGCCGCGTTTGGTGTTTTTAACAGCGCCGATGACATACCTGTTTTTTGGTATGCACATTATTAATACTGGTGCCATGATGCTGGCATTGTATGTGGCACCATACATTATCCAAAGTAATATTGCCAATTCACATATTCAGGGTGAGTTTCGCCACAGTTTTTGGGCAGAAGTTTATGAGACTGTGTTGGCGTGGTATGTTGCTTTGCCGACTACCGTGGCATTGATTAATCCTAAATTGGGTAAATTTAACGTGACAGCCAAAGGCGGATTGGTGTCAAATCCATATTTTGATTGGGCGATTTCTTGGCCTTATATTGTGCTGGTGATAACAAATCTTGTCGCCTTTTTAGTGGGATTGGGGCGGTTTTTTATTTGGAACACACACGAGCAAGGCACGGTTCTGATGAACCTGATGTGGACGATTTACAGTGTTTTGATTTTGGGGGCTTCGATGGGTGTAGCCGCTGAATCGCGCCAAGTGCGTCGTATGCACCGCGTTACCACCCAATTGCCTGCGACTTTGTATTTAGACAACGGTTTGGTGTTGTCTGTCCAGTGCATTGATTTTTCCATGACGGGCGTTGGGTTGCAGTTGCCTGCAGGCGTGGTGGTGCAACCGGGTGAGCAGGTGCAAGTAGGGTTGTGGATGGACGATATGGAGTGTGCTTTTCCAGCAGAAATTATGCCCGGCAAGGGGCAGGGAATTATTGGACTGTGCTTTACTACCTTGACCCGCCAGCAGCAAATTGATTTGGTGCAGTGCACTTTTGCGCGCCCTGATACTTGGAAAGATTGGAACAAAAATCACGATAAAGACAGGCCTTTGCAAGGCCTGCAAGAAATCGCCGTGCTGGGTGTTCGTGGCTATGTCAAGTTATGGGATTCTATTTGGCAGGGTCTGCGCCATGAATATCAAACCATTCGACAGAAGGCAAGATGAGTTACTGGAGTCTTTACTTTTTGATCAAGGTGGGTCTTTACCACACCGGCTACTTAGGATTTCACTGGTGGTTCAATCTGCTCTTAGCGGTCGTTTTGGTTTGGCCCTTGCAGAGCACCACGGGGCGGCGTGTCCGCATGGTATTGGCATGGCCCGCAGGCATCAGCTTGCTGTATTACGATTCTTATTTGCCGACCATTGGGCGGGTGTTATCGCAGGCCAAGGCTCTGAGCGGCTTTAGCGCCGAATACATGCTGGAGTTGGCCCAGCGCTTGGTTAATCCGATGGCCCTGATTGGGTTTTTGGTGGTTGTCGCGGTCTATGTGTTGTTGGCAGGGCGTATTCGTTTTTCCACCTTGGCTTTCGGGGCTATTTTGAGTGTGCCGGCGGTGACGGTGTACCAAGCGAATAGCGGTGCCAGTGCGTTGGTGGCTGTGGCACCTGTCGCGGCGGTAGGCGCACCCGCAGCAACCGCCAGTGGTGCGATAGCGCCCCCTGCTCCCCCTGCCGATCCAGAGGGCCAGTTGCGCGCCTTTTATGCCACAGAGGCGCGGCGTAAATTGGCATTTTTTGCCGGTAGTGCCCCACCACCGTTTGACGTGATCGTACTGCATGTGTGCTCGTTGTCGTGGGACGACATGGACTTTGTCGGCCTGAAAGATCATCCATTGCTCAAGCGCTTTGATGTCGTGTTTACCCAGTTCAACAGTGCCGCCAGTTACAGCGGGCCAGCCTCGCTGCGGGTACTGCACGGCACCTGTGGACAGACCCGGCACAAGGCACTTTATGAAGGCATCGACCCGCAGTGCTATGTTTTTCCGAGTCTGGAAAAAGCAGGCTATAAAACCACCGCCGTGCTGAACCACGATGGCGTGTACGAGAGCTTTGCCAAAGTCTTGGAGCAGCAAGGGGGACTGCCTGGAAAGATCGAAAAAAACCTTCAGGCCCCAGTGCACATGCACAGCTTTGATGGCACACCGATTTACAACGATCAGGCCCTGCTGTCGCAGTGGTGGCAAGAGCGGCAAAAACGTGGCCCTGAGCCGATTGCCATGTACTACAACACGGTTTCCTTGCACGATGGCAACCGGGTTCCGGGCTTGAGTTCGCGCAGCAGTCTTGACACTTATAAGCCCCGACTAGAGAAGTTGCTGGCCGATTTTGATAAGTTCTTGACCGAGCTGGAAAGTACTGGCCGCCCGGTGGTGGTGATGTTGGTGCCTGAGCATGGCGCTGCACTGCGGGGCGACAAAATTCAGATTTCTGGCATGCGTGAAATTCCTGGCCCACGCATTACGCTGGTGCCAGCGGCCATCAAAATCATCGGTGGCCCAGCATCGCAAGGCAACAAGACCGCACTGATGGTTGAGCAACCGATGAGCTACTTTGGCCTGTTTTCGCTGCTCAACGATCTGATGCAAAAAAGCCCTTACGACGCTTCGACACCCTCCTTGGCCGAGCGCTTGAAAACGCCCGAAACCACGCAGTTTGTTTCCGAGAACGACGATATGGTAGTGATGCGCAATGCGACCGGGGCAGGCTATGTACTCAAGTCGGGCACGAACGCTTGGACACCCTATGCCTACTGACCGCAGAGCGAAAGCCCTGTGTGCCAGATTTTTTCAAAAATGATAGCTATAAAGTACCGTCAGATAAGGGCCGACGTCCCCCCATTTTCAGTAGCACTGGGCTTTGGAGTCCGGGGTTAATTTAACTCGTTTCTGAATCAGGGT
>JAIEMS010000054.1 GCA_019751915.1 Burkholderiaceae bacterium
GGAGTGGTAGTTCAGTTGGTTAGAATACCGGCCTGTCACGCCGGGGGTCGCGGGTTCGAGTCCCGTCCACTCCGCCATATGTAAAAAGGCCGTTGGTTTCCAACGGCCTTTTTCTTTTTTAGCGCGTAGCCCCCGACCGACTGACACGCGTCTTTCCTTCTCTGTTGGCCCGAAAAAACTTTACCGTGACAAATGGGTGTGACGGGCAAACGCTTTAGCCAAGTTACGGGGCCTGTGACCCATTGAAACCAGCTCAAAGATTTGCTGTCGAGATTCAGCGATGCTAGACACCTGCCCTCTCTTGCGTGGTACACAGATCAAAGTACATGAACATCCAAAAACGAGCAATGACTTTGGATCCCCCCATTGCGCTGATTGATTTTTCTGACCCTCGCGATCCCAGCGCACCACGTTTGCGCCATGCGTTTGGCACACCGTGCAAGCTACTGATAGCACACCAACCTGACCAAGTGCGCGCTTTACTCGACGCGGTGCAGTCTGCCGCCAAACAGGGAGCATGGTGTGTGGGTTGTGTACGTTACGAGGCCGCAGGGGCTTTTGATACAGCTCTGCAAACCCACTCTGCTGACGGCCCACTGGTTTGGTTTGCGGTGTACGATGCACCACAGCCTTGGCCAATCAGCCAAGACACTCCAGCGCCAGAAGCACCGACACTGCACTGGCAAAAAGAACCCGAAGCACGCCAGCGTTTTGACGCTGCCCTGACTTACATCCAGCAGGCCATTGCCAACGGTGAGTTTTACCAAGTCAATTACACCGCCCAAATGCGGGGTACATTGCACGGTTCCATCAGCCCAGCGACAACCCATGCTTTGTTTGCAGCACTGCAACGGGCCCAGCCGGGAGGGTATGCCGCTTGCATCGACATGGGCGATGAACAGGTGCTCTCAGTCTCGCCGGAGTTGTTTTTTGACTGGTGCAGCAGTGCTGATGGGGGCTACATCTTGACCCGCCCGATGAAAGGCACAGCCCCTCGGGGTACCACGCCAGCACAAGATGCAGCGCATGCTGCTGCCCTGCGCACCAGCCCGAAAGAGCGCGCTGAGAACGTCATGATTGTCGATTTGCTGCGCAACGATCTTTCGCGCATCGCCCAACCACACAGCGTACAGGTGCCTGCATTGTTACAGACTCAGGCACTGCCAGCGGTATGGCAAATGACTTCCGATGTGCAGGCCCGCACCCGACCCGGCATTGGGTTGCCAGCGATTTTTGGTGCACTGTTTCCGTGTGGTTCCATTACCGGGGCACCCAAGGTGCGAGCTATGCAGGCCATCCGTGCGCTAGAGTCTGGCCCACGCGGGATTTATTGTGGAGCCATCGGTGTCGTACGACCTACCAACGAAGGAGAAATCCGTGCCACCTTCAATGTGCCAATTCGCACCGTGGTACTGCGGGACAATCTGGCCCGCTGTGGCATTGGCAGCGGCATCACTTCGGGAGCACGGGCATCCGCAGAATGGAACGAATGGCACCACAAACGCACCTTTGTTGAACAAGCTAGTATGCCTTTTTATCTTCTGGAAACACTTGCCCTAGAGGGCGGCCAGTTACGCAATGCCGATGCCCACTTGGCGCGCCTGGAAGATGCATCAGCACATTTTTCATATCCTTGGAGTGGCGCACAGGTGCGCGAGTGCCTGACGGCTGTGGCCCAAGCCCATCCGCAAGGTTTGTGGCGTGTGCGTCTGTTACTGACAGCCAGCGGCGAGTCACGGGCCGAGGCCTTTGCGATGGAGCCATCTGCACCACAGGTACTGCTGCAATGTGCAACCCGGCCAATGCCCGAGGCACGCAGCGAATTTGTGCGCTACAAAACCAGCCGCCGCGCCCATTACGATGCGTTTTCGCCCACCCAACCGGGTATCTTTGACACCGTGCTGTACAACGAAGAAGGAGAAATCACCGAATGCACGCGCGGCAACATTGCCATGCTGCTGGATGGTTGCTGGGTTACGCCCGCGCTGGAGTGCGGCTTATTGCCGGGGGTGGGCCGTGGAGAAGCGCTGCGTACCGGCCACTTGACCGAAGCAGTGGTGCGGCTGCAAGACATACCGCGTGTTCAAGAGTGGATGTTTTTAAACAGTCTGCGCGGTAGGATTGCTGCCCAATTGGTGTGACCCACAAAAAAGCCGACCCCTTGGGGTCGGCTTTTAGTTTGTTGCCAAAACTTTAGCGTGCTGGGCGTGCTGGGCGTGCTGGGCGCTTGCGAGCATCATGTGGTGTAAAGGGCTTGCCAGCACCAGCGCCGGGCTTAGAAAAGCTGGGCTTGCGCGGGGCAAACTCGCCACGGGGGGCAAAATCACCGCGCGGTGCGCCGCCCTCATTGCGTGGGCCACCTGCACGGGCACCGTCACCAAAGCCAGGCTTGCGGCCAAAACCTTCGGCATCGCGACGGGGTGCAAAACCACGATCACCACCACGGTCATCACGAGGGCCACCAAAGCCACCGCCACCGCCGTGTGGGCGGTCATCGGTAGGACGACCCTGCACACGCTGACGGTCATTAAAACCGCTGCTGTTGGCAAAACCGCCACCGAAACCGCCGCGGTCATTGCCACCGCCAAAACCACCACGGTCGTTGCCACCAAAGCCGCCGCGTGCTGGGCCGCCAAACTTGCGTTCGCGCGAAGGGCCACCGCGACCACCGCCACCGAAGTCACCTTGTGGGCGGCTACCCGCTTGCGGGAAGCGCTGCACAGGCTCCAGCCCCGGAATGACCTCGGCCTTGAACTGTTGGTGGGTGTAACCTTCGATGTCGAAAATCTTGCGGCGATCGCGGAACTCGGCAAAAGTCACCGCCAAACCATCACGACCAGCACGACCCGTGCGGCCAATGCGGTGGGTGTAGTCTTCGGCCTTCATCGGCAGACCATAGTTGAAAACGTGGGTGATGGTAGGCACATCAATACCACGGGCAGCCACATCGGTAGCCACCAAAATTTGCACTTGGCCTTGGCGCAGCGCCATCAAGCGGCGGTTGCGCAGACCTTGGCTCAAAGCGCCATGCAGTGCTACGGCACTGAAGCCTTCTTGTTGCAAGTCAGCCGCCAAGCCGTCGCACTCGACTTGGGTGCTAGAGAACACAATGGCTTGGTTGATGCCGGTGTCGCGCAGCCAGTGGTCAAGCATCTTGCGCTTGTGTTGGGCGTTGTCGGCCCAGTAGAGCACTTGCTTGATGTTGACGTGCTTTTCGTGGGGCGCATCGTTTTGGATACGCTTGACCGAAGAACCACCGTCGTGCATGACGCGCATGGCCAGTTGCTGAATGCGCGGCGCAAAGGTGGCGCTAAACATCATGGTTTGCTTGCGCTGGCTGGTCAGTTGATTGACCTCAGCCAAATCGTCGGCAAAGCCCAAATCGAGCATGCGGTCGGCTTCGTCCACCACCAAGAACTGCACTTGGTCGAGCTTGATTTGCATCGAGCGCTGCAAGTCCAGCAAGCGCCCTGGTGTAGCCACAACCAAATCGGCATTTTGCAGCTTGGCAATTTGCAATTGGTAAGGCATGCCGCCGACCACGTTGGCAACGCGCAGGCCACGGGTGTGCTTGACCAAATCAATGGCATCGTGGGCCACTTGTTGGGCCAGTTCGCGCGTCGGGCACAAAATCAGGGCACCCGGAGTGGCGGCCTTGAAATTGCGCTGGTTGGTGGGGTCTTTGCGCTTGGCGCGCTTGGGAGGCGCTTCGCCACGGGCAATGGCTTCAGCGGCTGCGCGTTCGTATTCAGCGCGGGAAGCAGCTTCGGCTTCAGCCATTTGACCAATCAGCGTGTGCAACACAGGCAGCAAGAATGCTGCTGTTTTACCGCTACCAGTTTGGCTCGAAACCATCAGGTCGATGAAACGTCCGGCTTCAGCGCCAGCGCCCATTGCCAAAGGAATAGCCTTGAGCTGCACGGTGGTGGGTTGGGTGTAGCCCAGATCGGCTACAGCCTGCACCAGCTCGGGTGCCAGACCCAATTCGATAAAGCCATTGGGTTCGGCGGTGACGGCTTCGCTCGGTTCGGTCGAATCAACCGCATTGATCACGGAAACGTCAGCAGCAGAAAATTCAGCAGGCGCAAATTCGCCCTGCACTTGGAAAGTGTCGGTCATAGTTTTCTCACACGAAAACGGTCACAGGCGCGGCCTGTGATGGCTTCGTCAATGGTTAAAAAACATCAACCATCAAACGAAACCTGCGCAGGCGTTGTGCCAGCGCGGCTGGGTGTCTAGCGCAATACAAGACGGACTGGCTTTAAAGGCTGTCCCGGCAAGTTCGCAGACCCGGTGTGTGAAGGGAGATGCACAATTTGCAACGCAGTGCGCGGTGCAGCCGTCAATTATGACACGAGTACGGGTTTCCCCGCAAGTCCCTACATTGACAGTAGGTGTAGGCGGTAATGCGCTAATTCATCAATGGACTCTTGAACATCGGCCAGTGCGGTGTGCTTTTGTGCTTTTTTAAAGCTGCTGTAGGCTTCGGGCTTCCAGCGTTTGGCCAGCTCTTTGAGGGTGCTGACGTCAATATTGCGGTAATGAAAGAAGGCTTCGAGTTTGGGCATATAGCGCACCAAAAAACGCCGGTCTTGGCCGATGCTGTTGCCACACATTGGCACTTTGCCCTTGGGGACGTATTTTTTCAGGAAGTCGATGATTTGTTGCTCCGCTTGCGCTTCGGTCAGGGTCGAGGCTTTGACTTTGTCAATCAGGCCGCTGCGACCGTGTGTGCCTTTGTTCCAAGCGTCCATCTTGCCCAGTAGTTCGTCAGATTGGTGAATCACCAGCACTGGGCCTTCGATGCGCGGCTCTAAGTTGGGGCCAGTGACGACCACGGCAATTTCAATGATGCGTTCGACTTCTGGGTTCAGGCCGGTCATTTCGCAGTCCAGCCAGACCAGGTTTTGGTCGGATTTGGCAAGTGTTACAGGGGTAATTTGGGGGGTTTCTGGCATGGGCAGCATTGTCGCTGATGCCCTACACTGGCACGACATGCCTGCTTCTTCACCTGACTTCTTCTCGCCCTCGTTGGCACTCACCTTGTCTTTTGCCGCTGCGCTCGTGCTGGGCTTGGTGCTTAAATTTTGGCTGGCCTCGCGCCAAATTCGCCATGTGGCGCGCCATCGGCACAGTGTGCCGCCGCTGTTTGCTGCACGCATTCCTTTGGCCGCACACCAGAAAGCCGCCGACTACACCCTAACCAAAAACCGTTTTGGCCTGCTCGAAATGGCGCTCGGTGCCGCTGTGTTGCTGGGGTGGACGCTGCTGGGTGGCTTGGATACCCTGAACCAATGGTTGCTACAAGCGCTGGGCGGCGGTATGGCGCAGCAGTTGGCGCTGTTGGTGGCGTTTGTGCTGATCGGTAGCTTGATTGACCTGCCCGCTACGCTTTACCAAACTTTTGTCATTGAACAGCGCTTTGGTTTTAACCAGATAACACTGCGCTTGTGGTTGGTCGATTTGCTGAAATCGTCGTTGATCGGGGCGTTGATTGGCTTGCCGCTGGCATGGTTGATTTTGTGGCTGATGGGCGCTGCGGGCAGCCTGTGGTGGCTGTGGGCATGGGCCTTTTGGATGGGTTTTAACCTGCTGCTGATGGTGGTTTACCCCACTTTCATTGCCCCGCTTTTTAATCAATTTAAACCCCTAGAAGATGCATCACTCCAGGCCCGGGTGACGGCGCTGATGCAGCGTTGTGGCTTTGCCGCCAAGGGCTTGTTTGTGATGGATGGCAGTCGCCGCAGTGCCCATGCCAATGCGTATTTCACGGGCTTTGGCGCGGCCAAGCGGGTGGTGTTTTACGACACGCTGTTGCGCCAGCTCTCGCCGGGCGAGGTCGAGGCAGTGCTAGCGCACGAACTGGGGCATTTTCACCACCGCCACATCGCCAAGCGCATGGTGATGCTGTTTGCCCTGAGTTTGGCCGGTTTTGCCCTGCTGGGTTGGCTGGCAACGCAGGCATGGTTTTATACCGGCTTGGGTGTGCGCCCGAGTTTGGCCCTGTTGGTGCCCAGCGCCTCGGCTGCGCCCAACGATGCCTTGGCTTTGATTTTGTTTTTATTGGTGGTGCCGGTATTTACCGTGTTTTTGGGGCCACTGTTGGCGCAATTTTCGCGCCGCGACGAATTCCAAGCCGATGCCTACGCTATGGCCCATACCAACGGTGCCGACTTGGCCTCGGCCCTGCTCAAGCTCTACGAAGACAACGCCTCCACGCTAACGCCCGACCCGGTGTACGTGAAGTTTTATTACTCCCATCCACCGGCCAGTGAACGGCTGGCACGGATGCCTCCGGTGCAAGCTGCATGACACATTTGAAGAAAAATCGGGACATAGCCCGCACCCAGCCTCATAAAGTAGCTATTACATTAATAGCAAACAACAAGCCATGACCGGGCGCAGCGCACTGATGGAGGGCTTGGTGGTTGCCAGCCATGGTCGCCATTGCATGGTGGAAACCCCCGACGGCCAGCGCCGCATCTGCCACCCGCGTGGCAAAAAAAGCCAATCGGTCGTCGGCGACCATGTGCTGTGGCAAGCGGCACCCAGCGGCCAAGGCGACGAGGGCACGATTGAAAAAGTGCAAGAGCGGCGCAACCTGTTTTACCGCCAAGACGAAATCCGCACCAAGTCGTTTGCCGCCAACCTCGACCAAGTGCTGATTTTGATTGCCGCCGAGCCGGTGTTCTCTGAAAGCCAACTGGCCCGGGCGCTGATTGCTGCCGAAGCGACGCACATTCAACCGCTGATTGCCCTCAACAAAACCGATTTGGTCGAACCCTTTGCCCGTGCGTGGGAGCGCCTGCAGCCTTATCGCCAAATCAAAAGCGCTGACGGCGGCCACCACTATGGGGTGTTGCCGCTATCGCTGACGGCCTCGGGTGAAGTCGATCGCGAACTGTTGCTGCAACACCTGCGCGGCAAAACCACGCTGGTGCTGGGGCCGTCTGGCTCAGGCAAAAGCACCTTGATTAACCTGCTGGTGCCCGGTGCCACTGTGCTGACCGGCGAAATCTCGCAGGCGCTCAATTCGGGCAAACACACTACCACCAGCACAGCGCTGTATTGGGTCGATCCGGAGCGCACCACAGCGCTGATTGATTCGCCCGGTTTTCAAGAGTTTGGCCTGCAACACATTGCCCCGATGCAGTTGGCAGCCTGCATGCCCGATATTGCTGCCCACGCCACAGCCTGCAAGTTTTATAACTGCACCCATTTGCATGAACCGGGTTGCGGTGTGCTGGATGCGGTCAAAAACGGCCCTAGCGCAGGCGGAATCAGCGCTAGTCGCGCTAAAATATATAGCGACTTATTTGCGGAACTGGGCCAAACACGGTATTGATTAACCCAGCAACCGTGCCAGCGTCAGCAACGCGAGCAGCAGCATCCACACCACCACGGAGCGCCAAACCAAACCGACCACGCTGCGCAGGTGCCCGACCTCGGGTTCGCGGCCCGGGGTGCTGTCGCTATCGCCGATGTCGGCATCGACCTCCAACCCCAGTGGCGGCAAGGCCTCCAACCGCGCTAACAGTGCCTCACCACCCAAGCGCACATTGATGGCACCAGCCGTAGCGGCCAGCACCACGCCATCGTTATCGTTGGGGAAACGCTGTGCATGAAAACGCCAGCCGTCAATGGCCTCTTCAAAGCTGCCGACCATCGCAAAACACAGGGCTGTGAGGCGGGTAGGCAACCAGTCAATGGCAGTCCATGCTTGGGCGGCAGCCTGCTGAAGCGAGGCGCTGGCCGTTTGCAGAACTGCGCTGCGCCGCGCCGACCAGTGGCGCGAGACAAACTCGGCCATACGGTAAAACACCGCTCCGGCAGGCCCCAGACCCAACGCGGCCAGCACCGAGAAGCAGGCGAGCACCCCAAAAACGTGGCGGTGCGCGGCCAAGACCGAATACTCGATCACATGACGGACGATCTCGCTGCGGGGCAAATCTGCTGCATTGACCTGCTGCCAATGCGCCAGCAAAGTGCGGGCTTGCTCTTCATCACCCTCTTCAAGGGCATCACGAATGCCGGTGAAGTGGTGGCTGAACTGGCGAAACCCCAACGTCAAGTACAGCACGGCAACATTCCAGACCATGGCAAAAGGCCAGCCTAAAGTCCACATCAACAGCCAATGCACACCCAATGCCAACAGGGCCGGCAATAACACTGCCAAACTCCAAGCCACCCAAGCGTGGTGGGGCTTGCCCGCATCAAAATTGCGGCTCACCGATAGCGACCATGCGCGCAATCCAGCATGAATGGGATTGCTGCTTGCCAGCGGGCGGGCCTGCTCAATCAGCAAGGCGAACAAGAGGGCGAAGAAACTCATGGAACGCGATGATACCGGCCCCACCACAATAGCTCAGGCATGCAGGAAACGGTAAAAATTGCGCAACATACCAGCTGTAGCACCCCAGATGTAGTGGTTCTTCTGACCCGCTTGGTACGGCATGGAAAACCACTCTCGGCGCACGCCCTGCCACTCTAGTGCATGGCGTTGGTGGTTCGCCGGGTCGAGTAAAAAAGCCAATGGCACCTCGAACAGATCAGCCACTTCGTGCGGATTGGGTCGCAGCACACAATCGGGCTGCACCAATGCCACGACCGGCGAGACAATAAAAGACGAACCCGTGATGTAGGTCGGCAACGTTCCAAGGACTTCCACAAAACGCGCTTCTAGACCGACTTCTTCCCACGCCTCGCGCAAGGCGGTGGCCGCTGGACTGGCATCTTCGGGGTCAGTGCGCCCCCCCGGAAAGGCCACCTGCCCAGAATGCGTTGACAGATGCCCCGTGCGCTCGGTCAACAGCACCGTGGGTTGCTCGCGCAGCACAATCGGCACTAGCACCGCTGCATGGGCCGGTGCCCGGCTAGAAAAGCTCTTTTCTCGCACCACCTCGGGCTGCCAAAAGGGTGGCGCTGCAAAGCGTTGGCGCAGCGCCTCGGGAGTTTGCGCCGACAGGGGGACAGCGGGCAGGTGCGTATCGACCCCAACCACCGGCACCCGGCGTGGGTCGAATTGAGGCAGCGCAGAAGTCGAGGCAGAGGTCACAGCAAAAATAGTGGGAGAAATAAAAAAGCCGCCACAAGCAAATGCGGCGGCGGCTTGGAGTGCCCGATAAGAGCACCTGCGCGTTATGCGGCGACTGCGGCTGTAGTTGCAGCCACTGCCTGCTTGCGCTGGGGCAGCTTTTCTTTGATACGTGCCGACTTGCCGCTGCGATCGCGCAGGTAGTACAGCTTGGCACGGCGCACGTCACCACGGCGCTTGACTTCGATCTTAGCGATCAGTGGGCTGTAGGTTTGGAATGTACGTTCCACGCCTTCGCCATTGGAGATTTTACGAACGGTAAAACCGCTGTTGAGGCCACGGTTACGCTTGGCGATCACGACGCCTTCGTAAGCCTGCACGCGCTTGCGCGTACCTTCGACCACGTTGACGCTCACGATGACCGTGTCGCCGGGGGCAAATTCAGGCAGGGTTCTGTTGAGGCGGGCGATTTCTTCCGCTTCAAGAGTCTGGATCAGATTCATGGTTGCATCCAACGATCATGTCCGCGCCAAAAATGGCTGCGTCGGGATTGACGTTCAGGCCCCGCACTGTGGATGCGAAGCGGCCGGCCAGAGGATCGAAAAGCCTTCCATTATAGCTTTTCAAGCGCAGTGGGCCAGCGTTGCCTCGTCGGCGCGATTCAAAAGTCCGGCAGAACGCGCAGCATCAATCAACTCGGGCCGGTGCTGTGCCGTTAATTTCAAGCGCTGGTCACGCCGCCAGCGCTCGATGCGGGCGTGGTGGCCCGATAGCAATTCGGGCGGTACGGTGCGGCCATTCCACTCCTCGGGGCGGGTGTAATGGGGACAGTCAAGCAAACCATCGAGTGCCGGATTAAAGCTGTCGAGCTGGTGGCTACCTTCGTCGTTCAACACACCGGGCTGCAAGCGTGCCACAGCGTCGAGCAAGGCCAGCGCTGCAATCTCACCGCCCGAGAGGACAAAATCACCCAAACTGATTTGCACATCCACATGGGCATCGATAAAGCGCTGGTCAATGCCCTCGTAACGCCCGCACAGCAAAATTGCGCCTTGGCTGGCCGACCAGTGTGCGACAGCCGTATGGTTGAGCGCCTTACCAATCGGCGAGAACAACACCAGCGGTGCTTGGCATTCTGGTGCCTCAGCACGTTCAGCGCGGATGGCCGCCAAACAGCGCTCCAGTGGCGGTGCCATCATCACCATGCCGGGGCCACCGCCAAACGAACGATCATCGACGCGGCGGTAATTGCCTTGCGCATGGTCACGCGGGTTGCACAGGCGCACATCGACCTGACCTGAGGCATAGGCGCGGCGGGTCACGCCACTGGCCAAGAACGGGCCAAACAGCTCTGGGAAGAGGGTGATGATGTCAAAGCGCATGGTACGCTCAGTAATCGGGTTGCCAATCGACAGTAATGCGTTTCTCGGGCAGTTCGACTTTATCGACAAAGGCCGAAACAAACGGAATCATGCGTTCGATAGGTTTTGCACCCTGCTCATCGGTCAGTACCAGCACAGTCTGTGGGCCGGTGGACATCAGTTCGCGCACTTGGCCCAAAACCACGCCTTCACGGTTCACCACCTCCAGACCGATCAAATCGACCCAGTAGTACTCGTCGGCCTGTGCTTGCGGAAAATCAGCCCTTGGCACAAAAATGCGTGCACCGCGCAGTGCCTCGGCACCGTTGCGCTCGTCAATGCCCTGGGCCCAAGCGACGATGGTGTCGGAGTGTGGCCGTACTTGGCGAATGGTTAGTAGTGCCGTGCCGCTGAAGGTGCGTGCGCCCTTTTCGCTCGGTTGCAAATACCAGCGTTTGGCTGCAAACAGGGCTTCGGGGTTTGCGTTGTGCGACAGCACCTTGAACCAGCCCTTGACACCCCAAGCGTCCGCAATGCGGCCCACCTCGATGGCATCTGCGGGCAACTCGGTAGGCTCTAAGTTCAATGCAGTGGACATGGCAGAGATTGGGTGAAGGTGCAAAAAAGAAAAGGCGGGTTTCGTCAGTGGATACCGACGAAACCCGCCTCGAACCAGCAAACTGGACTTAGGCAGCCTTTTGAGCGGCTTGCTTGATCAGGCGATCCACGGTAGGCGACGATTGTGCGCCCACGCTTTGCCAGTAAGTCAGGCGGTCTTGTGCAATGCGCAGACCTTCTTCAGTGTCCTTGGCGGTGGGGTTGTAGAAACCCAAACGCTCAATGAAACGACCATCGCGGCGAACGCGCTTGTCGGCCACAACAATGTTGAAGAAAGGACGGCCCTTGGAGCCGCCGCGAGAAAGTCGGATAACGACCATGATTGTTCCTTCGGGTGGTGGGTCAGCGCCATGCACTTGAACCACAAGATTCGCAACGTTGAGACACGCGACATGACCACCCGGCCAGCGACACGCTGCAAAGCCCGCGATTATATCTGCTTCGCTCAATCTGCCTGAACACTAAAACAACTGCAAACTGATCCAGTAGGCCACAGCAGCAACAAAAGCACTGGCTGGGATGGTCAAAATCCAAGCCCAAACGATGTTGCCCGCCACACCCCAGCGCACCGCGCTGGCCCGCTGGGTTGAGCCAACACCGACGATAGCCCCAGTAATGGTGTGCGTGGTCGAGACAGGAATACCCAATGCAGTGGCCAAAAACAGCGTCATTGCACCGCCAGTTTCAGCACAAAAACCACCGACTGGCTTGAGCTTGGTAATTTTTTGGCCCATCGTTTTCACGATACGCCAGCCACCAAACATCGTGCCCAAACCAATCGCCATGTAGCAACTGACGATGGCCCACGTTGGCGGGGAAGCATCGCTGGCCGAGGAGTACCCGGTTGCAATCAACAGCAGCCAAATGATGCCAATGGTTTTTTGGGCATCGTTACCGCCGTGGCCCAAGCTGTAAGCACCAGCCGATACCAATTGCAAACGCCGGAACCATTTATCGACCCGGCCTGGGCGTGAGCGCCGAAAAATCCAAGCCACAGCGACCATCATCAGCGAACCGAGCAAAAAACCCAGCAGCGGCGAAACAAAGATAAACGCCACGGTTTTCATGATGCCTGCCGAAATCAGCGCACCAGCGCCGGCCTTGGCAATCACTGCCCCCACAATGCCGCCAATCAGTGCATGCGAACTACTGCTGGGAATGCCGTAATACCACGTAATGACGTTCCAAGTAATTGCACCTACCAGCGCCCCAAATACCACATGGGTATCGACAATGCCGGGCTGGACGATGCCCTTGCCAATGGTTGCGGCCACGCTCAGGTGGAAGATGAAAATGGCAACAAAGTTGAAAAAAGCAGCGAATACCACGGCTTGGCCGGGCTTGAGTACCCCGGTCGAGACTACGGTAGCAATCGAGTTGGCGGCATCGTGAAAGCCGTTCATGAAGTCAAAAATGATAGCCAATGCCACCAAAAGAGCCACGACCCACAGGGCAGTTTGTGCGGTTTCCATAATTGAACCGTTTCAACGTCGGTCAGGAATTTTCGAGGACGATGCCCTCGATCATCTTGGCAGCGCTTTCGCACTTGTCCGTCACGGTTTCTAACTGCTCGTAAATGGCCTTGAGCTTGATCAGCTCGCGCACATCGGGCTGCTCCCGAAACAGTTTGCTGATGGCGCTGCGCAGGACGCGGTCGGCATCGCTTTCGAGGCGGTCAATTTCATGGCACGTCTTGAGCGCAGCTTCGGCGTTGCTTGGAGTGGCAATTTTGTCGAGCAGGGCAATGGCTTCGCGCAGACGTTCGCAGCACTTGACGCTCAGGGTTGTCAGTACCGTAATTTCTTCGGTAATGTGGTGGATGTCGTACAACGACATGGTTTCGGCCGCATCTTGAATCAGATCGGTCACATCGTCCATAGTGTTGATGAGCGAGTGAATTTGCTCGCGGTCAATCGGTGTAATAAAAGTCTGGTGCACCGCCTTGGTCACTTCGTGGGTGATGTGGTCGGCAGCCAACTCGGCGGCATCAACCTCTTGGGTGTATTTTTCGCGCAGACGCACGTCGCTGTAATTTGCCACGAGCTGTGCAAATGCATGAGCGGCTTCTACTGTGTGGGCCGCGTGCTGGTTGAACATCTCGAAAAAATTACCTTCGCGCGGTAAAAGTTTGCCAAACAGCATGGGAACTCCTCTGGGGGAAAATGGGCAAAAGTGACAAAGTCATGAACAAATGATGACATTTGCAGGAATGATGGAAGTTTAACCGTCCCTTTTTGAGCCAAACTCAACAATCAGCCTGTATTCGACCGTTGTGACCCAATGAAATGGGGCAGAGAAAAGGCGCTGAGTTCCAATCGGCAGCCAAGGAGAAAGCATGCCGACACTGCGATGCTGGGCTGATACGACCTTATAGCTGCAAGCCCCCAAGATGGCTGCTTGCTGAAAAGCCTCGTCCTTTTTGCTTAGGAAACCAAGCAATGCACGACTGGCCTACAGATCCAAGCAAAAAATCCTAGAGCGTGTTATGAACTCTCTGTCAGGGCCAACAACCATGCGGCCTTGGGTAACATGAGCATGGCAAAAACGACAA
>JAIEMS010000013.1 GCA_019751915.1 Burkholderiaceae bacterium
TCGGCCAGCGGTTGGCGCTCAACACTGACCAAACCGGACAAGGGGGTCTGTTTAATGGCAAAACGGCTCATGGGTTGCGGTTTCTAAGTCAGTACTTTTAAAGCGACTCGCGGCCAACTCGTACGCAAAATATCACCTCAGCATGAGGATTTTTCAATTTGAAGTCATTGATATAATTATTTAATTTTATATTATCCTATGTAATTTTTGCTTACCCGTCAAAATAAATCAATTTTTATAACGAATGTAAAAATAGAGGCGCTATTTAATAAAGCACCTACATTTTAGATAAAAAACTCTCCTCCGATCAAGCAGAACTACCCCATAGGAAGATTCGGAGTGAATCCTCACCCAGAATACCACCGCGTTAAGTTGTACGAAACGAATCCATCTGACTTTTTCTGCTACCCCTCAAAAAGGATAGGAACAAATACAACAACCAACGCAAAAAAGCCAGCCCGCTTTGCAGCAGGGCTGGCTTCGATACCAAAGCGCCGGTTTATTTCAGCAGCGACAGTACGCCTTGTGGCAACTGGTTGGCCTGGGCCACCATGGCCGTACCAGCTTGTTGCAGCACTTGGGCACGCGACAGATTGGCTGTTTCTTGGGCAAAGTCGGCATCTTGAATGCGCGAACGCGAAGCCGACAAGTTCTCCGAAGTAACATTCAGGTTGTTAATGGTGGTTTCAAAGCGCGATTGCAGGGCACCGAGCTTGGCACGTTCGCCGTTGATAAAGCCCAAGGCTGAATCCACCGTTTTGATGGCTTTGGTAGCGTTGTCAAAATTGGTGATGTCAAGGCTGGCCACTGTGTTTAAGGAAGCTCCTGTACCTGCTGCTGCGCCCAAGAAACCACCAGTGTCCGTGACTGAAAAGCCCGTGTTCGAATCCATGGTGACGTAGCCTGATGCTATGGCAGGGGTAGCCCCACCCGCACCCCCAGTACTGGCGGCAACAGCACCGGCACCTACAGTGCCAGTTGCGTCAATTTTGGCCAAAAGAGCTGCGCCTGCGTTAGTTGAACCAGCATCACCAACAGCAATATCATTGCCAGTCGCATTGGTCAATTCGATGGCTGTGCCAGCCGTATTGACCTTTGCGGTAATACCTGTCTTGGACGTTACGTCGTTGATAGCTGAAACCGCTGTAGACAGGCCGGCAGCCGTACCACTGGAAGCAATCGAGAAAGTAACCGCCACTGCGGTAGTATTGTCCGATTGCAGGTTGAGGGTGTACACAGCCGCACCTGTGGCTGTGGGTTGAAAGCTCAATTCAGCCTTAGTGATCGCCGAGGCCGTAACACCGGTTTTATCGGTGATCGCGTTGACGTTGGCGGCAATGGTTTTGGCGGTATCGTGGGCGAGTGTGATGACCTGACCGCTGCCTTCCGAGCCGTTAATTACACCCGTAGCAGCGGCAACGCCGTTGGTATTTATCGCTGCAACTACCGCAGCCATACCGCTGGCTTGAATTTGGTTGTTGCCATAGTTGGTTGTCCGCATATTGGCAGTAGCTGCGGTAATGGTTTGGTTGGAATTAGCCCCCACTTGGAACTGCTGCGAACCAAAGCTGCCATCCAGCAATTTTTTGCCATTGAATTCAGTGGTTTGCGAAATACGGTCTAATTCAGAAACCAGTTGGTTCACTTCTTGCTGCAAGGCCTTGCGGTCGCCAGCGCTGTTAGTGGCATTGGCCGATTGCACTGCCAGTTCACGCACCCGTTGCAGGATGTCGCCAGACGACTTGAGCGCGCCTTCAGCCACTTGTGCCAGCGAAATGCCGTCGTTGGCATTACGGGCAGCTTGGTTCGTGCCCTTGATTTGGCTGGTGAAGCGCTCCGAGATCGCAAGACCAGCAGCGTCGTCTTTAGCGCTGTTGATGCGCAGGCCTGACGACAAGCGGTTAATAGAGGTATTCAGCGAAGCCTGGCTCATACCCAAGTTGCGCTGGGCGGTCAGAGAGCTGATGTTGGTATTGATAGTGGATGCCATCGCATAACTCCTAGAGAGGTGTAAACAAATTACATCAGCCGGTGTTAAAAATCTGTCCGGCGGACTTGGGTGGAACGATGGAGGTGATTGTGGAGACTCGTGCTCAGCGCATTGAACCGATAAGACGCAGAAAAATGGGTCAATCTTGCTGTTTGCCCCTCAAGTTCTCTGACGGGCATCCGAAATCCTTGGTACTGGGACGTTCATAGCACAGCCAGATGCCTTGTGATTTACCCAAAAGCCCACTCGGGCAAGGGCAAGCCAAGGGGCAAAAGGTGCATACTGTCTAGTCCTTCCATGTTGGCGGTAACGCCATATTTAGTCTGTTCTTTTTAGGAGATTCGCAATGGCATCCACCATCAATAGCAACATCGCTTCGTTGACTGCCCAACGCAACTTGGCTGCCAATCAAGGCGCACTGAATACCGCGATCAGCCGCCTGTCGTCGGGTATGCGCATCAACAGCGCCAAAGACGATGCCGCTGGCTTGGCCGTGTCGGAGCGCTTCACCAGCCAAATCAAGGGCACTAACCAAGCCATCCGCAATGCAGGCGACGGCATCTCGTTGGCGCAAACGGCTGAAGGTGCGCTCAAATCGTCTAACGACATCCTGCAACGGGTGCGTGAACTGGCGGTGCAATCGTCTAACGCCACCAACAGCGCTAGCGATCGCAAGGCGCTGCAGGCTGAAGTGAACCAACTGGGATCGGAATTGGATCGTATTTCGCAAACCACTGAATTCAACGGCAAAAAATTGCTGGATGGCAGCTTTGGTTCGCAACAGTTCCAAGTGGGTGCTAATTCCAACCAAACCATTACCGCAACCACTGCCAATATGCGGACAACCAACTATGGCAACAACCAAATTCAAGCCAGCGGCGTGGCTGCAGTAGCTGCAGCCGTTGGTTCTAACGGTATTACAGCCGGAAGTATCACCATCTATGGCGCGGAAGGCAGCGGTGCTGCGGCTGTTCTCGCCGGCGATACTGCCAAGACCGCTGCCGCTAATATCAACGCTATTACAGACAAAACCGGTGTTACAGCAACAGCCACCACCAAGGCTGAATTGAGCTTCCAGCCCACAGCGACAGGCACAGCGTCGTACACCATCAACTTGGTGTCTGACAATGCCACGGCACAAGCGGTTTCTTTCTCGATTGCTTCTAGCGGTACGGCTGCTGGTTTGGCTACAGCGGTTTCGGCTATCAACGACGTAACGTCCAAGACCGGTATTACCGCAACGGTCAATACGGCAGGCACAGCCATTCAACTCACCAACAGTTCGGGCAACGACATTTCCGTCGCTGATGCTGGTGTGGCCAACGGTGGCGCAGCTCTTTTAGCCAAAGTTGACGAAAACGGCACAGTCGGTGCTGGTGCCGCCGCTGTTAGCGCGGGTGGTGCGGGTGCCACTGGTGCCGTGGCCTCGGGCTATGTCACGCTGGATTCAAGCAAGGGCTTTTCAGTGGTCGATACCAGTAATGTCACAGGTGCAGCCGGCAGTTACAGTTCTACCCTAAATTCTGTCGCTAGCTTGGACATCACAACCTTTGATAACGCGACCAAAGCTATCAAAACCGTTGATTCGGCCATTGCCAACATCAGCAGCCAGCGCGCCAATCTCGGTTCCCTGCAATCGCGCTTCGAAACAGCGATCACCAACCTGAGCGTTTCGTCGGACAACATGTCCAGCGCCCGTTCGCGCATTCAAGATGCCGACTTCGCCCAAGAAACGGCCAACCTGTCGCGCGCTCAAATCCTGCAACAAGCAGGTACCGCAATGGTGGCCCAAGCCAACCAATTGCCACAAGGCGTGATGTCACTTTTGCGATAAGCCACAAGGGCCTGAGCGCGGTTTCCCGGTCACTGCCAGCCCTGCTACCAGCAACGAAGAAGCCTCGAAAGGGGCTTCTTCTGAACAGGAAAAAAGCAAACTGTCAGAATCCGAGAAAGCAAAATCAGAAAATCTGGAGAAAAAAAAACCCAAGAAACCGGGCAACAAGTCCGAGGAGTCCCAAGACACCTCAGACGACTCGGAATCAACACAAGGTTCAAGCTCCAGCGCCCGCATTCTGGATGGCAGATTGGCCCGAAAAACTGCCGGACTGTCACGCAAGCAGTTTTTGGGACAAGCCGACCAAGCCTTGGCTGCCCAAGCCAACCAGCTGTCCAAAAGTGCGCTGGTCTTGCTGCGCTAGGCAAATACAATAAAAGTGGTGGCACCAGCACAGTGCCGCTGCTTTTTTGCTTTGGGGACTGGCTTTTAGCACCGTTTTCGACTAATTTAGGCGGATAGCCCGCGAATTGGCAGGTTTAGCTGCTGGTTTACCAAGGTTCGTGGCGTGCCTAAAACGCCATAATTTCTGTCAAATGTCGAACATTGCAGGAGGCTTATATGGCGACCATTTCATCGGTAGGCGTTGGCACCAGCGGACTGGATGTCAAGAGCATCATTTCCCAGTTGGTGACCCTTGAAAGGCGCCCGATCGACCAACTCAAAAAAGATGCGACCGTTATTGACACCAAAATTTCGGCGATAGGTGAGATCAAATCACTAGTTTCCACGTTGGCAGATGCGGCCAGCAAACTAACCAGCTTGACCGGTTGGAACGCAGTGACTGCGACATCCTCCGACAGCACCTACGTTAGCACCACAGCGATTGGTGGCACCCTGCCCACCAATTTTGCCGTAGATGTGGTCAGTTTGGCGAAAACACAATCTACCGCATCGACCTCCATCAGTGGTGCGGTAGGCGCGGGTACGCTCACCATCGACATGGGTAAGTGGGCTGGCACCGCTGGTTCCAGCGCTTTCACCGCCAACACTCCGGCCTCTTCGGTCAGTATTACCTTGACCGGTACAGAAACCGTGGCTGAGATTGCCAGCGCGATCAACGGTGCCAATTCAGGTGTCACAGCCAGCGTTTTGACCGATGCGACAGGCCAGCGCTTGATGCTGCGCAGCAAGACCACTGGGGCCATTGGCGGCTTCAATGTCACAGCCACAGAAGCCGGTGGCGGCGCTGCCAATACGGACATGACAGGACTTTCACGTTTAACAACGTTGAATGTGGATTCAACTGCCACGCAAACCAGTGCTGATGCCCAAGCCAAGGTCAATGGCATTGCTGTTTCTTCGTCCAGCAACACCTTTGCCAACACCGTCGCGGGTGTAACCTTCAAGGCCGAAAAAGTCACTACAGCACCGATTGAAATCACAGTCACCAAAGACAACACCGCTGTGAAAGCGAATGTAGATGCGTTTGTCAAAGCGTACAACGCCATCAACGCATCGCTCAACGATGCCACCAAATACGACCCAGCGACCAAACAGTCGGGGTTGTTTCAGGGCGATTCAACCACGATTGGTTTGCAAAATATGCTGCGCACGGCGCTTCAGTCGGTCACCACCGCTTCGACGGTGTTTCAGCGCCTGAGCGATGTGGGCATTACCCAAGCACGGGGCGGCGATTTGAGCGTCGACAACACCAAATTTACCGCGGCCATGAACAACAATATGACCGAGCTGCAAAATATGTTCCGCAGCACCGGTGGCGGCTCTGCCGATGGCATCGCGGTCAAGCTCAAAGCGCTGACGACCAATTTGCTTTCGACCGATGGCTTTTTCAAATCTAAAGATAGCGCGTACAAGCTTAGTTCGACGCGCAATACCAAGGAGCAAGCCAACGTCGAAACCAAAGTGAAGGCTTTTGAAGCGCGCCTGACGACGCGCTACAACGCGCTGGACAGACAAATGAGCACCCTCAACGGCCTCAATGCCTACATTTCGCAGCAAGTGACCAATTGGAATAAATCGAAGGGGTGATTGGTCCTTCATTTTGAGCGGCGTTGGCCGATAAATGAAACCAGTAACTAAAGGATAGCAGCATGTTCAACGCCTATAACCCCCGCGCGGCCTCCGCGTACCAGCGGATCAATATAGAAACCAGCATGCATACGATTGACCAGCATCAGCTGGTCAGTTTGTTGTATGAAGGCATCTTGGGGGCCATTACCGCGGCACGCGGCGCTTTGGTGCGCGGCGATGTACCGCTCAAGTGCAACAGCATTGCCAAAGCTCTGCGCATTATCGAAGAAGGACTGCTCACGGCGCTTGACCGAGAGGCCGGTGGTGAGTTGGCAGAAAATTTAGGCGCTTTGTACGAATATTGCGTTCAACGCTTGATTCAAGCCAACATCCGCAACGACGATGCCATCTTGGAAGAAGTTGCTCGGCTGTTAGAGCCACTGGCCCAAAGTTGGAACGAAATTAAAAAACCTGCTGCCGAGCGGGTGCGCGCATCAGGCACCACGGTGACGATGGAGGTCTGAACCATGTCCGAAATGTTAATCGACTACTACAAAGCCATCGAAGACAGCAGCGTCAAGATGCTCGAGGCCGCCCTTGCCAAAGATTGGGACGGTGTCGTGCGCTACGAAGGCACTTGTGCGGTACTGATCGAACAGTTGCGCACCAAGGCCACCGAAGAAGAACTGCTGCCTGAACACCGCCGCGAAAAAATGCGGATCATGCAGCGCATTTTGCGCAACGATGCACAAATTCGCTGCTTGGCCGAACCTTGGCTGATGCAGTTCGAGCACATGTTCGACGCCCAACCGCAATTCATGCACTAATTTTGCCAAGGCTAGAGGTCAAATTGGCACCTAGCCCTTTCTCTGTGCGGATTTTGTACTATCAAATAAATAGCATTTTCCTTCCCCATAATGCTCTCCAACGGGTGACACGAAAAAAGGGCCTGTCCACTGCCGGACAGGCCCTTTTTTCATGCTAAAACAGGCTGTAGCGCTTGATCTGTAAACGCTAGCAGCTATCAAAAAGATAGTTAAACCTGCATATTCATGATGTCGGTGTAGGCCTGTACCATGCGGTTGCGCACGTGCAGCGAGGCTTGGAAGGCTACCTGCGCCTTTTGCATAGCAACCATGGTTTCCTCCAAACTGACCGCTGGGTTCTCTAGCTGAACCTCTCGCTGTAGTTTGCTGGATCGGTTTTGGGTGGCACTGACCGATTTCAACGCATTGCTGAATTCGGTATAAAACCCGTCGCTTTGAACGCTGTTTGGCGACGTAAGGGGTACGGCGCGACGCAGCTGTCCTGCGCCGGGCACAGTGGCGGTAGAGGAGGCGATGCGGAGGTCCATGGTGTTTTGCTCAATAAGATGGCGATGAACCAATCGTAGGACGGTGTGCCCCAAGGCATCGGGTTGAATAGATGGTCAAATGCGCGGCTTATCTGGCGAGTGCTTAGACACAAGTTCCCAATAATCGAATGAACGCTCGGTTCGTTCGTCACCCGAGTAAGCCTTACTGGAATAAGAACATGTCCGCAGTTGCCGAAATCCCTGTCACCACACCAACTCCACCGACTAAGCCCCTCTGGATGGAGCGTTTGTCTGCGCTTGATCGTGGACAACGCTTGCGATTGGGACTGGCCCTGACCTTGCTACTGGTTGGGATCATTGCAGCGGTATTTTTTAACCGCCAGCCCGACTACCGGATGTTGTTTTCTAACCTGAGCGACAAAGACGGTGGTGCCATCGTGGCCCAGTTGACACAAATGAACGTGCCCTACAAGCACACCGATGGTGGTGGAGCCATCATGGTTCCGGCCGATAAAGTGCATGACGTACGCTTGCGTTTGGCCTCTCAGGGGCTACCCAAAGGCTCGGTTTCTGGTTTTGAATTGACCGAATCGAACCGATTTGGCATGACGCAATTCCAAGAACGGCTCAATTTTCAACGTGGTCTGGAAGGCGAATTGACGCGCTCTATCCAGTCGCTGTCTTCGGTACAAAGTGCCCGTGTCCATTTGGCTTTGCCCAACCAAAACGGATTTTTCCGGGAACAACAAAAACCTTCTGCCTCGATTTTGGTCAGCCTGCACCCGGGCCGAATTCTGGACCGGGCGCAGTTGGCTGGCATTGTTCACTTGGTTGCCTCCAGCGTACCGGAGCTGGCACCCTCAGCCGTGAGCGTATTAGACGACTCGGGCAAGCTGCTCTCACAGTCGCCCGATGCTACAGGTAATAATTTTGATGCCCAGCAATTGATGTATGTGCAACAAATCGAGCAGCTCTATACCAAACGGGTGATGGACATTCTCGAGCCGGTGATGGGCCGCAACAACATCAAGGCACAAGTCACCGCCGAGGTGGACTTCAGCCAAACCGAATCCACCTCCGAACAACACCGCCCGAACCAAACACCTGATGCCAGTGTGGTGCGTAGCCAACAGGTACTTGAAAGCAACGGCACACAAGCAACACCACTGCCAACGGGTGTTCCGGGTGCTGCAACCAACCAACCGCCAGCACCGGCCACAGCGGCGATTAACGGTGTCAATCCACCTCCCACTGCATCATCGGGTCAACCTTTGGGTGTAGGCGGCAAACGCGAATCGGTCACCAATTACGAAGTCGATAAAACCGTGCGCGTCACCCGTGGCAGCAGCGGTGTAGTTAAACGCCTGAGCGCTGCCGTGGTGGTGAATTACCAAACTGCCACCGACGACAAAGGCAGCGTCGTCAGCAAAGCCATGACAGCCGAACAACTGGCACAAATGACAGCACTGGTTCGTGAGACCATTGGTTTTAACAAAGACCGGGGCGATTCGGTCAATTTGATGAACACACCGTTCCAGGTAACCCCAAGCTCTACCGAAGATTTACCATTCTGGAAACAACCACAGGTACTTGAGCTGGCACACAGCTTTGCTTGGCCGGTGGGACTGATGTTGTTTGCGGCACTATTGCTGCTAGGCTTAGCTCGCCCTGCGCTCAAAGCAATGGCACCACAACCACCAGCTGAACCCATCGCCACAGAGCAATTTGATGCTCTCGAAGCCGATACTCTGGACCGTCCGGCATTGCCTGCGCCTGGCCCGGGCGAACCGACCACTGAGCAGCAACGTCTGGAAGATGCGCGGGCCTTGGCGCGGGACAACCCGATTGCTGTGGCTAACATCATGAAAAACTGGGTCAACGGCGAATGAACGGCTGATCCCCCTTGAACAGGACGGACTTTCACCATGGATGAGCAAGGACTCAACGATGCAGCAATTTTCCTGATGTCTCTTGGTGAACAAGAAGCATCGGAAGTATTCAAGCATTTTTCGCCTAAAGAAGTGCAAAAACTCGGCGAGGCGATTGCACGCATGCGTTCGGTCTCGCGCGACAAAGTCGATGAGGTGGTGAGTAAATTCACCACCGCAGCAGCGGCACAAAGTTTGCTGGTGTCTGACACCAGCGACTATGTTCGATCCGTGCTCAAACGGGCGCTGGGTGAAGACAAAGCCTCGCTGCTGATCGACCGCATCTTGCAAGGCGGCGATGTCTCCGGCATTGAAAGTCTCAAGTGGATGGATCCCTTGTCCGTGGCTGAACTGCTGCGCAACGAACACCCACAGATCATTGCGGCTATTTTGGTGCACTTGGACTACGAGCAGTCTGCGGCGGTACTGAAACAATTTACCGACCGCCAGCGCAGCGAAGTGCTGCTGCGCGTTGCCACCCTCGAAGGCATTCAACCTGTCGCCCTGAAAGACCTCAACGAGGTGTTGTTTAAGGTCTTGGCCGGTGGCGACAAAATCCGCAAAACCTCACTGGGCGGTGTCAAAACGGCGGCTGAAATTATCAACCTGTTGGGTTCGAACATCGAATCGGCAGTGCTCGAATCCATTGGCAGCCACGACCCCGATTTGGCACAAAAGATCATGGACAAGATGTTTGTCTTCGAGCACATGATCAAACTCGACGACCGCTCTATCCAAGTGGTGCTGCGCGAAGTGGCCTCCGAGACACTGATTGTGGCCCTCAAAGGC
This sequence comes from Burkholderiaceae bacterium, assembly GCA_019751915.1. Lineage (GTDB taxonomy): Bacteria > Pseudomonadota > Gammaproteobacteria > Burkholderiales > Burkholderiaceae_C > Simplicispira. Next base: position 9,831 of record JAIEMS010000013.1, read on the forward strand.
GCATCGCCCGATTTGATGAACAAGTTCCTGAGCAACATGTCCAAACGCGCTTCAGTGGCACTCAAAGAAGACCTCGATTCGCGTGGGCCTTTGCGCTTATCTGAAGTCGAAGAACAGCAAAAGGAAATCATCAAAATCGTGCGCCGTCTGGCCGATGAAGGCCAAGTAGTCATTGGTGGTGGTGCAGATGACAGCTTCGTCTAAGTACCGCAACATCTACACCCGCTTCATCCCCCGTGAGGAGGTGGGCCATGCCACGCTAGTGCATTTTGGTTCTGTCAATGGCACAGATATTCCTGTCCTACCGGCGGAAAAACCAAAATCTGCCGAGCAACTGGCTGAAGAAGAAGCCCAGCGTATTCAGCAAGAGCTGCAAGAACAGCAGGAGCAAGAGCTTTTGCTGCTCAAGCACCAAGAAGAGATACAAGAAGCCCGCGAGCGCGCCTCCACCCAAGCCTACGCACAGGGATTGGAGCAAGGCCGCACTGAGGCCAACCTCGAATGGCAGCAACGCTTTGACGAATACGTTGCCGGCCAAGGCCATGAAGCAGCACAACGCCTTGAAAACGTAGCGCAGACACTGCAAACCGATTTACAAGTGATGCAGCAGCATATGGCGCAAGATATTCTGCAGTTGGCCTGCCAAATTGCACGCCAAGTGGTGCGCCAAGAATTACGGGCCAATCCCCAAGCCCTGCAACCCGTGGTGCGCGAAGCGCTGGACATGCTCGTGACCGATACACGTCCGACCACGGTACGACTCAACCCCGAAGATTATGCTGTGGTGGCCGAAGCCATGCGCGCACAAGTCACAGCCCCCGCAGTGCAGTGGGTGGCCGATCCTGCCATAGCACTGGGCGGATGCTTGGTGGAATCGGCAGGCACGGTGATTGACGGTAGCCTAGAAAAACGCTGGCAGCGCGCCATTGCACCGTTGGCACAAACATCTGCATGGCAACCAGAGGCCGAGGGCTAAAACCATGCTGCCTGAAGAAAATGCAACCGACTGGTCACGCTTCATGGACGAGGCTCGCGCCCGTGTTTCCAGCGATGTTGGACTAGAAACGCGCGGAACACTGACCCGACTCACCGGCTTGGTACTCGAGGCAGCAGGTATTCGCGTGCCTGTGGGTTCGCAGTGCATGTTGCAAATGCCAGACCAAGAGCCAGTGTTGGCCGAGGTGGTCGGTTTTTCTGATGAGAGGGCGTACCTCATGCCCGCCGGCGATGTTCACGGCATGTCCAGTGGGGCCAGCGTAACGCCAGCAGCACCTTATGTCCCCCAGCCACGCTTGGGCGAAACCTCCCGGCCCATCAGTCAAGTCGGGGTACTGCGTCTTCCGATGGGCGATGGCCTCCTAGGGCGTGTGGTGGACTCACAAGGCATTCCGCTCGATCACGGTGGCCCGGTCTTGGATGTGGTGGCCGAGCCTATGGACCGCAGACCGATCAATGCGATGGATCGCGATCCAGTGCGCCAAATTTTGGACACTGGGGTACGTGCCATTAATGCATTGCTCACAGTGGGCCGAGGCCAACGCCTAGGTCTCTTTGCCGGCTCTGGCGTTGGTAAGAGTGTCCTGCTGGGCATGATGGCCCGCTACACCCAAGCCGATGTCATCGTGGTCGGTCTCATTGGCGAACGGGGCCGCGAAGTCAAAGAATTTGTCGAAGATATTTTGGGCGCTGAAGATCGTGGTCGGGCCGTCGTGGTGGCAGCACCAGCCGATGCACCGCCACTTCTGCGCATGCAAGGTGCAGCATACGCAACAGCCATCGCTGAACATTTTCGCGACAAAGGCAAGCACGTGCTGCTGCTGATGGACTCACTGACACGCTACGCCATGGCCCAGCGCGAAATCGCTCTGGCTATTGGTGAACCACCAGCGACCAAAGGCTATCCGCCATCGTGTTTTGCCAAACTGCCCGCACTGGTAGAGCGCAGCGGCAATGGTTTGCACGGCGTAGGTTCAATTACCGCGTTCTATACGGTGCTGTCTGAAGGCGATGACCAACAAGACCCGATTGCCGATGCCGCCCGTGCCATTTTGGACGGGCATATCGTTTTATCGCGCGCACTGGCCGAGATGGGGCACTTTCCAGCCATTGACATCGAACAATCGGCTTCGCGTGTCATGCACAACGTAGTGAGCCAAGAACATTTTGATTTGGCCCGACGATTTCGCGCCACCTATTCACGCTACCAAAAAAGCCGCGATTTGATCCAGGTCGGGGCTTATATGAGTGGCTCTGATCCGCAACTCGATGATGCCATTCGACGCCAACCTGCAATGGCGATGTTTTTGCAGCAAGGCATGCGAGAGGCAGCTTCGTTGGAAGATAGTTGCGCAGCAATGGCACAGGTTTTGCAGTAATGCAAACATAAACTACCATGTCTGCCCTGAAAGCTCTGATGGTGGCAGTAGAGGCTGCGGAACGCCAGCGCGATCAAGCACGCCAAGCGTTACAACACACCCGCAACGCGCACATGGCAGCCCAAGCCCAACTCGAACAACTGCAAGGGTATGCCAATGAAACTGAAAATCGCTGGGGTATGCGTGCCAATGCAGCAGTAGCTCCCGAAGTAATGTTTCACCATTACCAATTCATGGACCGTTTGGGACACGCCATTGGCCTGCAAACCACTGTAGTGCAAAACCATGAAAACCGGGTGGCAATGGCACAAAACACGCTACTGGGTACAGAACTTCGCCTCACCAGCCTGAAGAAACTGACGGATAAGCGCCGCCAAGAACAAGAACAAGCCCAATTGCGACGCGATCAAAAACAAACCGACGAAAGAGCTGCATTGCAGTACCGCCAAAAACGCAATGGCCTTTAACAGGCCGGGAGTAGTCACCATGGAAAAAATGCGCGTACCCCATCCTCACGGACACCAAGGACCCCACGGCTCTCAAGGCGTTCAAAGCACCGCCAGCACCCGAGGAAAAACTGCTGCCACAGAGGGGGTTGGTACGGCAACCGGAGGCGGTGATTTCATGTCTCTTTTGTCCGCTATGGGCAATGGATTGCTGCCAGATACGCTAACGCCAGAGCTAGACCAAGCCCAATCGTCTAACGCACTGGTTCCAGACGCACCATCACCCTTGGCAGTCGAAGTGCCCGCCACTGACCTGACAACTCTGTTGGCATGGCAAGGCGGGTTTGCTGGCACAACAGCACTAGGGATAACTCCCGCCAACACAACGCCAAACACACCGATGAATACGCTAGCGCAAAGTTCAGCACTCGGTGCCTCTTCTGTAGCGGTAACGCAGAACCCCTCCCTAGAAAGCACACAAATCATATCCCCAGCATCCGAGCTAACGGGCGTGGGCGTGGGCGTGGGCGTGGGCGTGGGCGTGGGCGTGGGCGTGGGCGTGGGCGTGGGCGTGGGCGTGGGCG
>JAIEMS010000042.1 GCA_019751915.1 Burkholderiaceae bacterium
TTGCTCCTGAACGCCTCTCAGCACTCCACCCTCATTCATTAAAAACCAGGGTGTTGCACTTCAGTTTTGAATCCGCCAAGGTAAAACTTTGTCGGAGTCGATAAAAATCATGAGTTTCATGAAAAAGGATCAGCATATAGATGCTGATCTATTTGATTTATTTATCGAATCTGGTGTTTATTTGAAATACGCAAATTTATTCATGCTGCCTGAACAAATTGATACGGTAGATGTTGCGTCTTACTTGCACTCTTCACAATCAAGGGGCTAATCTTTCGCGCAGCCAAGTTCCATTGGTTTGTTGGTAGCGCAGTCGATCATGCAAACGGCTTTTTCGACCCTGCCAGAATTCCCATTGTTCTGGTACCAACCGAAAACCACCCCAATGTGGTGGGCGTGGTGGGCGCAGCATAAATTGCGCTCCATACCGTGCGGCATTCGCAACCAAAACACCACGCCCAGAAATAACCTGACTTTGCGGACTAGCCCAAGCACCAATACGCGAATCCAGTGGGCGGCTGTGAAAATAGGCATCGCTTTCAGCATCGCTGATCTGTTCCACTATCCCCTCAATACGAACCACGCGCTCAAGCTCAACCCAGTGAAATTGCAAAGCAGCATAGGGATTTCCAGCTAGCTGTTGCCCCTTGCGGCTAGCATAGTTGGTGTACCAAACGATGCCTTGGGCATCGTAGCCCTTGATCAAGACCACACGGGTGCTAGGGCGCAAATCACTGCCGACGGTAGCGACTGTCATAGCGTTGGGTTCTGGTACCTCTGAGGCAATGGCTTCTTTGAGCCACCGGTCAAACTGGTGTAACGGATCGGCGTGCGATGCGTCTTCGTTGAGTTCTGCGCGCTCGTAGCTTTTACGCAGATCGGCGATAGAAGAATGGATAGTGCTCATATTTGGATTGTGCCCTGTCATATTTAGATTGAAAGGCCTTTTAATTGTGCCTGCTGTCAGTGCAATGCAAGCAAGGCCTACCACTATCTGTCGCCCCAATAGAGGCATGTTGATGCACCTAACGAACTTGATTCGGCGCTCTGCTACCCCCTCAAGAATAAGATAAGGAGACGCCAAATGTCTGAATTTTCTCCATTGCGCCCTGGCGTTTGGCTGATGCGCCGTTTGCATTTGGCAGGCAAACTGTGGCTATTGAGCTTGATGCTGGTGACAGCGTTGCTAGTGGTGGTGGGCGGACAAATGTTAGAAATCTCGCCCTCCATCGTCTGGGGTCTGCTGGCCGGTACGGTCACTCTGGTGGCGTACTTAATGGGGGCACTGTATGTCAGTATGGCCACCGACCTGAGCAATCTAGCGTACGCCATGCAAAAAACCACCCGTGGTGATCTATGTGTCAAAGTACGGTTTTCTGGACGCGATGAATTGTCCGATTTAGCCTTGGTACTCGATCAAATGGTGCTATCGATTTCAGCGATGGTGGCTGAAATTCGCAGCAATGCCGCACTGGTGGCGCATGCAGGCAAAGACCTTTCAGAAGACAACACCGCCTTGTCGGATCGCACGGATTTGCAAGCTGCCAGCCTTGAACAAACCGCAGCCAGCGTCGAGCAAATATCCGATACCGTGCTGCGCAATGCGCAAATGGCCCATACAGCCAATGAGCGCGCCAGCCAAGTCAGTCAGGCTGCTGAAAAAGGTACCGAAATTATGGTGGCAGCGGTCGATTCGGTCGAGGCTATTCAACAAGATGCCCGGCGCATGAATGAAATCATTGGGGTGATTGATGGAATTGCCTTCCAAACCAACATTTTGGCGCTGAATGCGGCTGTCGAAGCTGCCCGTGCAGGTGAACAAGGACGCGGTTTTGCTGTGGTCGCCAGCGAGGTACGTATGCTTGCCAAACGCTCTGGTGATGCGGCCAGAGAAATCCGCACCTTGATTAACACTTCGGTCAATCAAGTCGAATCAAGCACCGACATGATCCGATCAGCCAGCAAAAGCATTGCCGAAATGACGGATGGAATCCGGGGTGTGGCCGAGAGCATGTCCATTATTTCAGCTTCTGGCGCTCAACAAAGCACTGCCTTGCAAGAAATCACCACGGTAGTTCGCCAACTGGATGGCATCACCCAAGAAAATGCCCAAATGGTGGGCCATGCCGCTGTACAAGCCAAGGCCTTAGAAGGCCGGGCATCCATGTTGTCGAAGGCGGTTGCTACGTTCCGTTTGCAACAAGGAACGGCAGAAGAGGCTATCGCATTGGTCGAGCGGGCTGCGGGTCAACTTCACCGCCACGCAACGCGTGAGCAGTATTTACAAACCTTGACCAGTCCGGCCCAGCCATACCACGACCGTGATATGTATGTGTTTGTGCTCGATCGTATCGGCACTTATTTGGCTTTTGGCGGCAATCCAGCCAAAGTGGGTACGCGGGTGCAAGATGTACCAGGCGTTGATGGGGATCAATTGGCACACGACATCGTTGCCCAAGCCGAACGCGGCCCCGGCTGGGTCGAGTACGACATTACCAACCCCACCACAGGGATTGTGCAAGCCAAAATGTCATTTGTGCAATTGGTCGATGGTATGTATTTAGGCTGCGGCGTGTATAAAACACTGGCAAAAAGCTGAAAATTTCCGGCAACAATGGCACCTAGCTTTTACGTTGTGCCCGCGAACGCGCCAGAGCCGCTGCGATGGTGGCTTGCCTGTCGCGTGCCGACGGTGCTGGTGCTACAGCGGTGGTGTTTTCAGACGAAACGGTAGGGGGCGAGAGATCATCATTTCCTTGCAATCGCCGTTGCCGTGATTGGTAGCGCATCCGTGCGTGTTTTGCTTGGGCAGGTGACCAAGCAGCCCAGCCCGTTCGGGTGCCGCTGGCATTGACCAGTGCGATGCAATCGACAGGACAAACTGGAATACACAGTTCACAGCCCGTACAGTGGGCATCGATAACGGTGTGCATGAACTTGTTGGCACCGACGATGGCATCGGTCGGGCAGGCCTTGATGCACAGCGTACAACCAATACACCAGTCCTCATCAATCACTGCCAAGGCGCGTGGGCCTTCAGTGCCATATTGTGGGTTAAGTGGCCGCACCACTTGCCCAGTCAGGGTTGCCAATGCAGTAATGCCTTCGGCTCCACCGGGGGGGCACTGGTCAATGGCGGCATCGCCATCGGCCAGTGCTTTGGCATACCCAGCGCAGTCGGGGTAACCGCAACGCGTGCACTGCGTTTGCGGCAGTGCTGCTTCAATGCGGGAAACCAGCGCCAGCTCACCAGACGCAACCGATACATCCAAAAAGGTCACGGGTGGCAGAGCAGGTTTAACGCGAAGGACGACGTTTGTGGCTGGTGCGCGGGGCAGGAGTTGCCGCAGTCACGGTCGTTTGCTGATCTTGGGACTCAGACTGGGGTGCTGCGGCATCGGCTGCGCCAGTCAAGGTGACTGCAGGTTTGCTGTCATCTTCTGCTTGCACGATAGGCAGCGCTGCCTCGGCCAGCGATTCCATCAAAGCAGCCTCTTCAGACAATGCAGGCGTGGTAGGCGCAACTGCTGGAGTCGACAGGGACTCTTGGGGTGGCTTGCTGCTGCGCAAGATGAATGCACGCACTTCTGGGTACACCACATCGCGCCAGCGGCGACCACTGAAAATACCGTAGTGGCCTGCACCTTTGGCTTCGAGGTGGTTCTTTTCAACCGTCAGACCCTCGCACAGTGCATGGGCAGCATGGGTTTGACCTGCACCAGAGATGTCGTCCAGTTCGCCTTCGACTGTCATCAACGCTGTGGTGGTGATGTCTTGTGGGCGCACGCGCTCCACAGTGCCATCGACCGCGCGAACATCCCATGTGCCGTGGACTAGTTTGTAGTCTTGGAATACGGTGCTGATCGTTTCAAGGTAGTAATTGGCATCCATGTCGAGAACAGCGTTGTACTCGTCATAAAACTTGCGGTGTGCTTCAACGCTAGCACCATCACCCTTGATCAGGTCTTTGAAATAGTCGTAATGGCTAACCATGTGCCGGTTGGGGTTCATGGCCACAAAACCGGTGTGCTGCAAAAAGCCCGGATAAACGCGCCGACCCACGCCCGGAAAGCCTTCTGGCACACGGTAGATGACGTTGTTTTCGAACCATTCATAGCTGCGCTTGGCAGCCATGTCGTTCACCGCTGTCGGTGAACTGCGCGCATCAATTGGGCCACCCATCATCGTCATCGACAAGGGAGTTTTCTCGCCCCGACTGGCCATCAACGATACTGCCGCCAACACTGGAACGGTGGGTTGACAGACGCTAACCACGTGGCAATTGCCGTATTCATCTTGCAGATGGCGGATAAATTCTTGCACGTAGTTCACATAGTCGTCGAGGTGGAAGTCACCTTCTGACAGTGGTACCAAACGGGCATTTTTCCAGTCTGTGATGTAAACACGGTGGTCTTGCAGCATGGTGCGAACGGTGTCGCGCAGCAGCGTAGCGTAGTGGCCCGAAAGTGGCGCCACAATCAAAACCACCGGCTGGGTTTTGAGTTTCGTCAGGGTCGCTGGATCGTCAGAGAAGCGCTTGAAACGGCGCAGCTCACAAAACGGTTTGTCCAGATAGACGCGCTCATGGATCGCTACTTCAACGCCATCGACCAAAACGGTTTTGATGTCGAAGGTTGGCTTTTCGTAGTCTTTGCCCAAACGGTAGAACACGTCGTAGGCAGCAGAAACGCGCTGCGCCACTGGCGTTTGGCTCAGAGGTGACCCCGGATTGCTAAACAGCTTGGAGGAAGCTTGTGCAAAATCCGAGAATGGCTCCATCAAGGAGCGTTGGGTTTCGTAGAGCTTGTAAAGCATGGTTATCGTCCTATCGTCCGTTATGTTGCAGTGCAATATAACAGCACTTTCTTACTTGTGCACGGTGCAATTGTCTGCGCCCCATAACACTCTTTGTTGAAAAACTTGGCGCTGCCCATACTGTAACAAAGGTTTTTTCTTTGCTATCGAAAAAATAGCTAACAGTGCTGTATTCATAAGCGCTCGGGGCCTGCTGACCTTAAGCTGTGGTTTCGCGCAGCCATTCATCGAACGACTCTCTGGCCGCCTTGCCCAGTGCAGACATAAAGACAGTGTTGTTGCCAAGATACAAACTATGGCGCATGACGGTATAAGGATTGAGCTTTCGACCGCTTTTTTGCTCCTCTAAATGTTGTTTGTAGCGCTTGACGGTGCCAATGTTTTCGCGCAGCAAGGTGTTAAAGCCGGCACGGGTAATGTCGGGGGCCAAAGTATGCACATCATCGACAAAACTATCGACATGGCGTGGTTCGAAGGTGTAATCCTTAAAAAAGTGTGTGGCGATCTTGAGAAAGGTAAAGGCATTGAGCACGCTGGTCGATGCGGTCGGCACAGGCTGCTCTGGCACTGGCCCTGTGCCTGCCTGCACCGGGGCGGCGGTTTCGTCGGGGGCTAGCAGCAGCTCGGCTTCGGTGGCATCGCGAATTTGGCGAAACTCCCGGTCGGCCAACTCAAACAGTGCGGCCAACACATTGATGCGCCGCTTGAGTGGCCCCGGAATGGCCTTTTTGTATTTGATTTTGTGATCTAACACAGCCCATGCGTCTTGAACGATGGTGCGAATTTGCAGCTCGAACGGGTATCCGCCCTCTGCGGGGAGCTTGGCAGCGGCGCTGGTTTGGGTAGCTGCTGGGGGCCGCAAATCCAAATGCAATCCTTTGTAGCCAAACGAGGCCTCGGTGCTTTCGACGGCAGCGACTTTGTCGGACACTTCCATCACATCAAAATGTGCACGCACGACCTGCGCTACCTTGTCTAATTCGTCTTCGTAGAGACAAACCACCCGCACGCCGATGAGGTCGGTGATGTAAGGTCGAATGGCGTAGGCCGTATTGCTTTCTTCGAGCGCGGTACGGTATTTGCGCGTAAATTTGCGAACGCACTCGGTTTTGTCTTTGACGCGGCCCTCGATTTTGGAGACCTCAATGCCTCCAGCCTGCTCTAGCGCGCTGCCCAATCGCAACAAATAGTCGGCCAGCGCTGCCTCAAGCGACTGCCGATGCTGCCCGTAAAAGGCATGAAAAACGTTTTCTTCGCAGTCAAAGTCCAGAGAGGGCATGATCGCTATTTTGGGCTAGTTCCATTACTTTGTGTGCGGGCCAGTCTTTGAGGCGGTGATCGCTCCAGACTTGCCGCCAGCGCCGCGCACCGCGCAGGCCGTGGCGCAAGCCCAGCATATGCCGAGCGATGCTGTACCACGAGGTGCCGTACTGCGCTGCCTCGCGCGCCATGTAGTCCACCATCGTCGCTTCTACGGCTTGGCGTGTCAGGGTGCTTTTGGCAGCGCCAAAATACTGTGCATCCCAATCGGACAACCACCAAGGGTTGTGATATGCCTCACGCCCGACCATCACACCATCGACCTGCTCCAACTGTGCAAGCACGGCCTCGTCGGTTGCCAAACCGCCATTGACGGCAATGGTGAGGTGCGGAAAATCTTGCTTGAGCTGCGCTGCCACGCCATAACGCAGCGGCGGAATTTCGCGGTTTTCTTTCGGCGATAAGCCCTTGAGCCACGCATTGCGGGCATGAACAATAAACACCCGGCAACCCGCATCGGCCACAGTGCCGACAAAGTCGCGCACAAAGCCGTAATCTTCGTTTTGGTCGATACCGATGCGGTGCTTGACGGTAACGGGGACATCGACCACATCGACCATCGCTTTGATGCAGTCGGCTACCAAGTGTGGTTCGTTCATCAAACAAGCGCCAAATGCACCGCGCTGCACCCGTTCACTGGGGCAACCACAGTTGAGGTTGATTTCGTTGTAGCCCCACTGCGCCCCCAGCCGGGCACTGCGTACCAAGGTGTCGCGGTCGCTGCCGCCCAATTGCAGGGCCACCGGGTGTTCCTCGGCATTAAAGCGCAGGTGGCGCTCGGTTCCCCCGTGCAAGATGGCCCCGGCGTTGACCATTTCGGTGTAAAGCAAGGCGTGGCGCGACAGCAGCCGATGAAAAAACCGGCAGTGCCGGTCCGTCCAATCGAGCATGGGGGCAACCGACATACGCCAAGGGCTATAAAGAGGCTGTTTTATAGGAGTTTCACTCTCAGGCATTGATGCTTTCAAAGTTCTATTGCTGGTTATTTCAAGGCGTTTTCGGGAGTTTTCATCTTCATGTTGCTACATTATTTGCTACGAAACTACCTTGTAGCAAATGATGGGCAATATTACACAACGCAAACGCAGGGATGGTAGCGCCGCCTACACAGCACAGATACGCATCATGGAGGACGGTAAAACAGTACTCAGTGAAGCAAAGACTTTTGATCGTCGGGCGCTGGCCGCAGAGTGGATGCGCCGCCGTGAAGGGGAAATACAGGCAGAACGGGCCAGTGGCGTAGCAACCCACAAGCGCGTCACCATTGAACAAATCCTGAAAAACTATGTCAAATCGGCCACTGGTCTGACTGACTGGGGCCGTAGCAAAACCAGTGACATTAAAAAACTGATGGCTAGTGGTTTGGCAGCCAAAGATGCTACTCGACTCACCGTGCAGGATGTCATTGGGCATGTGATGATGCGCCGTACTGTGGATGGCGTGAGTCCGGCCACTGCCCTCAATGACGTTGTTTGGCTACGGCAAGCCCTGTTACACGCGCGGTCTGAGTCCGGGCTAACGCATCCCGTCGAGGTCATCGATCAGGCCAAACACGAGCTGATGCGGCAGCGCATCATCCAAAAATCTCGAAGCCGAATCAGACGACTTGACCCGAAAGAAGAAGCCGCCTTGCTTGAGTTTTTCGGACAGCGTGACGTGCGGTCTACCATCGAGATGGTGCCCATCATGCGCTTTGCCTTGGCTACGGCACGCCGCCAAGAGGAAATTTGCAAATTACGCTTAGACGATGTGGATTTTGAAAAGGGGATCGCATGGCTTGATGATGTCAAGCACCCCCGACTAAAGACCGGAAACCGGCGTGCATTCCGGCTTGTGTCTGCGGCAGCAGAGATCATTCGATCACGGCCAATTTCTGCAGATGGCCGCGTTTTCCCATACAACAGCAAGTCCGTGGGTTCTGCATTCACCAAAGCATGCCACCTGCTCGAAATCCCAGACCTGCATTTTCACGACCTGCGCCATGAGGCCACCAGCCGTTTGTTTGAGCGGGGCTACAGCATCCAAGAGGTAGCCCAGTTCACGCTGCACGATAGCTGGGCAACACTACAACGCTATACCCACCTGCGCCCTGAGCAGGTAAAAGAGCGCTAGCCTTTACGATACTAGGGAGGGAGATGGCGCTGCACAAGAAGCTGACCGAGAAAACCGGCGTGGCGGTGTACTTTTGCGATCCGCACAGCCCTTGGCAGCGCGGCTCCATCCAACGAGAACACTAACGGCTTGGTGCGCCATCCCGAGTTAACATGTGACCGTGCATTGGCACACGGTTTTCTCAATGAACTTATTTTGATTTGACACTGGCAAGGAATTTTCATGAAAACCCAGCAAATACAAGTCAATGACATCACAACTCTTTCCGCAAAGTTGGCCGCGATCAGCGATGCATCCCAATACAATTTGCTCCTTGTTTTTGGTGCACCGAAATTGCTAAAGGCGCAAATCCTGTTCGCACAGCTTCAGGAAGCCTGCCCAACCGCCATCATCGTGGGTTGCAGCACGGCTGGGGAAATCACCAGTTCCGGCATTGCCGATGACACGCTGGTCGTGACCTTAAGCCGGTTCGACAAAGTCACGTTCTCAGTTGCTACAACTGATTTAAAAAACATGGATGACAGCGAAAATGTTGGACGATCGCTAGGCGCAAGTCTTCACGATAAAAATCCCAGCGCGGTGATCATTTTTGGGCAGGGTGTCAACATCAATGGCAGTGCGTTGATTGATGGCTTGCGTGCAGAGCTTGGTCACGGCGTAGCTATTACCGGTGGTTTGGCAGGCGACGGCACACGTTTTCAAGAGACGCTGGTCGTGACACCCCAAGGCGTATCTTCTACCGCTGTCGTCGCGGTGGGGCTGAGTGGTAGCGCACTTCGTTTCAACCACGGTTCGTTCGGTGGCTGGGAACCCTTTGGCACTCTGCGTAAAGTAACCCGGGCCGCAGGCAACGTTCTGTTTGAACTCGATGGTACGCCAGCTCTGGATATTTACAAAAAATATCTGGGTGATTATGCTAAAGACCTCCCTGCCTCCGGCCTGCTGTTTCCCTTCGAAATGTTGAATGAGGCGCGCAATACCACTGGTGTTATCCGAACGATTTTGGCGGTCGATGAAAGCAACGGTAGCCTGACGCTTGCGGGCGACATTGATCCCAATGGCTTTCTACGGCTCATGCACGCCAGCTCAGATAGACTTGTGGCCGGAGCCGAAGTTGCCGCAAATGCTGCTAAAGAGATGACCACGCACCCCGAAGGGGGTATTGGACTGCTGGTGAGTTGCGTGGGTCGCAAGCTTGTTATGGGAGATCGTATTGATGAAGAGATTGAGGCTGTTGGCAATGTGTTTGGATCACAAACCGTACTTACTGGCTTCTACTCTTACGGCGAAATTAGTCCGTTTGCACCGGGCGCAGAATGTCGTTTGCACAACCAGACGATGACGGTGACATGGATTAACGAGTCACCTTGACATTGGGGCACTTGCCGCTTTTTCTGCATTACCCACTTAGTCGGAGTACCTACGCCGCATGCACGCCACGCTTACACGTCAACTTAAACGCGTGCTGGATCGATTTTCCTGCGAATCTGAGATTATTGAACTCAGTGAGTTGCGCGTATTTTTGCAGGCCCATGGCGCACCGCCCACTTTGCAAAAAATTGCCGATGGATTGCCCGACTTTCTCAGGCGCGTTGATCAAACCTACGTCCAGTTTGAACGCGATCTTAATCTACGAACACGCAGCTTACAAATATCATCCGAAGAGTTCCTCAAAGTCAATTCCACCTTGCGCGAAGAACTGATCGCACGAGAAAATGCCATTTCCGAACTAAAGTTGCTAGTCAGTCATCTGCGACAGAATGCGTTAAGCTCTGACGAGAATGCACCCGGAAACGATCTCGCCTTGCTGGTGGAGCAAGTTTCTACCTTAGTGCACCAGCAAAAAGCTCAACAAGTCGAGTTGCAACATTTGCACAGTGATTTGGCGAACCAGAAGTATGCGCTGGACCAGCATGCCATCGTCAGCATGACCGATCTGCAAGGCGCCATTACTTATGCCAATGACCGATTTTGCGACATTAGCGGCTATAGCCGTGAAGAATTGATTGGTGCCAACCACCGTGTCGTTCGTTCTGACGAACACCCTGCATCGGTATTTCATGAACTTTGGGCAACCATCACGGCAGGCAAAGTTTGGAATGGCGAAATCAAGAATCGTAAAAAGAACGGTCAGTTCTATTGGGTCAGTGCCTCCATTGTGCCGCTTCTGAACCAGAACGGGATCCCCGCACAGTACATTGCGATCCGTACCGACATCACTAAACGCAAAGAGATGGAGCAGCAGCTTGCCGCGCAACTCCACTTTACTAAAGAATTAATTCAGGCCTTGCCGACGGCACTGTATTTGAAAGACGAAACCGGACATTACCAAGAATTTAATAAAGCCTTCGAATCACTTTTTGGTATTCAGCGCCAAGGATGGATTGGGAAAACTGTATTTGACTTGGTTCCTGGCGAAATGGCCGAAATGATGGCTGCCAAGGACAAGGAGTTGTTTCGCGACGGTGGCTTACAAAGTTACGAAGGCGAATTCACGCGCCACAACACTGGCGAAAAACGTTTTGGCCTTTACTGGAAAGCGCGCTTGACCCGTCCCAATGGGTCAATTTCCGGGTTGATAGGCACTATTTTGGACATTACCGACCGCAAGCGTACCGAGAAGGACTTGCAGGAGGCCAAGGCAGCCGCCGAGGCTGCCAACCGTGCTAAGAGCGATTTTTTGGCCAACATGAGCCACGAAATTCGCACCCCAATGAACGGCATCATTGGTATGACAGAGCTAGCGCTCGATACGGCGCTGGACTCAACACAACGCGATTATCTCAATATCGTCCGAAGCTCTGCCGATGCTCTATTGGTGATTCTGAACGACATTCTGGATTTTTCAAAAATCGAGGCTGGCAAGCTCGCAATTGAAACCATTGGTTTCAATCTGCCGGTCACGATCACAGAAGCACTCAAGAGCATCGCCGCACGGGCCCAAAAAAAAGGACTTACTCTGGTGATAGACCTCCCAGAGGACTTTCCGACTATGGTCGAAGGCGATCCGGGACGCATTCGGCAGGTACTGAGCAATTTGTGCGACAACGCGATCAAATTTACGAGCCGGGGAGACATCACGATTCGTGCCGAAGCGAGCGTGGCCGATGGCGATCACTGCATAGTCACACTGTCAATTAGCGACATGGGCATTGGTATCCCGAAAGATAAGCAGGCGCAGATTTTTCAAGCCTTTACGCAGGCCGATGCATCTACCACCCGCCAGTTTGGAGGCACGGGTTTGGGCCTGACGATTTGTGCCCGTTTGGTGCAGTTGATGGGTGGAAAGATCTGGGTAGAAAGTGAAACCGGGGTTGGTAGTACCTTTCATTTTTCTGTCAGGCTGAAACGCCGCAACTTGTTGGATGAAACCAATAAACAGTTGCCTTTGTTGACGCTGTGGAAAGGCTTCTCAGCCCTCGTAGTGGACGACCATTCAACCAATCGACGCAGTCTTTCGCACTGGCTGCACACTTGGGGTTTTCGGGTAGACGAGGCACAAAACGGGATAGAGGCACTCGAAAAGTGTCAAAAAACCGTTCAAGACAGTCAACCTTACCACCTTATCATTCTTGATGTTCATATGCCCTTGCTGGACGGCTTTGGTTTTGCGGCAGCATTGAAAGCACAAAATCTGCAAGGCACTACCCAGTTGGTCATGCTGTCATCGGGTGGCAGCAAAGGCGACAGTCAACGCTGCCGCGAACTGGGTATCGGAAGCTACCTCACCAAACCTGCAACGCCGGTTGAGTTGCGCGAAACGTTGACCCGAATTTTGGCCCCGCATGGCACAGATGCACCTAATCCACCGATCTATGAACGCACTTTTGTGACGCGACATTCACTGAAAGAGCAGCAGCGCCAACTCAACATTTTGGTGGTCGAAGACAATCCCGTAAATCAGAAGTTGGTAACCCTGTTGCTTGGAAAAATGGGCCATAAGGTCACCCTTGTGCAAAATGGTCAAGAGGCAGTTGACATATTTCCTACCTCGGGTTGGGATGTGGTTTTGATGGACATGCAAATGCCGGTGATGGGCGGGATCGAAGCCACCCGGATCATTCGGAAAAATGAACCTCCCGGTCAACGCACCCCCATCATTGCCATGACGGCAAACGCCATGGCTTCCGACAGCGAGGAGTGTCTGAATGCCGGAATGGACGAGCATTTGTCAAAACCCATTAATGTCAAGTTACTGCAAACATTGCTTGACCACTTTTGTGCTCGCGCGCTTGTTACTAAAAGCTGGCGGATTCAAAACTGAAGTGCAACACCTGTCATCCAGTAAGGTACGCAGATGCACAGCAAGCCCGAGAACTACAG
>JAIEMS010000049.1 GCA_019751915.1 Burkholderiaceae bacterium
GAGGGGACGTCGGGCCATGATGGCTGAAGCATAACGCTAGGCGGCCTCTCAAAATAAGTTGTGTTAGCCACTCTAAATCAATCAATTGATTAATTTAATCTCCGCGATAATTTGGAGCGCGTTTTTCTTTAAAGGCATGGATGCCTTCGGTGTAATCGTGGCTGTTATAAACGACTCGGCGCAGGCTTTGAATGCGCTCAAAATCGGCAGGTGCCACAGCGTTGGCTCCGGCCAAAATTCGCAATTGCTCTTTCATCACGCTGATCGCCAGTGGCGAGTTGTGGGCGATGGTGCGGGCAATTTCGAGGGTGTGTTCGGTGATTTGGTCGGCGGGCACCACGCCGTTGATGATGCCTTGGCGCTCCAGCCGGGCAGCGGTCATGGGGCGGCCCGTAAACAGCAGTTCTTTGGCAATGTGCGGTGGCGCGGCGTTCAAAAACGTCAGCAGTCCGGTGACGTTGTAAGGCACGCCCAGCTTGGCCGGGGTGGCGGCAAAGGTGGCCTCGGGGGTGGCAACAATCATGTCGCAGGCAAACACCAGTTCGCAAGCACCGCCCCAAACGCCGCCTTCAATCAGCGCAATCACCGGGGCCGGAAAAGACTCGACGGCGCGAATCAAAATCCGCAGCGAGTCTTGCCAGCCCAGCGGATCGCGTCCGCCTTCGGGCAGTTCGGCCACGTGGTGGCCCGACGACCAAACTTTGGCACCGGGTGTAGCGCGCAAGATGGCCACGCGCACCCCTTCGGTTTCAAACAGGTCTAACGCGGCCACCACCTCGTTGACCAATTCTTCCGACAGTGCGTTGCGGTTGGCTGGGTGGTTCAGAGAGATGGTGCCGATGCCGTCGGTAATCTCGCTCAGAATGTGTTGAAAGTCGAGGTGGGACAAGGTGTGTTCAGGTGCGCGCTGCATGGCTCAATTCAAAGTGGTGCGTGTGTGCGGTGCAGCAATTATCCAGCCCGGCTGTTGCAGTGGCGTGAAATTTGGCGCCACGGGGCTTATTTAGCGGCCTGCGTTGGGAAAGAAGACCTGCTCGCCCGCACCGACTGCCGCCGCGCTGGGGCCATGGCTGCAATCTTTCCCACCCGGTGTAGCACCCACTTTGTAGGCACTGGTCGAACAAACGGCTTGCGCCTTCGGTCAAGGTGGACATCAGCCGGTATTGCGCAGTCCAGCGGCAATGCCGTTGATGGAAATATGGATACCCGTTTGCACCCGCTCATCACCTTGCCCAGCACGCCAGCGGCGCACCAGCTCCACTTGCAAATGGTGCAGCGGGTCGATGTACGGAAAACGGTGGCGAATCGAGCGCGCCAGCGCCGTGTTGTGCGCTAGGCGCTGTTTGTCGCCGGTGATGCGCGTCAGGGCATCTGCGGTGCGGTGCCATTCGGCCTCAATGGTGCTGAACACTTTTTTACGCAAGCGCACATCGGCCACCAACTCGCTGTAGCGCGAGGCCAGCGCCAAGTCGCTCTTGGCGAGCACCATGTCCATGTTCGATAGCAGGGTGTTAAAAAACGGCCACTGGCGGTACATCTTGCGCAGCAGCGCCAGTTGCGCCTTGGCATCTTTGCCCGGTGCGTTCAAAAACGCCTCGACTGCCGCGCCAAAGCCATACCAGCCCGGCAGCGTCAGGCGGCACTGGCCCCAGCTAAATCCCCAAGGAATCGCCCGCAAATCCTCAATGCGCTGCGAGGGCTTGCGCGAAGCCGGGCGCGAGCCAATGTTCAATTCGGCAATCTCGCGGATCGGGGTCGAATTAAAAAAGTAATCGGTAAAACCGGGGGTTTCGTACACCAGCGCCCGATAAGCGGCCATGCTGGTGGTCGAGAGCTGGGCCGCAGCGTCTAAAAAAGCCGGTGTGGCCGGTTTGGTCGGTTGCAACAGCGTTGCTTCGAGCGTGGCGGCCACCAGCGTTTCGAGGTTGCGCCGGCCAATTTCAGGGTTGGCGTATTTGGAGGCAATCACCTCGCCCTGCTCGGTCAGGCGGATTTGCCCGCGCACGGTGCCCGGCGGCTGCGCCAAGATGGCTTGGTAGCTGGGGCCACCACCGCGCCCGACCGTGCCGCCGCGCCCGTGAAACATCCGCAACCGAATCGGCACCATGCCCACACCTGCCGATAGCTCATCAAACAGCGCCACCAGCGCGATTTCGGCGCGGTACAGCTCCCAATTGCTGGTAAAGATGCCGCCATCTTTGTTGCTGTCGGAGTAGCCCAGCATGATGTCTTGCTCGCCACCGCTGCGGCGCACCAAGGCCGCAACACCGGGCAGGGCGTAGAACTCGCGCATGATGGGTGCGGCGTTGCGCAGGTCTTCGATGGTCTCAAACAGGGGCACGGCAATCAGGTCGGCCACGGCAGCGCCGTCGAGCGTGCCGCGCAGCAGGCCGACTTCTTTTTGCAGCAGCAGCACTTCGAGCAAATCGCTCACCGTTTCGGTGTGGCTGATGATGTAGTGCCGAATCGCCTGTGCGCCGTAGCGCTGGCGCATTTGCAGGGCGGTTTCAAAAATCGCCAATTCGCTTTGGCTGTGCTCTGAGTAAGGCGCACCCATGACCCGCAGCCCCCGGGCATCTTGCAGCAGGCCCAGCAGCATGGTGCGTTTGGCCTGTTCGGTCAGGCTGGCGTAGTCGGGTTCGATGCGGGCCACCGCCAGCAGCTCGGCCACCACGCGTTCGTGCTGGTCAGAGCTTTGGCGCAAATCGACGGTCGCGAGGTGAAAGCCAAATACCTCGACGGCGCGAATCAAGGGGTGCAGGCGCTCGACCGCCAGCGCTGCGCCGTGGTGTGCTTGCAGCGAGGATTCGATGGTGCGAAGCTGGGCCAAAAATTCTTCGGCACTGCCGTAGGCGTTTTGGGGAGCCACCGCATGGCGTGCGGCCTCGCTGCCACTGAGCGTTTGCAGCGTCGCGGCCAAGCGCGCATAAATGCCGGTCAGGGCGCGGCGGTAAGGCTCGTCTTGGCGGTGCTCGTTGGTGTCGGGCGAGCTGGCGGCTAGGGCCAGCATGTCTGGCGATATGCCCACCAGCCGCGCCGACAGCGATAGCTCGCTGCCGAGCAAATGCACTTCGGTCAGGTAGTGGCGCAGCGCGACTTCGCTTTGGCGGCGCAGCGCTTGCACCAGCGTGTCGGCGCTGACGTTGGGGTTGCCGTCGCGGTCGCCACCAATCCACTGGCCCATGCGCAGAAAACTGTGTACCGGCTGTGCACCCAGTTCGCGCTCTAAGTCGGCATAAATACGGGGAATTTCGCGCAAAAAGGTCGCTTCGTAGTACGAAACGGCGTTTTCGATCTCGTCGGCCACGGTCAGTTTGCTGTAGCGCAGCAAGCGCGTTTGCCACAACTGGGCTACGCGCGAGCGCAATTGGGCTTCGTTGCTGGCGAGGGCACGCGGCGTGAGGGCATCTTTGGCGCTGTTGTAAAGCTGGGCGCGTTCGGCCACATCATCGCGCACCGTTAAAAGTTGGGCAATGTCGCGCTCGGCATCCAAAATACTTTTGCGTTGCACTTCGGTGGGGTGGGCGGTCAGAACCGGCGCAACGTAGCTACTGGCGAGTGTTTCAGCGATGGTTTTCGGCGCTATTCCAGCCCAGCGCAGGCGGGCCAGCGCCACTTCGATGCTGCCTTCTTGGGTGTCGCCGGCGCGTTCGCGCAGGGTGCGCCGACGGATGTGGTGGCGGTCTTCGGCCAAGTTTGCCAAGTGGCTAAAGTAGGTAAAGGCCCGAATCACGCTGACCGTTTGATCGCCGCTCAAGCCTTTGAGCAGTTTTTTCAGGGCGCGTTCGGCTTCGTGGTCGGCATCACGCCGAAAGGCCACCGAGAGCTGGCGCACCTGCTCGATCAGCTCAAACGCTGCCGTGCCTTCTTGTTCGCGGATAACGTCGCCCAAAATGCGCCCGAGCAAGCGAATATCCTGAATCAACGGCAAATCTTTGTCGATCTTGCGGGGCGCGGGAGCAGCGGGGCTGCGGGTTGAAGCGGTCATGGGCGGGACTTTCTGGGGCGCGGTGGTGGTGTGGCGACAGCCCATGCTAGCATCCCGCGCTGGCCTTTTTGCGCTGCACGCGCGCCTTTGGCGACCAGCCCCTGCCCCTTTCTTTTTGCCCCTGCCATGCCTGTGAATTCTTCTTCTTCCTCCCTCGTGATCGCCACCCGCGAAAGCCGTTTGGCCCTGTGGCAAGCCGAGCATGTGCAAGCCTTGCTGCGCGCGCGCGGCCACGGGGTCTCGCTGCTGGGCATGACCACGTTGGGCGATCAAATTTTGGACCGCAGCCTGAGCAAGGTCGGCGGCAAGGGGTTGTTTGTCAAGGAGCTGGAAGTGGCCCTTGAACAAGGCCGCGCCGACATTGCCGTGCATTCGCTCAAAGATGTGCCGATGGAGCTGCCCGAAGGCTTTGCGCTGGCCTGCGTGATGGAGCGCGAAGACCCGCGCGATGCGTTTGTCTCGCCGCGCTACGCCCGCTGGCACGATTTGCCGCTGGGTGCGGTGGTGGGCACCTCCAGTTTGCGCCGCCAAGTGCTGCTGCAAGCGCTGCGGCCCGATCTGCGCATTGAGCCGCTGCGTGGCAACCTCGATACCCGTTTGCGCAAACTCGACGAGGGCCAGTACGACGCTATTGTGCTGGCAGCAGCGGGCCTGAAACGGCTGCAATTGCAGGCGCGCATTGGCAGCATTTTTGAGCCGTCCGAGATGCTGCCTGCCGCCGGGCAAGGGGCGCTGGGCATCGAAGTGCGCTCAGACCGGCAAGACCTGATCGAGGCGCTGGCACCGCTGGCCCACTTACCGACGTGGCTGGCCGTGACCGCCGAGCGCGCTGTCAGCCGCTGCATGGGCGGGAGCTGCTCCATGCCGCTGGCAGCCCATGCCCGGTGGCAAGGCAGCGCACTGCACCTAGAAGCCGCTTGGGGCGACCCCGAGGGCCGCACGCCACTGGTGCGCGCCAGCGCCAGCGCAGACATTGCTACGCTGGCACAAGCCAATGTGCTGGGCGAGGGCGTGGCGGCCCAACTGCGTGCAGGCGGCGCTGCCTGAGCATGCCTGCGCCGCGCGTCCTCGTGACCCGCCCTGAGCGCGAAGCCCTGCACTGGGTGGCAGCGCTGCAAGCGCGTGGCATTGCGGCCCAAGCGCTGCCCCTGATGGCGATTACCGCCCCGGCAGACACCAGCGCCCTGCACGCGGCCCGCCAGCGCTTGGCGGGCTACGATGCGGTGATGGTGGTCAGTGGCAACGCGGCGCAGCACTTTTTTGAGTCCAATACGGCCCTAGCCCTTGCGCCACAAGCACCAGTAGCTATCAAAACAAGAGTATGGGTACCTGGCCCCGGTACCGCCAAAACCCTGCAAACGCTGGGCGTGGACGCAGCGCGGATCGACCAGCCCGCCGCTGATGCGCTGCAATTTGATTCGGAAGCGCTGTGGGCGCAGGTGCGAGGCCAAATCAGGCCCGGCATGCGCGTGCTGATTGTGCGTGGCACCGAGTCCGATGCCGACACCGCGCCCAGCGCCCCCAACGCTGGCACGGGCCGCGACTGGCTGGCCTGCCAGCTCCAAGCGGCTGGGGCACAGGTGGATTTTGTCGTGGCCTATGTGCGCGGCGCACCGCTTTGGACACCGGCCCAGCGCGCACTGGCACAGCAAGCCAGCAGCGATGCCAGCCTGTGGCTTTTGAGCAGTTCGCAGGCGCTGGCGCACCTGTGTGCGGCGCTGCCGGGGCAGTGCTGGGCGCAGGCCCGCGCCTTGGTGACGCATCCGCGCATTGCCCAAGCCGCCCGCGCGGCTGGATTTGGTTGGGTCAAAGAATGTCGCCCGGCCCTGACCGAGGTAGTGGCCTCGATAGAATCGCAGCATGAGCCCCGCGCCCGTTTCTGATCTGCCCAACGCAGCCGCCCCTCCTCTTTCCGCCAGTGCAACCGCCGCTACCGCCCTTGCAGACAGCTCTAGCGTGGCAGGCCGTGCTGCCTTCTACGTTGTGGCCGCCGTGGCCGTGCTCGGCTTGGTCAGTAGCAGCCTGCTGTGGCAAAAGCTCCATGCAATTCAAGAGCAACTGGCCCGGCAAAGCGCAGATACTGGTGCCCAAGCCCTTGAAGCGCGCACGATAGCGCGCCAAGCCCAAGAACAAACCCGTGAGACTTCAGCGCGCCTGATCGTTTCTGAAGCGCGCTTGAGCGAAGTGGCGCTGCAACGCAGCCAACTCGAAGAGCTGATGCAAAGCCTGTCGCGCTCGCGCGATGAAAACTTGGTGGTCGATATTGAATCGGCACTGCGCCAAACGCAGCAACAAGCGCAACTCACGGGCAGCCTTGAACCACTGGTAGCCACCCTGAAAAGTGCCCAACAACGCATTGGACGCGCTGCCCAGCCGCGCCTGACCCCGGTGCAGCGGGCCATTGAGCACGACTTGCAGCGCATTGCCAGTGCCAACACCACCGACACCACGGCGCTGCTGGCGCGTCTGGACGACTTGGTGCGCCAAGTCGATGATCTGCCGCTGCAAAACGCCGTGGCCCAAGCGCCCGCGACGCGGCGCATGAATGCCCGCACCAATCCTCCTGCGCCGTCCGATGCCAGCCCCGATCCGGCCCTGCCGTGGTGGCAAGCAGCATTGCAGCACGGCTGGGAGGTGGTGCGCGACGAGGCCCGTGGCTTGGTGCGTGTCAGCCGCATCGACCAACCCGAGGCGATTTTGCTAGCCCCCGATCAGGCCTTCTTTTTGCGCGAAAACCTCAAGCTCAAGTTGCTCAATGCACGCTTGGGCGTGCTGGCGCGCCAGCTGGACTCCGCCCGCGCCGACCTGATGGCCGCCAGTGCCGCACTGACCAAATACTTCGATCCGGCATCGCGGCGCACACAAAACGCCGCCACCATACTGGCGCAGGCACAAATGCACATGAAAACCACCGAATTGCCACGCCTTGATGAAACCCTGTCTGCGCTGGCCACAGCCGCTGCCGGACGCTAAAGCGCCCCAGAAAGCCCCCGATGCGCGCAGCACTTTGGTTTTTGGCATTGTTTGGTGTGGCCGTGGCTGCGGCCTTGTTTGCCGGTAGCAACCAAGGCACCGTCACCCTGTTTTGGCCGCCTTACCGTGTGGATTTATCGCTCAATTTGGTGCTGGTGGTGTTGGTGCTGGGTTTTAGTACCCTCTACGGGGCGCTGCGCGGCCTGACGGCGCTGCTCGAATTGCCGCACCAAGCCCGGCGCTGGCGGTTGCAACAAAAAGAGCGCGCCATGCACGCAGCGTTGCTCGATGCCGTATCGCAATTGATGGCCGGGCGGTTTTTGCGTTCGCGCAAAGCCGCATTGGCGGCGCTGCTGCAAGAAAGCTCGTTGGCCCAATCGGGCGGGGCCGTGCCGCATGGCCGCCCGTTACGCGCCATGGCGCACCTGCTGGCCGCTGAAGCCTCGCAAGCCTTGCAAGACCGCAGCCAGCGCGAGCACCACCTGCAACAAGCACTCGACAACGCACCCCAGCACCGCAAGGCGCACGAACAAGAGCTGCGCGAAGGCATCCAAATGCGCGCTGCCCACTGGGCACTGCAAGAGCGCAACCCCCGTGCCGCCCTGCAATGGCTGGCGGCCTTGCCGCAAGGCGCTGCCCGGCGCACGCTGGCGCTGCGTATCAAGCTCAAGGCGACACGCCAAGCACACCAAACGCAAGGCGCTCTCGATACGGCCCGACTGTTGGGCAAACACCGGGCTTTCTCGGCTGGGGCCGCGCAAAGCATGGTGCGTGGACTGGCGATGGAGCTGATGGACGCGGCCCACGACCCAACGCAACTGCACCAAACGTGGCTATCGTTGGAAGCCTCCGAACGCGCCATGCCCGAATTGGCAATCCACGCCGCCCAGCGCCTGATCGCCTTGGACGGTCAAGCCAGCACCGTGCGCCACTGGCTGCAACCGGTGTGGCAACGGATGGTGGATGAACCCGATGCTTTGAGCGAACACCATGCCCTGAAACTGGTGCGGGCGCTGGAGGCGGGCTTAGATGCCGTCGATGCCGCTTGGCTGGCCCGCATCGAAGCGGCCCACCAAGCCTGTCCGCGCGATGTGCACCTGCAATACCTCGCGGGCGTGGCCTGCCTGCAACGCCAGTTGTGGGGCAAAGCCCAGCAACTGCTGGCGCAAGCAGCGCCGCAGCTGCACGACACCAGCCTGCGCCGCAGCGCTTGGTGTCGTTTGGCAGAGCTGGCCGAAAAGCGCAAAGATGGCGCTGCTGCCGCCCACGCTTGGAAGCAAGCGGCGCTGGCGGGCGCTGCCCCTAGCGCGCCAACGCCCTGAGCGCCAGTTTGATGCCCTCGCTCACGCCCACATCGGTGGGCAGGGCTTTGAGGGCCGCAGCGGCCTCTTTGTCGTTGTAACCCAGCGCCAGCAGCGCCTGCAAAATATCGGCTTGGGCTGCGCTGGTGGCGTGTGCGTGGGCGTTGCCCATGTCAGCGCCGAGTTTGCCTTTGAGTTCCAGCAACAGGCGCTCGGCGGTTTTTTTGCCAATGCCGGGCACTTTCACCAAGCGGCCCGTTTCTTGCAGCGTGATCGCTTGGGCTAAGTCGGCCACGCCCAAGCCGCTCAAAATGCCCAGCGCCATGCGCGGCCCCACGCCGGTGACTTTAATCAGCTCCCGAAATGCCGCACGCTCGGCCACCGTGCCAAAGCCGTACAAGAGTTGCGCGTCTTCACGCACGATGAATTGGGTCAGGAGGCTGACCTTCTCGCCCAAACCGGGCAAGTTGTAAAAAGTGCTCATCGGCACCTGCACTTCGTAGCCGACACCGTGGCAGTCCACCAACACCTCGGGCGGGTTCTTCTCTAGCAGGGTGCCCGTTAATTTGCCTATCATTGAAGTCCTTTGTTGCCGTTTGGCATCTTCCGACCGGAATTATCTGCGTGATCCTTCGCCACACCTTCCTTCCCCACAACAACATCCGCTTGAGCCACCTGTGCGGCCCCGCTGACGTTCACCTGCGTACCATCGAGGCAGCTTTGCAAGTGAGCATTGCCCACCGGCACGAGCAGTTCAAAATTGATGGCCCCAAAGCCCGTGCCACGCAGGCGATGGAGGTGCTGCAAGCAGTTTATGAAATGGCCGAGCGCCCGATCAGTGAAGACCATTTACAACTGATGTTAGCGGGCGATAGCGCCATGACCGATGCCGATAGCAGCGCCCCGCCCCTGAGCACCCGCCGCACCGACCTGCGCGCGCGCACTCCGACGCAGGCCATGTACCTCGACAACATCGCCGCCCACGACATCACCTTTGGCATTGGCCCCGCCGGTACCGGCAAAACCTATCTGGCGGTGGCCTGCGCCGTCGATGCCTTGGAGCGCAGCGCGGTGCAGCGCATTGTGCTGACGCGCCCGGCGGTCGAGGCCGGTGAGCGCTTGGGGTTTTTGCCCGGCGATTTGGCACAAAAGGTCGATCCGTACCTGCGCCCGCTCTACGACGCGCTGTACGAGCTGATGGGCTACGACAAGGTGATGAAGGCTTTTGAGCGCAACGCGCTCGAAATTGCGCCGCTGGCCTTTATGCGCGGGCGTACCTTGAACAACGCTTTTGTCATTTTGGACGAGGCGCAAAACACCACACCCGAGCAAATGAAGATGTTTTTGACCCGCATCGGCTTTGGTGCCAAAGCAGTGGTGACGGGCGATGTCAGCCAAATTGATCTGCCCAAAGGGGCTTTGAGTGGCCTGATTGAGGCCGAGCGGATTTTGAAGCGGGTCAAGGGCATTGCCGTGACACGCTTTAGCAGCGCCGATGTGGTGCGCCATCCGCTGGTAGCGCGCATCGTCGATGCCTACGACGCAGCCGAGCGGCCCGCAGTGGCGCGCAAGCGCAGCCTCGATTCCATTGATGGCCTCTGAGTTACTCCTAAAACCATAGCTACCCATGCTTACTGAACGTGGGCTAGCGGCCAAAATCATCTAAAAAAGGTACAAAAACCATGTCACAAACCCCTTTGTACCTCCTGCTGGCGGCCATCGTTGCCGTGGGGGGGATGCAGCTCTGGGCCTTGCTGCGCAAAAGCAGCTTTGAAACCCCTCCCGATCTGAATGCCCGCCTCGCACTGTTAGAGCAAAACGTGCAGATGTTGCTGCAAACCTCGGCGCGCCACGAAGGCGGCAGCGAGCGGCTAGAGCAGCAACTGCGGCTCTTGACCGACACCAACGGCCAGCAGCTTGAGGCCTCCCGGCGCACCTTGGAGTCCCAATGGGGCAAAACCGTCGAAGAATCGCGCAGTGGCCGTTTGGAGCTGATGCAAGCCTTTCAGCAATTGGAGAGCCGGCTCGAGCAGCGCATCGTCGGTCAACTGAGCCAAGCGCAAACCGAGGCCGCCCAGACGCGCAAAGAAACCACCGAAACGCTGGGCACCTTTCGCACCGAAATGACCGCCACCCTGACGGCCCTGTCTGCCGAAACGCTCCAATCGCGCACCGCGCTGGCCGAAAGCACCAGCAGCTTTGAGCAGCGCATTCAACAGCGCATTCAAGAGCGTTTTGAAACCCTGACGCAGGCCAGCCAAGGCACGTTCGACTCGCTCAAGGCCGATATGGGCCAGCAGTTGGGCACGGTGTCGGGGGCCATCAAAGACCAATTTGCCACGCTGCAAGGCGCAGTGGTGCAGCAACTGTCGGCGCTGGCGCAGGGTTCGACCGAGAACTCCAAAGCCCTGCGCGACGAACTCCACAACCGCCTCGGGGCGATTCAGGCCGACAACAGCGCCAAACTCGAAGAAATGCGCCGCACGGTGGACGAAAAACTCCACGCCACGCTCGAGCAACGCTTGGGCGATTCGTTCAAGCGGGTCAGCGACCATTTAGAGCAAGTTCACGCCGGGCTGGGCGAAATGAGAACGCTGGCAGGCAGCGTCGGCGACCTCAAGCGCGTCATGACCAACGTCCGCACCCGGGGTACGTGGGGCGAAGTGCAGCTCGGGGCCATCATCGAGAACTTGCTCACGGCAGAGCAATATGGTCAAAACGTCAAAACCGTTCCGGGCAGCAACGAGCTGGTCGAATACGCCGTGCGCATGCCCGGCAAAACCGACGACGATCCGGTCTGGTTGCCGATTGACTCCAAATACCCGGTCGAAGCCTACCAGCGCTTGCTCGATGCCCACGAAGCCGCCGACAAAGCCGGTGTTGATAGAGCTGCCGCCGCATTTGCCACGGCCATTGAAGCCGAGGCGAAAAAAATCGCCACCAAGTACCTCAGTCCACCGCAGACCACCGATTTTGCGATCTTGTTTTTGCCTACCGAAGGCTTGTTTGCCGAGGTCGCGCGGATGCCGGGCATGATCGAATTGCTGCAAAACAAGCACCGGGTGATGGTGGCCGGGCCGACGACCTTGGCCGCGATGCTCAACAGCCTGCGGCTGGGGTTTCGCACCTTGGTGATTGAAAAGCGCTCGTCCGAAGTGTGGAAAATCCTCGGAACGGTGAAAACCGAGTTCCAAAAATTTGGTGATGCTGTGGATGCCACCAAAAAATCAATCGACGCAGCAGCCAAAAAGTTTGATGAAATTGGCACTCGAACCCGCGTGATGAATCGCTCCCTGAAGGATGTGGAAGCCTTGCCCGCCCCCGGCGAGGCCCTGCATCTAGACGACAACAGCGCCGCTTAAAACACCTTCATGCTATCGAAACAATAGCTCCAACTGCTTGCCAGCCAAGGGCTGGCAGCCAAAAATACTCCAAATACCGAAAATTTATGCCTCTACCCGCCCTGAGCTTGTCTTTGCAGTTTGCCCGTTTTGACGGCGTGGCCCTGCACCGCGCCGCCCTGCCACGCCACAAAGTGGCCCGTTGGATTCGCCATGCGCTGGCGCTCGATGCCGAGATCACGGTGCGGATTGTGGGCACCGAAGAGGGCCAACAACTCAACCGCGACTACCGCAAAAAAGACTACGCCACCAACGTCCTGACCTTTGACTACGCCCAAGAGCCGTTGGTCAGCGCTGATTTGGTCTTGTGCGCTCCGGTGGTGGCGCGCGAGGCGCAAGAGCAAGGCAAAACGCTGCAAGAGCACTATGCCCACCTGCTGGTGCATGGCGCATTGCACGCCCAAGGCTGGGACCATGAAACCAGCGTTCAGGATGCCGAAGAAATGGAAGCCTACGAGAGCGAGATCATGCTGGACTTGGGGTTGGCCGATCCTTATCGGTAGTTTCGAATTGGACAGTTAGGACTAAGAGTGGCTAACACAACCTATCCACGAACCGAGAGCAGATGATGGCAGCGGCCAATGTCAGTAACGCTTGGTGAA
>JAIEMS010000046.1 GCA_019751915.1 Burkholderiaceae bacterium
AACCAGTAGTTCTTGCCCTCTACCACCATGCCCAGCGGCCCCCATTGGCTCTTGAAGGCTTCGGTCTTGATGTTGATGGTTTTGCTCACATCACGGCCACTTTGAATCTCGTCGTTCATCGTGACCAGCACGCCCTTGCCGGTGGCATCCTTGCTGGCGGCTACGCTCACAGCGTCGTACAGGTTCAGGGCACCGTCTGCCGACAGGGCGGTGCCGGGTCGCATCGAACCCACCACCACAATCGGCTTGGTGGTGTGCACCACCAAATTCAAGAAGTAGGCAGTTTCCTCCAAGGTGTCGGTGCCGTGGGTGACAACGATGCCATCAACATCGGGCTGCTTGCTCAGGGCCGATACGCGCTGACCGAGCTTGAGCAGATGCTCGTTGGTAAAGCTCTCGGAGGCAATTTGGAAGACTTGTTCACCAGAGACTTTGGCAACGCTGCTCAACTCGGGCAGGCCCGCCAGCAGTTTGTCTACGGGTACTTTGGCAGCAGCATAGGTAGCGCTGTTGGCCGCCGATGCGCCTGCACCGGCAATGGTGCCCCCGGTGGCCAAGACGACTACATGGGGTTTGGCAGCTTGGGCCATAGCGACGGCAGACATGGCCGACAGCACCACACCAGCAAACCAGCGGCGCGAGATGGGAGAGGAAATATGCATGAGTAAGCTTTCCAGATGATGGTTAAAGCACCGCCGGTTGGGCGGATGCCTCCTGTCCGCCTGTTGGGCGGTACACCATCTTAGGAGAAGTTAGCACCGACATACATCAAAATTGGGTTGAATTTTGATGAAACTATCGTTTACCCCAAGCTGCTGGATTCAGCGTGTTGCCAAAAAACAAAGCCTGCCTGCGCAGTGGTACGCAGGCAGGCCGTTGCCGATAGAGGCCGCAGAATCTGAGCGGCTTATGGCTCCCAGCGGCGCAGCACCAAGCTGGCGTTGGTGCCGCCAAAGCCAAAGCTGTTGGAGAGTGCCGTGCGGATCGGCGCGTCGCGGGTCTCGCGCACCAAGGGCATGCCCTCGGCGGCGGGTTCGAGCGTCTCGATGTGGGCTGAACCGGCAATAAAGCCTTGTTGCAGCATCAGCAGGCAGTAGATGGCCTCTTGCACCCCGGTAGCGCCCAGCGAGTGGCCGGTCAGCGATTTGGTCGATGAGAACGGCGGAATGGCATCGCCAAACACTTCGCGGATGGCGCGCAACTCGGGCACATCGCCCACGGGTGTCGAAGTACCGTGGGTGTTGATGTAATCAATCGGGCCGTCGATGTTGGCAATCGCTTGGCGCATACAGGCAATGGCACCGTCGCCCGAAGGGGCCACCATGTCCGCGCCGTCGGAAGTGGCACCAAAACCAATCACTTCGCCCAAAATGGTCGCACCGCGTGCCAGCGCGTGCTCCAAGCTTTCGAGCACCACCGCGCCGCCGCCACCCGAGAGCACAAAGCCATCGCGGTGCGCGTCGTAAGCGCGCGAGGCTTTTTCGGGGGTATCGTTGTAAGCGCTGGACATAGCACCCATCGCATCAAACAACAGGCCCATGCCCCAAGTGACTTCTTCGCCACCACCGGCAAACATCACATCTTGCATACCCCACGCAATTTGCTGGGCGGCAGCGCCAATGCAGTGTGCTGAAGTCGAGCAGGCCGAGGTGATCGAGTAGTTGATGCCCTTGATACCAAAATTGGTCGAAAGGCAGGCCGACACGGTCGAACTCATGCAGCGCGTGACTTGGTAAGGCCCAACGCGGCGAATACCCTTGCTGCGCAAAATATCGGCAGCTTCAATTTGGTTGGCGGGCGAACCACCGCCCGAACCCATGATGAGACCGGTGCGCGGGTGCGACACCTGCTCGGGTGTCAAGCCCGACTCGGCAATGGCGTTGACCAGCGAGACGTGGGCGTACGCAGCCGCATCGCCCATGAAGCGCAATTGCTTGCGGTCGATCAGCGCTTCGAGGTCAATTTGGGGTACACCGGCGACCCGGCTGCGCATGCCCAGCTCGGCAAACTGTGGCATGGCGCGGATACCCGAGCGGCTCTCGCGCAGGGACGCGGTGACGCTGGCGTTGTCGTTGCCGATGCACGAGACAATGCCGGTGCCGGTAATCACTACCCGTTTCATGCTGCATCTCCTGGGGCTGCCTCAGTTTTGGCAGCATCTTCTCTTTTGAACAAACCCACGCGCAAGTCGTTGGCGACGTAAATTTCTTTGCCATCGACCAGCAAGCGTGCATCGCCAATGGCCATGATGAGTTTGCGCTTCATGACGCGCTTGATGTCGATTTCGTAAGTCACCAATTTGGCATCGGGGCCGACTTCGCCGGTAAATTTGACTTCGCCCGCGCCCAGCGCCCGGCCCCGGCCCGGCAGTTGCAACCACGTCAGGTAAAACCCAATGAGCTGCCACATGGCATCCAGCCCCAAACAGCCGGGCATGACCGGATCGGTTTGGAAGTGGCAAGCAAAGAACCACAAGTCGGGTTTGACATCGAGTTCTGCACGGATTTTGCCCAAGCCGTGTGCACCGCCATCGCTGTCAATGTGCGTGATACGGTCAAACATCAGCATCGGCGGCAGCGGCAGACGTCCACTGTCAGGGGTGAACAACCGGCCTTCGCCGGATGCAATCAGTTGTTCATAGGAAAAAGAATCTGCCATTTTCAGTTTTGCTCCACAACAGCGGTGATGCCGCCTCGGTTTTCGTTGCATTGACCGCCTGCGGACGGTTTCACGCGCCATTATCAAGGCACTGGGTTGTGCAACAGCCCGTTCATGCGCTGTTGGCGTGCCAATCCCAACGCCGCCAGCACCAGTAACAAGCAAAAAATCCACAACGGCCACAGGCCCCAGTGCGCAACCCAGCGGGCATAGGGCGTGGGCGCACCACCGCGCCCTTGCACTTGTCCGGTCAGCACGGCGCGGGTGTGGCGTGCCAATTGGTGCGTTACCACGCCCCGGTGGTCGATGATGGCGGTGGCCCCGGTGTTGGTGGCGCGCACCATC
This sequence comes from Burkholderiaceae bacterium, assembly GCA_019751915.1. Classification (GTDB taxonomy): domain Bacteria; phylum Pseudomonadota; class Gammaproteobacteria; order Burkholderiales; family Burkholderiaceae_C; genus Simplicispira. The sequence goes on from JAIEMS010000046.1 coordinate 3,004, forward strand.
GGGCGTTCAAACTCCAGTGCGCGCATTCGGCCAATGTGCAGGTGCTGGTCAATGGCAAGGCTGTCGCCAAACCAGCCAATGTTGCTCAGGTTGATAAAAATGGTCGGCGCTTGGCTGGGGTCGGCAAAACGTGCGCCGAGTTCTTCGCTGAACAAATCTTCGTAGCAGATGTGCGGCGCGATGCGTTCGCCCTGCCAGTGCAGCGGCGGCTGTGCCACGGTGCCACGGTCAAAATCGCCCAGTGGGATGTGCATCATTTGCGTAAACCATTGGAACAGCGGCGGAATGAATTCACCAAACGGCACCAAATGGTGTTTGTCGTAGCGGTAAGGCGCTGCCTGCTGCGGCCCAAAACCCAGCACCGAGTTGGTGTAACCCAGCACTTTGTTGCCCAGCGGTATGCCAATCAGTGCCGCCTGCGGGCCTTGGCGGTAGTGCTGGGCGATGGCTTCGAGGTAACCCGGTAGCAGCTGCTGGGGCAGCAGCGGAATGGCCGTCTCAGGGGCCACCACCAACGCGGCTTTGGCGGCACCCAGCTCTTGGGCATACCAGCGCAGCGCCAAAGGAACACCGCTGCCGGGTTGGAATTTTTCGTCTTGCGGAATGTTGCCCTGCAACAAGGCCAGCGTCAGGGCGGGCCTAGAGGGGACGGTGTGGGGGTGGCAAGCCTGCGTGGCGCAGTGGCGCTGCCATGCCAGCCCCGCCAGCACCGCTAGCCCTGCGGCCAGTGCCCCCCAAGTGCGCCCGCGCCCCCAATCACTGCGCCGGGTTTGTGCCAGCAGCATTGCCAGCAGGGCGGCGACAAAGCCGATGCCATACACGCCCACGCTGCGCGCCAGCGCTGCCAGCGGGCCATCGACATGGGCATACCCGCCCGCGCCCCACGGAAAGCCTGTCCACCAAGTGCCTCGGGCCAGTTCAGCGAGCGTCCAAAGCGCTGCGAAAATAATAGCAACAAATCCACGGTGGTAGCGGGCTTTTGCCGTTAAAGATCCAAAAATTGCCGCTGCCAGCGCGTAGTAGCTGCCCAAAAAGCCCGCCAGCCCCGCTACGCCCGCTACGGCCAGTGGCGCGGCCAAGCCACCGTAGGTGTGCATCGAAATAAACAACCACCAAAATGTGCCCGCCAGCCAAGCACTGGCAAACACCCAACCCAGCGCAGCAGCCCAGCGCCACGAGCTTGCCGGTTGCAGCAGCAGCCAAGCCAAGGCGGTCAGCGAGGCCAGTTGCAGCCACCACTGCGGCGCACCGCTACCGGGCCAAGCCAGCGATGCAGCCTGCAACCCACCGGCCAGCAACGCCCAAGCCAGCGCCCACAAGGGCTGCGGGGGGCGCAGCAGCATCAGCGCGAAGTCGGGGAAGGGGTGGTGGACTCTTGCGGCACGCGCGAGACCTTGAACCAACGCACAGCGCCGCCCTTGGTGTGCAACACCACAAAGCGCAAGCCACAAAACTGCAGTTGCTCGCCGCGTTTGGGCACATGGCCGATCTCGTGGGCAATCAAGCCGCCGATGGTGTCAAAGGACTCATCGGGGTCGCTGCCTTCAATGCGGACGGCAAAAACCTCGGCGACGCGCTCAATGGGGGTGTCACCACTGACGCGAAAGGCTTTGTCGGGCAGACTGAAAATGTCGCCCTCGGCTTCGGGAATATCGAATTCGTCCTCGATCTCGCCAACGATTTCTTCGAGCACGTCTTCGATGGTCACCAATCCGGCGACGCGGCCAAACTCATCAATCACCACCGCCAAATGGTTGCGATTGCCGCGAAACTCGCGCAGCAAATCGTTCAAGCCTTTGGTTTCGGGAACAAACGTGGCCGGACGCAGCAGGGCCCGAATGTTCAGTGTCGGGGTGCGCTGGAGCTTGAGCAAATCTTTGGCCATCAAAATGCCAATGATGTTCTCGCGCTCGCCTTCGTACACCGGAAAGCGCGAGTGCGCCGTGGTGATGATCTGCTCTAACATCTCCTCGAATGGAGCGTCGATATTGACCAAATCCATGCGCGGAGCGGCCACCATGACATCGCCTGCGGTCATGTCGGCCATGTGGATGACCCGTTCGAGCATGACGCGCGATTCAGCGCTGATGATGGCGTTGTCTTGCGCTTCGTTCAGGATGTCGATCAGCTCGGCAGCCGAGTCGGGGCCGGGGTGGATGAACTCCACCACCTTTTGCAAAAAAGTGCGCTTGTCGTGCCTGTCGGTAGGACGCGCGGGGTGTGGGTCAGACACAGCCTTGGGGTGCAGGACGTGCGGTAGTAAAACAAGCCTACTAGGATAACGGATTGCTGTGACAGCGCCACCGCACATTCCCCAAGTTGCACTACTTGGCTGTGGACTGAGGCTGTACGTCTACACCTTGGCGCACTTGTTGCAGGCCCGCCAAAAAGTCCCAAAACTGTTTGGCCTGCTTTTTCAGCCGGTAATCCATCTCGGCCCATTGTTGCTCGACCAGCTCGCTCATGCGCGTGTCGAGGTTGGCTGGTGGCAACTCTAAAAAGGCTTCAGACTCCGAACCATCGCGGTGGACGGTGGCACCGGCATTGCGGGCGATGGCCAGCATGGGGGTGTTTTCGCTCAACGCGTGGATGAACATCATGTTCACGTTCTCGTTGCGCGCGTGCATGATGGCGCGGTCAAACAAGCGTGCGCCCAAACCGCGTCCGCGTGCCTTGCCCAGCACCGAGACACCAAACTCGGCACAGCGCTGGTGCTCTGGGTGCTCCGACAGCGCCAAATGCGCCATCGCCACCAGCTCTAAACGCCGGTTGTAAACGCCAAAAATTTCGTCGCGCTCAAAATTGAGCTGGGCAACGTAGCGCCGTATTTGCTCGTCGGTAGCGGCATAGCCAAAGCGCAGGTAACGATCTTTCGGCTCCAGCGCCAGCAAGTGGGCGGCAATGCGCTCGCGGTAGGTTGGCCCCAAGGAGCGAATCGGAACCACCACGGAGGTTCTGGTGCAGTGGTGGTGTGCGGGTGCATCGCCGGGTGTCCGGTCGCTCACTGGGCGCAGCAGATCAATGCCAGCGCTCCAAGATGCTCTGAGCCAGTCTTTGGTTGGGATCATGCAAGTTAATATAGGGGTTTTCCCTTGGTTTTCCAAGTCCTTTTTGCTGCATTGCAACAAATTTGTGGGAAACGCTTCGGTCGGGGCACGACCGAATACTTGCGGCAGAGGATGGACGGCGCTGGGCTGCATGACTGACTCCTTGGGAGTTGGACAGTTGCGAGAGGCGGTGGCAGTCTATTTCTGCACAATTTCAAGGGCGATAGTGAACCAAGATGGGACTGCTTGGGGGCCTAAACCGATCCTTTACCGTTTTTATCCCCCAGCGCAGTGGCGGACTTTCTTTTTCGGCAACTTGGGCGAAAACCAAAATCAATCTGCTGCGCTGCCGCGCCATCCCGATGCCACCAGCGCCTGAATCCGGGCCGCGTGGATCATTTCACCGACTTTTTGCCCTGTAGCCCCTATGGATGCTGCATAAGTAGCTATGTTATTAGTAGCAACTGACTGCGCTGCCGCCAGCGCTTGGCCCAGCCGCGCACGTTGTGGGTAGCTGGATTCTTCAAACCCCAAGCGTCCACGGGCATCACATTCGCAGGCTTGCAAAATCTCGGCAAAGCGTGCCGGTTTGCGAATGCCATCACAGCGCTCGAGCAGGCGCATGGTGGCTGCGGCGTTCAGGTCGCTGCTGCGGTGGATGTTGCCGTGCTCGCGCGCCACCACGTCGGCCAGCTCTTTGCAGTCGGTGGGCACACGCAGGCGTTGGCACAAGCCCTTGAGCAATTTGGCGCTGCGCTGCTCGTGCCCGATGTGGCGCGGCAGCACATCGCTGGGCGTGGTGCCTTTGCCCAAGTCGTGTGTCAGGCAGGCAAAGCGCACCGCCAGCGGCGCTTGCAGGCGCGCGGCCATGTCCAGCACCATCATCAGGTGGATGCCGGTATTGACCTCCGGGTGGTACTCGGGGCGCTGCGGCACACCCCAGAGCCGATCGACCTCGGGCAGTACGACGCGCAATGCGCCGCACTCGCGCAGCACGGCCAGCATGCGCGAGGGCTGCGGCTCCATCAGCCCACGGGCCAATTCTTGCCAGACGCGTTCGGCCACCAAGTGGTCGGCCTCGCCGTGTTCGACCATCTCGCGCATCAGTTGCATGGTTTGCGGCGCTACCGTGAAATCGGTAAACCGGGCGGCAAAGCGCGCCACGCGCAGGATGCGAACCGGGTCTTCCCGAAAAGCGTCGGTGACGTGGCGCAGCAGCTTGTCGCGCAGGTCTTGAACGCCGTTGTAGGGGTCAAAAACACTTTCAGCGCTGACCCCATCTGCATGAGATGCTATCGAATTGATAGTCAAATCGCGCCGGGCTAAATCTTCTTCGAGCGTGACATCGGACGAGGTCTGCACCACAAAGCCCCGGTAGCCACGCCCGCTTTTGCGCTCGGTGCGGGCCAGCGCGTACTCCTCGCGGGTGCGCGGGTGCAAAAAGACCGGAAAATCCCGGCCCACCGGCAAGTAGCCTTGTGCCACCATTTGCTCGGGCGTGGCCCCGACCACCACCCAGTCGTGGTCGTTGACGGGGCGGCCCAAAAGGCGGTCGCGCACAGCGCCGCCCACCATGTAGATTTGCATGCGGCGGCCCGTCAAATCGGCCAAACAACGCCGTTGTCGTTCAAGATGGCATCGAGTGGCAGGTCGTGCGGCTCGGGCTCAAAGTCGTCTAGGTAGGCGTTGGTGTAGCCCAGCCCGACGGTAAAGGGCTGGGGCTGCAACGTTGCCAAGGTGCGGTCATAAAAACCACCGCCATAGCCCAATCGGTAGCCGCCGGGGGCATAGCCCACGCAGGGCACAAACAGCAGCGTGGGCACGATCAGTTCGGTGTCTTTGGGCTTGGGAATGCCGTAGGCATCTTCTTCCATCGGGCAACCCGGATACCAAGCGTGAAAGGTCAGCGTTTTGTGCTGCTTATTGACCACCGGCAAACCAATGCGGCGCAGTTGGGGTTCATCGAGCAATTCGCCGTCCTCCTTCCAGCGGTGCAAGGCGGGCAAGGGGTCAAACTCGCCTTTGATCGGCCAATAGGCCCCAATGACCGTATCGGGGCGCTCGGTCAACCACACCCGCATGACCTGCTGCAGGTGTTCGGCCCGTTTGAGGCGATCCGGGAGGTTTTGGCGTTGCTCAATCAGAGTGCGCCGTAAGGCTGCTTTGTCCATCCGATAATTCCTCCATGCAATTGCCCAAGATTCTGACACCCCTGGCCGCCACCGCTCTGCTGGCGTGCACCACCTCGCCGATGGTGGCGCAAACCCAAGTGGCTGCGGCGCAGCCTCCCATCGGCCAGACCAGCCCCGCAGCAGCCCAGCCCAACGATGGCGTTGTGCTGGAAATGCAGCAAGCCTTTCGCAAGGGCGAGCGCAAAAAGCTGGCGCAATTGTTGCCCTCTGCACGCGGTCACCTGCTAGAGCCTTGGGCCGCCTACTGGGAGCTGCGCGCGCGGCTGGACGAAGCCCAGCCCGACGAAATCACCGCCTTCTTGCAGCGCTACGCCGGAAGCTACCAAGAAGACCGCTTGCGCAACGACTGGCTGTTGCTGCTAGGCCAGCGGCGCAACTGGGCCCGCTTTGCCGAGCAACACCCGCAGTACCGCATGTCCGACGACCGCGAGGTGCGCTGCTACGCTTTGTTGGTCGATCATCTGCGCGGCATGGCCGCCGCCGGGGTGGGCGAGGAAGTGCGCCGCCAATGGCACAGCCAGCGCGAGACCGACGACGGTTGCACCCACGCGGCGGGCGAGTTGCTGGCGGCGCGGCAAATCCCAGCGCTAGAGGTCTGGCGCAAGGCGCGGCTGGCGATGGAGTCGAACCGACCGCGCGCAGCGCGCAACGCCGTGACGCTGGTGGCCCCGGATGTCGCCGCGTTGGTGAATGAACTCAACGACAAACCGGCCAAGTTTTTGCACAGCCGCGCCGCCGCCCCGACGCGCCAGCGCCAAGAGCTGGTGGTCTTGGCGCTGATCAAACTGGCGACCAGCAACCCCGACGAAGCCGCCAGCCTGCTAGAGAACAAGTGGGGCGGTCAGCTCTCGCCCGAGGAGCGCCATTGGACGTGGGGTGTGATTGGCAAGCACGCCGCGCAGCGCCTGTCACCGACGGCGCAAGAGTATTTCGACAAAATTATTCGCGACCGCGACTTGAACGACGACTTGCTGGGCTGGAAAGTCCGGGCAGCACTGCGCGCGGGGCAATGGAAGGCCGTTCGCAACGCCATCGATGCCATGACCGAAGAATCCCGCCAAGACAGCACTTGGGTCTATTGGAAGGCGCGCTCTTTGCTGGCGGGCCGCCCCAGCGACTCCGACCGCGAGCAAGCCCGGCTCCTGCTGGAGGGCATTGCCAGCACGCGCGGCTTTTACGAACAATTGGCGTTGGAAGAGTTGGGGCGGCGCATTACCGTGCCCCCGGCACCAGCGCCTTTGTCTGCCGAGGAAAAAGCCAGTGCCCGCGCCAACCCCGGTTTGGCACGGGCGCTGTATGCCATCCAAATCGGCCTGCGCCCCGAAGGGACGCGCGAATGGAACTACAGCACCAATCTGCACACGCCCGGTGGCATGGCCGAGCGTGATTTGTTGGCCGCTGCCGATTTGGCCTGCCAGCGCGAGGTGTGGGACAGGTGCATCAACACCAGCGAACGCACCCGCAGCGTCATCGATGTCAACCAGCGCTACCCAATGCCGTTTCGCAATGCCGTGGTAGCGCGCAGCCAAGGCATTGGGCTAGACCCGGCTTACGTTTATGGCCTGATCCGCCAAGAAAGCCGCTTCATCATGGATGCGCGCTCGGGCGTTGGGGCCTCGGGCCTGATGCAGGTCATGCCCGCCACGGCCAAATGGACGGCCAAAAAGATCGGCCTGACCGGGTTTACCACCGACCAACTCAACGACCGCGACACCAATATTGCCATTGGCACGGCCTACTTGAAGCTGGCGCTGGACGACTTTTCTGGCTCGATGCCGATGGCCGCTGCCGCTTACAACGCAGGCCCCAGCCGCCCGCGCAACTGGCGCAACGGCCCGGTGCTGGAAGCGGCCATTTGGGCTGAGAACGTACCGTTTGCCGAAACACGCGATTACGTGAAAAAGGTGCTGGCGAACACCACCAACTATGCCGCCATCTTGACCGGCCAGCCACAATCGCTCAAAAGCCGCTTGGGCAGCGTCGGCCCGCGCGACGCGGTAGCCCCCGAGCCGAACAAGGAATTGCCCTAAAGTCCGAAAAATGCTACAAAAATAGAAGCATCTCACATTGACCAGATAAGCGCTAGCGGCACTTTTGGCCCTTTTTTCTTCTTACCGATTGCCCCACACCATGTACCCTGCCTCTTTACTGCCCCGGCCTTTTTTCTCTGCCCTTGGGCGCTTTGCGGCGGCTGGGTTGCTGCTGAGCACGGTGTGTGCGGCGGCCCACGCCGAGAAAATCGGCGATGTCAGCACCGCCTTCAAGTGGATTGGCCCGAACCATAAAGTGGTGATCGAGGCCTACGACGACCCCGGAGTCGAAGGCGTGACCTGCTATGTCTCGCGGGCCAAGACAGGCGGCATTTCAGGGGCGGTGGGCTTGGCCGAAGACCGTGCCGAGGCCTCGATTGCCTGCCGCCAAATCGGGCCACTGAAGTTCCCACGCCCCCTGCCAGTGCAAGACGAGGTGTTTAGCGAACGCATGTCGATTTTGTTCAAGCGACTGCGGGTGGTGCGGGTGGTCGATAGCAAGCGCAACGCGCTGGTGTACATGACCTATTCAGAAAAACTGATCGATGGCTCGCCGCAAAACAGCATCACCGCCGTGCCGGTCGATCACGCTACGCCCATACCGGTCAAATAATGCCATTCTTGTATCGATTGTGCTTCTAGCCCGCGTGCAGCAAGCACAATGAGCTATCAAATTAATAGCAAATCAATCCGCCTGATCGACCAACCCTGCCCCGGGAGCGCCCAAGCGCTGCGACAAGGTGCGGGCTGACTCGCGCAGGTACTGGCCCGGCAAACCGTTGCTGCCAATGTCCAAACTGACACTCGGCCCGATGGCCGCCAGACACAGCACCATCTGACCAAAGCCATCAAACACCGGCGTAGCCAGTGCGC
>JAIEMS010000035.1 GCA_019751915.1 Burkholderiaceae bacterium
CCTCTTCGTGCGCCGCCAGCTTGCGCACCAGCTCGGCGCGCGAGTGCTCACGCGCGGCCAAGTAACGCAGCGCCCGGCCTTTGAGCGAAATCGGCGGCATTGCCATCGAATTCAATACTACTATTTTGATAGCTACTGGTGCTTGCCTGCTGCGGGCTTACTCGGGTTTTGGTTCTGATTTGCGGCTGCGAGCGGCTGGGGCCAGTGCTGCGCCATCGGCAGCCGGTGCGCTGGGCGCAGCGTGGGCCAGTGCCTCGGGCAGCGGGGCAATGCCCAAGCTGTCACGCACCTTGTTTTCAATCTCATGGGCCAGTGCGGGGTTTTCGCGCAAAAACTCGCGGGCGTTGTCGCGGCCTTGGCCGATTTTTTCGCCGTTGTAGGCGTACCAAGCGCCCGATTTTTCGACGATGCGTGCCACCACGCCCATGTCGATGATTTCGCCCTCGCGCGAGATGCCTTCGCCAAACAAAATATCAAACTCGGCGGTTTTGAACGGGGGCGAAACCTTGTTTTTCACCACCTTGACGCGGGTTTCGTTGCCGACGACTTCTTCGCCCTTTTTGATCGAACCGATGCGGCGAATGTCCAGCCGCACCGAGGCGTAAAACTTCAGCGCATTGCCGCCGGTGGTGGTCTCGGGGCTGCCAAACATCACGCCAATCTTCATGCGAATTTGGTTGATAAAAATGACCATGCAATTGGTCTTTTTGATGGTCGAGGTCAGCTTGCGCAGCGCTTGGCTCATCAAGCGCGCTTGCAGACCGGGCAGGCTGTCGCCCATTTCGCCCTCAATCTCGGCCTTGGGTGTCAGGGCCGCCACCGAGTCGATGACGATCAAATCGACCGCGCCCGAGCGCACCAAGCTATCGACAATCTCCAGCGCTTGCTCGCCGGTGTCGGGTTGCGAGATCAGCAGGTCTTGCAGATTAACGCCCAGCTTTTGCGCGTACTGAATGTCCAGCGCGTGCTCGGCATCGACAAACGCACATTGCCCGCCTTGCTTTTGCATTTCGGCAATCACTTGCAGCGTCAGCGTGGTTTTGCCCGAAGACTCGGGGCCGTAGATTTCGACCACCCGGCCACGCGGCAAACCGCCCACGCCCAAGGCGATGTCCAGACCCAGCGAGCCGGTAGAAACCACCTGAATATCTTCAATCACCTCGCCTTCGCCCAAGCGCATGATGGTGCCCTTGCCAAATTGCTTCTCGATTTGCGCCAAGGCTGCGGCCAAGGCTTTGGCTTTTTCGGCATCGGCGGGCATGCTGCGGCTAACGGGTGCGTTCATGGTCAAAGTCTTTCAAAATCAAGGGGGTAGATACAAATGAAGCAGCAAGCTGGTCTGAACTGCTGGATACTTAAACAGTAGTCTAAGCGCCTTGTTGAATATTGAAAACCTTATTTTTAGTCAGTTTGCTTGACAATATCGGCATGGCTGAACCCACTTCTTTCTCGTTCCCCGCCCCGCCCGAGGATGGCTGGCGACAGACCCATTTGGGCCGACTCATGGGCCATGCCCTGCGCCGTTTTGACGCGCGGGTGTTGCAACTGATGGCGCACAACGTCGAGGTGCCCCTAGCGCTGTCGAACTTGGCCGCACGCCAGCAAGTCAGCGCCGCGCACATCCACATCACGCGCCACCTGTCGCTGGGCGGCGACCGCTTGACCGATCTGGCCCAACGCGCTGGCATGAGCAAGCAAGCGATGGCCGATTTGGTCGATCAATGCGCCGCGTGGGGCTTGGTCACGCGCAGCAGCGACCCGCGCGATGCCCGCGCCCGGCTGGTGCGCTTTACCGCCACCGGGCTGGCGTGGTTGCAAGCCTTTCGGGATGCGGTGGCGCAAGCCGAGGCCGAGTTTCGGGCCGAGGTCGGTGACGACGTTGCCACCGTGGTGTCCATGGGCTTGGAGGCTTATGCTGGGGGCAGTGGTTGCCTATACTGAAAACTGCCGTTTACTTCACAGGGGAAGGTCTCTATGCAACGCCAACGTCGCCAAATTTTTGCTTTTGCCGGTGCGGCCCTGATGGGGCTGTCGGGGGCGCTGGCCCAAGCCCAAGCGCCCATGCCCTACCAAAGTTACCGCAATGCCAGCGATGCAGCCCAAGGCCAGCGCTTGGCGGTCGAGGTGCTGGGCGGGCCACGCCGGGCGCGCAATTTCCCGATTTTTTACAAAACTGGGCGCTGGTACGTCGGCGGCCAAGAAGGGCAACCCTACCGGCTGCAACTGCGCAACCAGACGGGGGGGCGCTTGTTGGTGGTGGTCTCGGTCGATGGGCTGAATGTGCTCAGTGGCGAGGCCGCACGGGCGCAGCAATCGGGCTACATCGTGAATGCCTACGACACCGTGACGGTCGAGGGCTGGCGCAAGTCGCTCGATGAGGTGGCGCAGTTTGTCTTTACCGGCAGCGCCGATGCTTACGCCGAGCGCACCGGGCAGGGCGGCAACGTCGGCTTGCTGGGCTTTGCGGTGTTTGAGGAGTACCAGCCACCGGCCATTGCCTACGAAGACCACCCCCGCGCCCGCATGGAAAGCCGCGCTGGTGGCCCCGCCGCCATGCCCGCACCTTCTGCGCCCCCATTGGGCACCGGCCACGGCGAGCGCATCGATTCGCCCGTGTACCGGGCTGAGTTTCAGCGCACCAGCGCCCGCCCGGTCGAGGTGCTGCGGCTGCAATACGCCAGCCTGATCGAGTTGGAGCAGCGCGGCATTGCCCAGCGCCCAGGCGGCGTACGCCCGCACGCCGCGCCGCCAGACGCGTTTCCGGGGGATCGTGATTTTGTACCCGACCCACCCCGTCGCCGCTGAACGGTATTTGCCTAAAATCAGGCTCTAGCGCCCATTTACCAAGCACCAGCAGCTATCAAATCAGGAGCTGCTTTTCGCACCGCAGACCTGTCAGGCATGCCCGTCCATATTGATTTACCCCACAGTGCACCAGCACAGTCTCTGACCAAAGTGTTGGCCGAGGCCGCGTTGCAGCGCCAAAATATTTTGCTGGGCACCGACCGGGAGTCCGCCCCGCCGGCTGCGCCGGTGTCTGCCGAATCTGACCACGTTACCTTGTCGCCCCAAGCCCAGCAGCGCTTGGATGCACAGGCACAGCAACCGCAAGGGCAGGGTGCGGGCTTGGCTGGCAATGCAAGCAATGCGGCGGGTGCGGCTTCTCGGGCGTTGCCTGTTGTGGCGTTGCCGCTGTCGCAAACCATGCCGTTGCCCGAGGGCGCAGACCCCGCACCGCCACCGCTGCCACCCCCCTTGCCCCCTCCGGCTGGCCCAGTGCCTGCTCCCACTGCGCAGGCTGGCCCTACCAACGCAGCAGCGTCGGCGCTGGTGCCCAACACTTTGGTCGCAGCAGCGCCCAGCAGCACCACAGCCAGCGCTGGTGCCACGACAGGGACAACGGCATCACCAGCAGCCGCAGCGGCACCAGCACCGATGCTGGCGCTGACCGCCGCGCCCGCCCCGGCCCTGTCGGGGGCAGCAGCACGTGCCGCAGCGCTGCAAACGCCGTGGCCTGCACAGGGTGTCAGTGGGCCGCTGCGCGGTTTGGTGACCAGCTTGGTGCAGCAGCTCACAGCGGCGGCGCTGCCCCAGCGGGTGGTGGGCATCCAAGCGTGGCCGATGGCGTTGGCCCAAGCGCTCGATGAAGGCCAGACCCCTGCACCCAGTGCCGCTTTGGCACAACCGGCCAGCCCTGCTGGCTCTGCGGCTACATTGCCTGCTTTGCAAACTTGGTTGGTACACCACGGCCAAGTGCAAACCCCTGAGGGGCCGCGTGGGTTTTCGCTCAGTTTGCGGGTGCCTGCACAGTGGCTGCCCAGCCAAGAGACCGCCCCGCAAGGGCAGGCCAGCCCCCAGTTGTCGATGCCAGCGGTTGCTGGGGCGGCGATGGCACAGGCCGTCTCTGGCAGTGCAGGGACGGCCAGTTTCGAGGGCGCATCCCAAACGCTGCAATCGGGCGCTTTTGCTTTGGTGTTGCAATCGCCCGGCCCGAGCGAGGCGCGCACCAGCGCTTTGCTGATGATGGATTTTCAGCCCCTGCCACCCGCGTCGGCACAAGCGACGGTGTATGGCCGCGACATGCTGCAACCGCGCCAAGACCCGTGGCTACAGATGGCGGTGTTGCAAGCCAGTGGTCAGGTGCCGCGCGACGAAGAAAAGGCCCACTTGGGCAGCGAGTTGTGCGACACCCCCGATTGCCCCTATGTGGGCCGGGCCGCTTGTGTGCAACCGTTTTGCATGGCGCTGCGCAGCGTGCTGCCGGTCTCGACGGTGCCTGCCGAGTCTTTTATCAGCCACGACCGACACCCTGCCAGCACCGCCGCTTGAGTCTTTCCAACAAATCGGGGGCAGGTTCTGCTTTGTTGCTCGGCAGCTAGGCCGGGCAAGGCGCTTTCCAACTTGCAAGGTTGAGCACCGCGCAGGCGTGTTGGACTCTGGCCCAAGAGATGTTCTCGCCCGCGCGTTTGCGTTCGATCACTTGGCGGGCGGCAGCGTAGGGGTCTGGCGGCGGGACTGGATGGGCCTTGAGGTGGTTGCAAAACGCTGCCAACACCGCTTTGCTGACGGTGGCCGAGGGGGGCGATGGGGCCACGGCGGGCACAGGCACCGGCGGCGCTGCCACCGCCGGAGCGACGGCCTCGCGCTGGCGGCGCGCCTCCCCGAGCCAGTGCGCTTTGAAGCGCGCCCAGCCACTCAGCACGCATTCGCGCAGCACCTCGGCCAGCGTCATCTGGGCTTTGTGGGCCTCGTGGCGCAGGGACGCTAGCTCGGTCTGGGTCAAAATTTTGTGGCCCTTGCTTTGGCGCACCAGCATGAAGTCGGCCAGCAGCTCGGGGGGAACACCATCGACCACCACCACCGCAGCGGTGCGGGTGGGCACCGGGTTTGGCATGGGCACAGCCTTGGGCGCGCGCGCTATTGGTATTGGATTGATAGATTCCATGCCCGGTTCTGGTGGCAGCATTTGCCGGGCTGGGGCGGCAAAAGTTGCCGGGGGCTGCGTGGCCTGCAAGCAAATCCGGTACACCGGGCTGCGCATACCGCGAAGCTGGCGCGTGATGAAGCCGCCATCGAGCAAATGGGCGATGTGGGTGCGCACGGTGCGCTCGCTGATGCCGCAATCGCGGGCAATGCGGGCCACGCTGGGCCAGCATTGGGCCTGCTGGTTGGCGCGGTTGCACAGGGCTAAAAAGACGAGTTTGCACAGCCCTTGTAGCTTGGAATCCCAAGCGGGCTGCAAAAAATGGTGGGCCATAAGCCGACTCCGGTGGCAATGAGGGGCACAACCGGAATGCCATAAAATTCGTGCCAAGCACGAGGGCAGGCCTTCCGGGGATCAGACTGCTCTCGTGTGGAAAAGCCCCGAAATTCGAGCCTCGGGGCTTTTCTCATTCTGGCGTTGCAACAACGCCGCGAGCAGATGGCGCAAATCATAGCAGCGCCCGGTGGGTTCGGCCCCAGACCGCTGCGGGGCCATCGGGAGGGCTTGTTTTGAACAAAATCAGCTTGTAGCCAGCGTCCCTATTGCATAGTTTGCTATCAAATTTATATCGTTAATTCAAATTAACTCTGAATAATTAACCAAAGCAATCCGCGTTGATACAGCATTCAACGCAATCAGGTGGATCATCTGGTTGATGCTGGTGCAGCAATCGGCCAGAATTTTCACCGAATATTTTTCCGCAGATTTTGAAATTGCGGTATGGGTGACGCAATTTTGCGTCATCATGCCGCAAATCAGCAATTCTTCAGCGCCCGATTGGTGCAAGGTCTGCTCTAAAACGGTTTGGTGAAAACTGTCGGCAAATGATTTGGTAATAATGATGGCATCTGGTGCTGCCTTTAAAATTCGAGGGTGAATATCGACCCCCGTGGTTCCAGAATTAAAAAATGGCGCGATTCCCTTGGAAGCATCGGCAATGTGCTGAACAAAAATAATCGGAATATTATTTTCACGGGCCTTGGCGATGGCGGCTTCTGTGTTCGCTAAAACAGCCTCGGTATTCCAAAGTGGAAATTTTCCGTCTGCAAAATAATCATTTTGTACATCAATAACGATGAGTGCTCGTTGGGGCATGGTGTGCTTTCTGTGCGATGGGATGGGGGTATTTTTATGGATGCAGCCCGTCGTTCAAAGTGGCCTTTACGACAATATTCGGTAATATTGGGCCATCTGCGTTGCCCCGATTGCCAGCCATGCCCAACCCCAGCATTGCCGTCGTTGCGTTCGATCACATCAGTCCGTTTCACCTGTCGGTGCCTTGCGTCGTTTTTGGCGAGCCGCATCCGGGCATACCCCTTTTCGACTTCAAGGTCTGCACCGCAGAATCGGCGGCCATCCGTACCACGGCAGGTTTTTCGCTCCACATTGCGCATGGCTTGTCTGCACTCGAAGGGGCAAACACCATCATTGTTCCCAGTTGGCGCGACCCGGCTGAACGGCCACCGCAGCCGTTGTTGCACGCTTTGCTGGCCGCACAGCAAAGGGGGGCACAGGTGGTTGGGCTGTGTCTGGGCGCGTATGTGTTGGCCGAGGCTGGGCTGCTGGACGGGCGACGCGCAACCACCCATTGGGCTTATGCAAAAGATTTTGCGCAACGCTACCCGAGGGTTCATGTCGATGCCGATGTGCTGTATGTCGAAGATGGCAATGTTTTGACTTCCGCAGGAACCGCCGCTGGCATCGATTGCTGTCTGCACATGGTGCGCCAGCGCTACGGTGCCGAGTCTGCCAACAGCGTGGCAAGGCGTTTGGTGATGCCGCCCCATCGGCAAGGGGGTCAAGCACAATTTATCGAACAGCCGATACCGGCCAACGCAAGAAGCTCGCGACTCTCTGGGCTGATTGACTGGGTGCGCAGCCATTTGAACCAACCACACAGCGTCGATAGCCTTGCCCAGCGTGCCTTGATGAGCCGTCGAACCTTTACGCGCCAGTTTCGGCTGCTGATGGGCATGACCGTGGTCGAATGGCTCCATGCCGAACGACTGGCACTCACGCAGCGTTTGTTAGAAAGCAGCAACCATCCGATAGATGCGATTGCCGCCCTTGTCGGTTTTGGTTCGCCGGAATCGCTGCGGCTCCATTTTCGGCGGGCATTTGGGGTCTCGCCGGTGGCGTGGCGGGCCACGTTCAAGGGGTGAGGGCAGTTATCCTTGAATATTATTTTCAAGGAGCGCTTGCCATGAAGTTACCCACCCTGGTTTTGGCTGCTTTGGCACTGCCACTGCTCAGTGCCTGCAACACGGTTCCACCAACTCCCAGCGCTTCTGCGCCCCCCGAGGCCGCTTGGGTGGGGGAGGCACGCAGTATTTCGGCGGCTGTACCACCCAAACTGCTGGCGGTATTGACCGATGCGATTCAAAAATCAGGGCCAGCAGGGGCTTTGGATGTTTGCAAAGACGAGGCACCCCAAATGGCCCGTGCCGCATCCGAAAAAACCGGCTGGCAAATCAAACGGGTCAGCCTGAAAAATCGCAACCCCAAAGCCGTGCCCGATGCTTGGGAGGCAAAAACGCTCGAATCTTTTCATGCCAGCCAAGTTGCAGGGGCCGATCCCCAAAAACTAGAGCGTTTTGAAATAGTTACCGAAAACGGCCAGCAAGTACGCCGTTACATGAAAGCATTGCCCACCAACGCTTTTTGCCTGCAATGCCACGGCAGCACCGAAAAACTTGGGCCGGGTGTCGCCCAACGTCTGACCCAGTTGTATCCCGATGACCGTGCCATTGGATACGCTGAAGGGCAAATTCGAGGTGCCATCACCCTGCGGCAAATCGTCACTGCCAGCCCCCATTGAAACATGGGTTGTTGAACTCACTCCCCAAACATTGAGCACGCCCATGTTCTTAAAAACAGTTTCTCAGTGGTTCATTGTCTGTATTTTAATGGTATGGATGCTCAATGCAGCAGTATATGCAAACAATACAGTGCCACCAAAAATTGATTTTACGGAAAAAGAGCGTGCCTACATCGAAAAAACAACCAGCATCAAAATGTGCGTTGACCCAGATTGGGTTCCTTTTGAGAGTATTAATAGCCAAGGTCGTCACGAAGGTATTGCTGCTGATTTAATACAACTGGTAGCCGAGCGGGTTGGCTTAAAAATAGAACTTTACCAAGTCAAAACTTGGGAAGAAAGTCTGGCTGCATCCAAAGGTAAACTCTGTCAAATCATGAGTTTCTTGAACCAAACTCCAGCACGCGACCAGTGGCTTATTTTTACCGATCCCATTTTTTTCGATCCGAACATCATCATCACCCGAGAAGAACACCCGTTCATTGGTGATCTCAAGGGTAGCCAGAATGAGAGTGTTGCTTTGCCACGCGGAACCATGGTGGAAGAGCGTATTCGGCGTGATTATCCGAATGTCAAAGTCATTCTGACGAATACCGAGTCTGAGGCCGTCGCACTCGTTTCTGAGCGCAAGGCAAATATGACGATTCGATCATTAATTATTGCTGCATATGCAATCAAGAAAGAAGGGTTATTTAACCTGAAAATATCTGGACAAATTCCAGAATATACCAATCAATTGCGCATTGGAATCATCAAAGATGAGAAAATATTGCGCGACATCCTTGATAAAGGTGTAAAAACAATCACACCCCAAGAGCGCGAAGCTATTTCAAATAAAAATGTATCTATCAATATTCAACAAGGAGTTGATTATTCTTTGGTGTGGAAAGGTTTTGTGGGTGGTTCTTTGGTTTTGTTGGTTGTATTTTATTGGAACCGTAAATTAAGTGCATTAAACAAAAAACTAGAGCAAATTTCTATCACAGACAATTTAACAGGATTGTTTAATAGAGTAAAAATAAATTCGACATTTCAAATTGAAATTGAGAAATCAAAACGCTCTGAAAAAATATTTAACATCATATTAATGGATGTCGATCATTTTAAAAAAGTTAATGACACTTATGGTCATCAGGTAGGTGATACGATTCTTTCTGAGGTTGCTAATATTTTACGAATTTATACCAGAAAAAATGATGTTGTTGGGCGTTGGGGTGGCGAAGAATTTATTATTATTTGTACCGAAGATAGTTTAGAAAAAACCTTAGAACTTGCTGAAAAATTACGCAGATTATTGCAGGGACATAAATTTCCTGTTACTAAATCACAAACTGCAAGTTTTGGAGTTGCTACATACAAAAAAGGAGACCAAGCCAAAGACATTGTTGCCCGTGCAGATGCGGCCCTTTACTTGGCAAAAAACAATGGACGCAACTGTGTTGAATGCCAATGATCTTAATTTGTAAAAATTTAATATTTGTTTTGGCGATAATTTTCTTGTCAGCATTTAATGTTAATGCAAATGATGATGTCGCCACAGCGCTAAAATCTAGTCATGTCTTTGGTTATGCTAAAGCAATGTATGTTGCTGATGATAAAAAAGGAGGCCGTCTTAACCAAAGCACTGCAGGATTTGGCGGGAAAATTGGTATTGAAACCGGTGAATATGATGGCTTAAAAATGAAGGGTGCTTGGTACACCACCCAAGACTTTGGACTGAGTAGTAACAACCCTAAAAAAGTTGATGCGTACATGTTTGGTTTGAATAAAAAGCCTTATTCAATTTTGGGTGAGGCGCAATTTCAATTTAATTACGGCGATAATAAAGTAATATTTGGCAGACAAGGGTTTTCTTCGCCAATGATTGAAAGCTACGAGTATCGAATTATCCCAAATTTGTTTGAGGCATACACTTTAATAAATAATTCTATCGACAGCACTACAGTAACATTTTCGTATGTTAATAAAATGTCTGGCTTGGATGGATTGGAGTCATTTTCTAATTTTCGGAGTATGTCGCAACAGTCTTACACATCCTTAATGGTTACGCCAAACCATGTTGTTGATGCAAAAAATGGAGATACTATTGATTTGTCAAAGGTGATAAAAAATCACGGTGTCCTGATAGGTGGGCTAAAGTATAAAAAAGAATGTGAACTGCAACTTTGGAATTATTATGGAGTCGATTCTATAAATACATTGTATTTGGATGGAAAATTTAACCAAAAATTCCATAGCGATTTATCAGCAAGATTTGATATTCAAGCATATCGGGTATCTCCTGTGGGGAAGTTTAATAAATACCTTACACAAATGGGTCTGAATGCTGATTATTGGCTTTCGGGTATTAGAACTACTCTAATTCACGCGCCCAGCGGGTGGAGTGTTGCAGTCGCCTACAATCAATTTACGGGCAATAAGTACACTGTTACGGCCAATGGTAATTGGGGTGGATACCCTGAGTTTGTTGCAATGCCTTATGTGTACCCAGAAAATTTAGGTGTATCTGGAGTTGCTGCCAGTCACCTAAGAAAAGTTACAGCTATGCTTGACCTTGGTCCTTATGGATTCAAGGGTCAAAGCGTAATTTTCGGTCATGCACGAATTAATATAAATGAGTCTATTTTGGCTGGAAGCGATATTATCGTCAATAGCCTAATATACAAAGCAAAATTGACACCAAAGTTATCGACACGGCTTGCTATGGAATCTAGAAATTCAGGCAATCAGCGTTACAACAATAAGTTTATTGCTATGTCTTTGCTTTATGATTTTTAGATTTGACAATAAAAATCATATATAAATTGAAAAAATAAAATAGTATCAGTAAAATCAAGTGAGTAGTTAAACTCCTCTTGAAACGGATGCGTACTCTCAACCACCCAGCGATGCCGATCCAAGTGTTCACTGCTTTCCATGCCCCTTTGGCAATCGATGCTTTGGATACCATCCCGCCAAAGGTAATGCTTACCGTGATGGGGTAGACATTGCTTTTTTACCCGTATGTAAAAAGGATCGGGCTTAAGCTCGTCTTGTCCTATGCCAATTTGCGCTATCGATGCTTAGAGTGGCTAACACAACCTATCCACGAACCGAGAGCAGATGATGGCAGCGGCCAATGTCAGTAACGCTTGGTGA
>JAIEMS010000053.1 GCA_019751915.1 Burkholderiaceae bacterium
GCGCCCTGTGCCCAATGGCCGCAGTCTGCGGCCACCACCGACTCCGCCACGGCCACCACCGTGCTACGTCCCAACGCTGCCTGCGCGGTTACTTTTTGCCGATCCAGCCGATCGGACGCTGCCAGCAAAGCTGCGTTTTGTGTGCGAAGGCCGCACACCACCGCCACCGCCACCGCCACCAGCGCCTAGCGACACCATCATTATTCCGGCCAAAGGGGTTTACATCGTGATCAACAACATCACACTGCACCGACTCGACACGGGGGACGAACTTCACGCCTACAGCTTTGGTATGTCACTGGATTACCAATCGTGGACGTGGCAGTGGCAGGCATCACTGCACCGTGATGCTGAAGGTCTGTTGGGCCGAGACGATCAAGGCGACCCACCCGTACTGGTAGCCGAGATCAATGGCACACCATTCAAGCTACGACTCGAACAAAGGCAGCGTGACCGGCGCTTCAACCCTACCCGCTGGTCGGTCAGTGGACGTGGTCTGGCAGCTGTGTTGTCTGACCCTTGGTCACCTAAGATGACCTTCGGTAACACTGCCGACCGTACAGCACAGCAACTGATGCACGATGTACTGACAGTCAATGGTGCCAGCCTTGGCTGGGGCATTGATTGGGGTTTGGTCGATTGGCTAGTGCCTGCCGGGGCTTGGGCCTTTCAGGGCAACTACATGGCCGCAATCACGGACATTGCCGGTGCCGTTGGAGGGTATCTACAGCCTCACCCGACGCAGGCTGTACTGCGTGTGCTGCCCAAATACCCCAAAGCTCCTTGGGAGTGGAGCACGTTGCGCCCTGATTTTGAGATACCGGCCAATTTGGCCGAGATGGAGGGCACTGAATACCTCGACAAACCGGCCTATAACCGCGTATTCGTGGGTGGTGAAGGGTTAGGGGTGTTTGGGCCGATCACCCGTGCGGGCACGGCAGGCAATGCACTGGCTCCACAGGTGACGCACCCGCTCATCACCCACGCTGATGCCCATCGCCAACGCGGTTTGGCAGAACTGTCAGACACTGGCCCACAAGAACACATCACCCTCAAGATGCAAGTGCTGCCCGAAGTAGGGATCATCACGCCGGGGCAACTGGTGCGTTATCTGGGGCACGATAAGACGTACCTCGGTATGGTGCGGGCCACTGCTATCGACTGGAGCCGCCCCGTATTGCGCCAAACCCTCAAGATTGAGACCCATGCTTAATTTTTACCGTCAATTTAAGGCATTGGTGCCCGATGCCCCTTTGCAAGTGGGCGATGTACTGGCGGTCAGCAATGGCATAGCCAGCGTGCAGTTTCCGGGCGGGGGCGTGCTGCAAGCGCGCGGACAAGCCAGCGTAGGCCAGCGGGTGTTTGTGCGCGATGGTGCCATTGAGGGGCCAGCACCCACACTGACCTATGTGATAGCAGAGGTGTAGAGACACGTAAAAAGACGGGCGGCCTTGTCAGGTGCTGTAACACCTGACAAAGTCCCCAACCCGCAGAGCAATCCTGCAAGTCAGGCAAGGCCCGCTACCCTGTACAGAGTGCTGCCGAGCCTACCAAAAATTTTCACCACAAAGAAAAGGCTTGCAAAAAATGAATGAAATTCGCTGTGGCAACTGCCAACGAAAACTTGGCGAGGGCGTTTATACCCACCTAGCAATTAAGTGCCCACGCTGTAAAGCACTGAACCAATTGTGCGCCCAGAGCGCCCCTCCAGAACGCCAAAGCGCGTCACATCCTGAAGGGAAATATGGTAAATCTCACTACAAACCAAGCGCCTGCAAAACGTCGGCAAGGTGAAAATGGCTTTAAATATAAGCCCCAATTCGGCTTGGTCATACCTTGTAAAGACCAAGCAGAGCAGCAGCAACACTACGCCCGCTTGATCGAGCTGGGCATGGCACCAAAGGTGGTGTGCGTATGAAAGTCGCAATTAACCACCGCTGCGACGACTTCAACAGCTACCGCGCTGCCCGTGTCAAATCCCTTTTTAATGTCGAAACGGGGGCCAATTTTCAACTGGAGGCCAATCTCGACTTGGAAAGTGCGCCTTGGAAAATCGGCGTGATTGTTGGCCCCAGCGGCAGCGGAAAGACCAGTATCGGTCACACTTTATGGGGTAAAGAGGCGGTGTACGCACCGCCTTGGCCACAAGACCAGCCCATCATCGACGTGATCACGCCGCAGAGTGGCTTCGACGATGTGACAGCCGCGCTCTCCAGCGTAGGCTTGGGCAGTGTGCCGACTTGGCTGCGCCCCTACAGCGTGCTATCTAACGGCGAGCAGTTCCGCGCAAATTTGGCGCGATTGATCGCCGAGTCTCCCGACCGCGCCGTGCTCGATGAGTTCAGCAGCGTAGTTGACCGCCAGATAGCGCGTATCGGTGCCGGTGCATTTTCAAAAGCATGGCGACGCACAAGCGGACAGGCCGTCCTCTTGAGCTGCCACTATGACATCCTTGACTGGGTACAACCCGACTGGGTATTTGACACAGCCACCGGGCAATTTCAACGGGGGTGGCTTCGACGCCGACCTCAAATTGATGTCGAACTATGGCAGTGTGGCTGGGAACATTGGCCTGCCTTTGAAGCACATCACTATCTGAAGCTACCCCACATGATTGCCGCAACCAATTATGTTGCCACCGTCAATGGCCAGCTGGTGGCCCACGTAGCCGTCAGCACAAGGAGCCGCACCGAGGCCCGCGCTTGTCGGCTTGTGGTCATGCCAGAGTGGCAGGGCGCTGGTGTTGGCCTGCGCTTTTTGGACGCAGTTTGCGAACTTTGGCGTACAGGAGCAAACCGCTACCACCGCCCCATGCCCACGTTATTCCATACCAGCCACCCCGGTCTGGCCAGCGCACTACGTAGGTCAGCGCGCTGGACACAGGTATCCGCAAAATTGATTGGCGGAAACAAAGCGCGTAGCGCGGCCAGTATTGGGCGCAGCGCCCAACGCAACGGAAGAAGCAGCGCCTCCGGAACAGGCTACGGCGGGCATTTCCGAGCGGTGCAGGGCTTTCGGTACTTGGGAGACCCAAAATGCGCGTGATGATCGTCGGACAAAAATGGTTTGCAAGCCAAGTGCTACGCCTGTGCTTGGACAGAGGCGACGACGTTGCAGCGGTCAGCGTGCCACGAGTCGACGACCGCCTAGCGGCGCTGGCCACTGCTACAGGTATTCCTGTCTGCCAAGTGCCACAACGCCTTACTCCAGACTGGGTGCCGGATGACATTGACGTGATCCTTTGCGCCCATGCACATATTTTCGTGACCGCACAGGCGCGGGCTAAGACCCGCTATGGCGCGCTAGGTTACCACCCTAGCCTACTGCCACGCCACAGAGGCCGGGATGCCATTCACTGGGCTATCCATATGAGGGAGCAGATTACCGGCGGCTCGGTGTACTGGCTAGATGACGGCGCTGATACAGGCCCGGTTGCCGCACAGGACTGGTGCTGGATTCGACCAGATGACACGCCAGATGCGCTCTGGCGTGGCACTCTGGCTCCTATGGGCCTACGGCTATTTGGTCAGGTTTTATCCTCGTTGGATATGGGGGATGTGGTGCGCATACCTCAAGACAACGCTATGGCCAGTTGGGAACCAGCAATGATTGCAAGACGGCTGTCATCCACCAGTATGTGATTGCAACACTATTTGGTGTGATGCAAACAGAAGCCCCTGTCATTTATCTCACTGACAGGGGCATTTTTATCGCAGCCCGCTTCAAAAGACCGAAGAAATCACTGGGAGGAATGACACCAGCAGCCTATGCACAGACCCTGATTCAGAAACGAGTTAAATTAACCCCGGACTCCAAAGCCCAGTGCTACTGAAAATGGGGGGACGTCGATGGCATCCCCATCGACACCTTGGCCGCGCTGTTGCATCTGTGGGTTGAGCAGCAGGGTTGAGCACTGCACAGCAATAGCCCACCACCCTTGAGAAAGACCACCATGCTCAAAATCTCCAGCCCCCAGCGCAAACCAATCCAAGCCCCTACCCTGCGCGGCCTGCTTACCTTCGCCAACTGGGGCTGGGTTTGCATCCCCAGCGCTTTGGCCCTTGCCATCTTTGCCATGCACTGAGGGGAAAGAAATTGAACGACCACTACGAACGGGCCAGCTTTGAAGCATGGCTGCAAACCCAGTGCGCTTTGAACCAGCAGCTTGCACCGATTGAAATCTTGTGGCGGGCATGGCAAGCACGGGCCGGGCTACCTTCTCCCTCATCCAGTCCCCAGCCAGTGGCCGTCATCAGCACCCGCAATGGCTACGCCAAGAATTTCACGCTGTTGAACGCCATCGACCAGTTGCACAACGGAGAGCACCCGCTGTACGCCGCACCGCCAGTAGAAAGGCCACCGCTGGCAGAGGATTCAATCTTCAAAATCCTCACCGTCGATTTGCGCCACCGGCTCAATGTTTGGCCCAACTTCGACTATGGCGGGCACCGCTACTTTCGCTCTAACGGTTCACCGGCCAACGTCAGGGACTGCGATTTTGTCCTGTTTACGCGCGCTGTCGAAGCCGCCCAAGGCATCGCGCCAGTGCATTTTGCATCCAATCGAGATGGAGCCAAAGGCGCTACCGAGGTAGCCATAGACTGGTTCGCACGGGATTAGAAGATCAACCAGCAAGCTTGGGAGTGCGCCCATAAGATGGACTGTATGAACACTCCCTCTATCGACGCTCCGAGCGCCATACCATTGCGCCAAGATGCGCGCACGATCAGTCTGGTCGGCCTAGCCCACGGCAGTTCACACTTTTTTCATTTGCTATTGCCGCCACTTTTTCCTTGGCTGATCGAGGAATTTGGCTTTAGTTATTCTGAACTGGGATTGCTGGTGACGGTATTTTTTGTCGTTTCTGGCGTAGGGCAAGCTCTGGCAGGTTTTGTCGTAGATCGCGTTGGAGCACGTCCCGTACTCTTTTTTGCACTCGCCAGCTTTGCCATCGCTGGGCTAGTAGCAGGTAGCTCCGGAGGCTACGCCGGGTTGGTGGTGGCCTCGGCTTTTGCTGGATTAGGCAATGCCCCCTTTCATCCCGTCGATTTCACGATTCTGAACAAGCGCGTATCGCAGGCACGGTTAGGGCATGCGTTTTCGGTACACGGTATTTCCGGCAATCTTGGCTGGGCCGTAGCACCTTTGTTCATGGCAGGCATTGCCACGGCCACCGGCTCTTGGCGCATGGCCTGTCTCAGTAGCGCGCTACTGGCTTTGGCTGTGCTGGCCGTGATGGTGTGGCAACGCGAAGCATTGAATGACAAATTCAGCGCTTTGGAACACCAAGCCCCAGTGGGAACGACCAACACCGCGCATCCAATGGCATTTTTGCGTCTGCCTTCGATATGGCTGTGTTTCTCGTTCTTTTTCTGGAGCACCTGTGCATTGAGTGCCATCCAGAGCTTTGCCAGTCCCGCCCTCAAGCAGATGTATGGCTTGCCCATTAGCCTGACCGCTTTCGTCGTCACAGGCTATATGTTGTGCGGTGCCGTTGGCATGGTGATCGGCGGCTTTTTAGTAGGCCGGGTGGTGCGTCTTGAAAAGATTATTTCGGTATGCCTGACGGCAGCATCCGCACTGCTGGTACTGGTGGGTACGGGCTGGTTGCCCGGCATGGCTGCGCTGGTGGTAGCAGCACTGGCCGGTTTTGGCACCGGCATCGCCAGCCCTTCGCGCGACATGCTTATCAAACGCGCAGCCCCGCCCGGAGCGACAGGACGGGTTTATGGCACGGTCTATTCTGGTCTGGATTTGGGGTTTTCAATGGCAACGCCCATGTTTGGCATGCTGCTTGACCGAGGGCTTACAGAGGCTGTCTTTTACGGTTCAGCAGCGACCCTCATGCTCAGTGTCGGATCAGCGGCACTGGTCGGGGTGGGGGTTGCTGCACAGTTTCGGCGTACAGCCCCTGCACCGACCTGAACGACAGGCTTGTCTTCTTTGAAATCTTGGGCTGAAAAACACAGTCCAAAACCCACAGCCCGCTCAACGCGGGCTTTTTTACGCCCCATCCCGCAAAGATGCTCCGAAAGATTCTGAATGACGCAATGAACTGCGCGTCTTTCACACCAAGAGCACCGTTTTTTTGCTCCATCATTTGGCATGGTGCCGCCCGGAAATTTGGCGATTTGACTTCAACAAAAGGAGGCACCCATCGGATCAACTTTTCTAACCAACCCTGCCATCACCACTTTTTATTGAGTTCAAAAAATCATGACCAAACAAGAATTGCTCCAAGCCATCCACGCTTTCCATACCGACACCAGCCGTAGCCAAGCACAGACCCGCGAAGGGCTGGAAGAAGCCGCTTCGCTGATTGATTTGTTGATTGAGGCATCGGAAGTCGAGACAGCGACTGAGCAGCAGTAAAAATTTCGCATGCACTAATTCGGTGCATGCGTGCTGGTAAGATAGCCAGACTTGCCAGATGGAACAAAAATGTTCCAGACAGGAAAAAGCCCCAGTAACTTTCCACGGGAACTGAGGCTATTTCCTAGTGCAGGTGTCAATAAACCAAGACCACCCGGAAGGCGAACCCGTCTGCACGTTTGTGTGCTCGATTGTAACGCCATCTGGTGTGTGATGCCACATACACACTGGAGTAAGCCTTATGGCGCTCGAAAACCACGGTGCCCCACGCCCGTACCCACGTCTTATCACAGACGCAAGCCATCGCGCCACCGACGAGCGCATTGACGCTATCGCCAGCCTGCGACCACTGGCGCGCATGCTGCTTCAGAAGATCATTCGCAGCGTCTGTATCCACGACTTCACCAAGCCTGCCCATATCAGCAACCAGACCTTCATCCAAACTTTGAGGGTCAGCCTGAGAACCGTCTGTCGCTTAAAGGTCGAACTGGAACACGCAGGGTTGATTACCCGAAAGCAGGAGAAATCCCGCAGACGCGGTATGCAGGTGTCACAGATTTGGCTGACCGAGAAGGCACAGCATCTGCTGTTTTGCGCCATCCCTACACCCAAGACAGCTTCAGCGCCTGTGTCCAACGCTATCGGTTCACCGCAATCCACGTCCCATCGTGCTTCCGAAAAATCAAGCCCAAGCACGGAAGCACCTATCCCCGATGACGTTCTGCTGCTGAACCTGTGCGGTATCTCCGAAACCGGCATCTACAAGTTGATGGGCATGGCCCGCGATGCTGGGCACTATTTGGGCCACATCGTGCGCGCTGCTGAAAAGAACATCGCTATGTCCAAAGCCCCGTTTTCTTACATCCGCAAGTTGATCGCCAACCCGTGCGACTGGGCCAAACGCGCAATCGAGGTGGTGCAGGCCGAACAAGCAGCCACAGCAGAAGCCCGAGAGCAAAGCCAGCGCGAAGCCGACATGGAGTGCATCAAGGCGGCAATGCAGACCACGGACATGCTGGCAAGCGCCAAACGCAGCCACGTTTGGATTTTGGACGATGGCTGGGTTAAGAAGGCCGAGGTCGAGGCAGTGGTGCAATCGCCCCGTGTGCAGTGGATGCCACTGATCGACATTAGCGCCGTTGCCAAGGCACTGCGCCAAGGCAAGTTGTTTGCAGTGGATCGCCCAACGCTCAAAAGCTGGGTGGCACCAGCAGAAAGCCCCGCTGCGCCGGAGGTGGCTACAGAGAAAACCAGTCGCTCTGCGTTGGTCACAATGGCTAACGCTATCTGTTTATCGCAATCTCTTTCAGAGAGACACCCCGGTGGGGATTTTGCAGAGCAAAACATCCATAAAGTCCAAACAGCCGTTGACCAAGAAGTAGGCCTCGCCAGCACCCATGAACCCACCTGCCAAACCAACGGCATAAGCACCACAACGATAGTTGGCATCGACGACAAACCACGGGTCGGTAGCCATTCGGGTTGGAACGCTGTAGCCACTTTGATGGACTCCTGTGGCATTGCCCACAGCGGCCAACAGCGCGCTCGACGTGTGGAACCCGAGGTGAATCCGTCGCAGCCAGAGCCAGCACCGCGCAATCTCGATTTGGAGGTCATCCAGCAAGCGATGCAGGGCACCGGCATGCTGGTAAGTGCCAAACGAACCCACGTCTGGGCATGGGTCGATGGCTGGGTAAAGAAGGCCGAGGTCAGGGCCGTTATGCGGCCATCAGGCTTCGTGCAATGGATGCCACTGCTAGATATTGGGCCGGTTGCCGAGGCGGTACGCCAAGGAAAATTGTTTGCCGTAGATCATGCAACGCTGGGTGGCCCCAGAAAGGGCACAAGCCTCCCCTAGTTACGGGCCTAAAACCGCTGCCGCCCATAGCGCAGCGTTGCTCACTATGACGAATGCTAACTGTTTATCGCAATCTCTTTCAGAGAGATACCCCGGTGGGGATTTTGCAAAGTAAAACGGCCTTGAAAACTCAATAGTCGTTGGGCAAGTAGAAAACGATACCAGCACAGCTAACGCCCCTGCCTAATGCCATAGCCCCCTGTGGCTTGGCAGAGTAGGCAGAACTACCAAGGTCCATCACCATTGCCATCGAACGGTAGAGCAACCCTAATTTTTAGCGTTCACTGAAATTAACACCATTTTCTAGCTCTCTACGCAACTGAATGGTTCGCTCTTGTTCCATCTTGATCAACTTATCACGCAGGCTTTCAATGACAATATCTGTCATGTTTTTTCCATAGGTTGTTTCGCCGAAAAATTTTAGTTTTTGGCAAAGATCAAGTGGAAGTCGGAATGTCATAGCTTTAGTGGCTGTTGATGGAACAGCTCCTATTTCAATAGGTTGCCGTGCTATGGCAGAGTCATCCAACGTTGTACGTTGGGGGGCTTCCGTCCATTCTTCCAGAACTGCCAGCTTGTCACTTTTAGAGATAGGCGCAGTCTTAGCGCTACGCAGTTGGCCTGATACCATGAAAAACCTCTTGATAAAGTTGTTGCATTTCGTCCCTTGCCTTTGGGTCAGCATGGGCTTTGTCTAGTTCGACTGTACATAGGCCATCTCGTGTAGCGCGGCGCACGGCGATGCGTTCACCCACTTGGGTATCCAGCAAGCCAAAGTCGCTGGCATAGTCAGCCATCAGTAGGGCACGTACTTCATCTGACTCTTTGACCGAACGGTGAGTGCTGCAACTATTGAGAACTACATGGGCGTTAATTTTTGTTCCCACTTTTTCAGCTACCTCTTGTGTGAGGATTGCCATGTGGTTGAGGCTCCAGATGTCGTACTGACTGGGACGCACTGGAATCAGCATGTAGTCACATACTGCCATTGCTTGGCGTAACTCCACTGAGTCTCGCCCACCGGCATCAACGATGACAACATCAAATTTTTCGGCTAACCGTGCGATGTCATGGCCGACCTTGCCAGTTTTTGTCACGCAAGTAATGTCGGGGCGTTGATTTTTCTCTCCGCGTGTAACCGCACGGGTATTGGCCCAAAACGTAGCACTCTCTTGCTTATCGGTATCGACCAGCAAGACCTCCTTGCCCGAGACGGCGCACATCGCTGCAAGGTGAGTTGCCAGCGTGGTTTTGCCTGTACCACCCTTCTCGCTTCCTATGAGATAAATCATGGTTTCCCAGTTCTTGTATTGCTTGGCATTACTGTATTGTAATGGTTTGCAATCTGAGCAATACAGTAAATTTTGCAGGGCTTTGTTGTTGGTGTTGAATGGTCATATTAGATAATATGAGCAATACAGCATACCAACATGACCTACAACACCCCTACTGTTACCCGCTGGATTGCTGGAGCACTTGCGACTGTTGTGACGCTGGTGTGTGCAGGCATGGCCGGTATGTCGGCATTGGAGCGTTCCACATCAGTGGCTGGGTCGGTGATGTTTGTGGCACTGGCTTTGGTGATGGTGGTGGGTAGCCACTTGTTGCCTGCGTTAGCGCGTCATAGCTGGGTCGGGCGGGCCGTATTTGGTGTGTGTGTGGCCGTCACCCTCTACAACCATGCCTACTTCTTCGACAGCGAGAAGCAGAACAAGGGGGTGCAGCAGCAAGCGGCGATTGCACCGTCAGCAGATGTGCTTCGGTATGAGCAAGAGTTGGCGTTGATTACTGCCCGTAGTTTGCCCTTGGTGTCCGCCGATATAGCCGCAGCTAGTTCGACCGTTGCTAAGGCCAATGCTGCCTTGGAGCGTTGCGTTTCCAAAGACGGTACACGTTGCACCAGCGCCAAGGCCTCACTGGAAATGGCGCAGGCCAAGGTAGTTGGGTTGAACGATGAACGTGCCCAAGCGATGCGGGCGGAAGATTTGCGCGTGGCATTGGCTGGTGCGGTTGCAGCGCACAGCGCCAAGGTCAGCGCTGCCGGTATTAACCGGGTTGATGCGTCGGTTGCCAAGTTGCTTCACGTCGATGCCGACACGGTGGCGACCGTCACGTCGATCATGCAGTCGATTGCGCTGGAGGTCATGGGGGCATTGTTATGGACAGTGGCCTTGCCACGAGCAACCAAGAAGGTCAAGGTTCAAGAGGTCAAAATTAAGCACATCGTGCCCTACAACATCCCCAAGCCCCCTGAACTGCTGGGCTGGGCACGCGCCATGCTGATCCAGCACCAAGCGCAGCCGCGCGACTCGCCTGTGCGTCGCAACGGCGCTTGACAGACTCCCGAAAGCGCCCAAAAACCCCTAAAAACTGCGTTTTAGGACGCAGCGGGGACGGCTGCGCTGTATGAAATTGCAGGGCGGATTCAAAACTGAAGTGCAACACCCTGGTTTTTAATGAATGAGGGTGGAGTGCTGAGAGGCGTTCAGGAGCA
>JAIEMS010000003.1 GCA_019751915.1 Burkholderiaceae bacterium
GCTCCTGAACGCCTCTCAGCACTCCACCCTCATTCATTAAAAACCAGGGTGTTGCACTTCAGTTTTGAATCCGCCGCTCATTGCCTTTGTAAACGCTGTAGCAAGTGCTATGAGATTCTATGGTATGCAGCAGAATTGTCGATATTAATATCAACTTAATTGGCATGAAATTCATTTTATGAATAACTTAGATGTCAATTTCTGGTGAATTTTAATATATATTATGAGTTTAAATTTCTTTTTGTTGCTATGGCAACGGGCGAGTCTTTAGGAACCAAAGATGAAGAGCCACAAGATACACAGGTATTGTGACGGCTTGAAATTCTCCAGATGCTGTAAATAATTCCTGGAATAATAAAACAAAGCCATAGAATAATCTCAATAAAAATTGAGCCGCGTGTCGTAGATTTCCCTTGGCCTTCATGTCCACAAGTAGTGCAGAACACCACAGCACGTCTTGCTTTGCCTGACATAAAAACACGATATACGATGTATATGAAAATTGCAACAATTGAAAAAGATAAAAAACTCATGAAATTGCCTTTTAGTTTGCTTAATGATTTTTCTCCATTGAAATTGTAAGTCACGGCATCGTTCACCAGTGTCTGGCAACTGGTGGGGGGCATAAAAATATCTGCGGTTCGCTGGCCTTGCCAAAAGGTGTCTAGCTACACCCATGAGGGCCGCCCAGATAACCCCTCTGGGCAACGCAGGCAAGTTGCGTCTCGTGGGGGATTTGAAAACCACAGCGCCCTCTGGCTGACTGGCGCTGTGGTTTTGGCTACTGAACTCCCAGCGCCGTAGCCCCCGCTGCGTTACGTTTGCGCCCTACTTGGCTGAACAGCCTGCTCAGAGTGTCCCCACGCTTTACCGCCATGTCTGTCAGGCGGGCCGCTGGTGCGGTGCGAGGTAATTATTAGCCAAAAGCTAAGTTTGGTAAATAGCCAAAAGCTAAGTTTTTTCTTGTCTTTTGTGCAAATCACAGGAGCAGGCACAAAAAATCGCCTCGTTGGGCAGCATGCAGTGGTTAGAATAACCACTATGAACAGCAAGCAAGTGATTAAAAGGTTGGAGTCGGCTGGTTGGTATCTGGCGCGGGTCAAAGGTTCGCACCACCAGTTTAAGCATCCTAATCGGCCCGGCCTCGTCACCGTCAAGCACCCGGACGGTGACATTCCAACGGCTACGCTGTACAGCATTGAGCGCCAAGCAGGTTGGCGCTAAACGTGTCGATGGAGGATTAGCTCAATGAAATTTATTGTGGTGCTGCATACAGACAATGGTCAACGTTACGGCGTGACCGTGCCCGATTTGCCCGGCTGTTTTTCTGCTGGCAATGGCTTGGACGATGCGCTCGAAAGTGTGCGTGAAGCCATTGATTTGCACGTCGAGACACTGATTGAAGATGGGGCAGATATTCCGAATCTTGGTACGCTCACCCAGCACCAAGCCAACCGTGACTATGCAGGCGGCGTGTGGGCGGTAGTGGATGTGCCTGTGGAGAAGTATCTTGGCCCTGCGGACAAAATCAATATCACTGTGCCGCGCATGGTCTTAAATCGCATTGATGAATACGCCAAGAAGCACGGCCAAAGCCGCAGTGGTTTTATGGTGGCGGCTGCCAGAGCGGCCATGCACACCTATTGAGTGCTATGGCGTTTTTGGTGCAATGGAAGGTTCCGCAAACGTATCAATGATTCTCATCGCGTGGTCGCGCTGCCACTCTGGCATGGATTCCATGCGTTTCATGACATGGATGATGTAGTCATCCGGGTGCGTTTCTGAGTGGCCGGGCGGGTTGTCCATCCATCCGGTGTCGAGGGAAAGTTTGAATTCAATCTCTCTCGCCATAGGGCTGCCCATGTTGTAGGGCTTGCCGCCTCTTTCGTGCCGGACGTTGGTATTCAAGATACGGGTAAGGGTTGCAGTTTGATTGCGCGCATAACCCAGAGACTGGCACAGATTCGCCATTCCACCGTAGCGTTCGACCAGAATCCGAAGCCTTGCGCGTCGCGTTTCTTCGATCGTTAGCATTTCCGTATTTCACTAGGTTCCACGCCGTTTGAGGGGTAGCACGTTGGATGCTTGAAGCCCATCAATCGGTGGTTCCGTTTTTGGCGGTGGTTGGTTGCGTAAGCGCATCTAGCAATCTGGCCGCAGTTGCCCACTGTTCCGGGTGCATGCCTTCCATTAGTTGCATGACTTTTATACGAGGGTCATTCTCTCCAAGAAGCTCTTGGTAACTTGGTGGGTTGTCCATCCATCCGCGTTCTAGCCCGAGCTTATCTTCTATTTCGCGTGCCATCGCATCACCCATCTGATAGGTAGATTCACCTCTTCCGGGCCGCTTGTTGTTGTTTTTAATCTGACTCAATTTCGGGTCAGTCCTAGTCCACCCAAGTGCTTCGTTGAGTTTGGCCAGCGTTCCGAATTTTTCTAGCAGAACGACCAGCTTTTCACGCCTGATTTCTGCGCATGTTTGCATAGGTCGAATTGAACACCTATACCAAGATCTTGTGAATTCGCAGGCGGCTATTGACATATATAAGCCTTTGGCTAACAATTCTCTGTATGAACTTACAGGATTGGCTAAAAAAGGCGCGGGGTCGTCAGACAGCACTTGCAATTGATCTTGGCATCAAGCCACCGCAAGTGTCCAAATGGATAAAAAACAAAAATCCAATTCCTGTGATCCACATGGCCCGCATCGAAGCCTTTACCGGCGGCGCTGTCACACGCCAAGAAATGTGCCCTAGCGACTGGAAAACTATTTGGCCTGAGTTAGCAGAAAAAAAGCCAAACCACACGATAGCCATTGGTGCAACAGCACTTAATGCTATTGAAAAAGTAGCGCAATCTGCGCCCGATTCCGTCCCCCCATTGCCTCCAGTGTCTCAGCCTTAGCACTGGCGCGCCACCCTGAAACACAACCCCAAATCACGAAAGTAAACCACCATGACCTGCCGCTACAAAGACTCCGACTGGCGCGATGTGCTCTACAACTCGGTGCGCACTGCCCCCGGTGGTGTGGTGGATGCCGCCCGCTTTCTGACCATGCGCCGTGGTCGCAGCATCCATGCCGAGACTTTGCGCGCCCGCTTGCGTGGCACCGATGAAAACTGCGTCACGCTCGAAATGGCCGCACTGCTGACCGAGTGGATGCAAGACATGAAGCACCCCAGTGCGCTGGATTGGTTGCACACCTTCAATGCCCGCTTTGGTCTGACCTCGAACGCTGTGAGCGTGGTGGACTCTGGTCAATCGCATGCCAATCAGTTGGTGATGGGCATGTTGTCCTTGGGCGTACACGGCGGTAAGTTGTCCGCTGAGGTGATGGCTGCGGTCGAGGACAACGTCATCACCGCCGAAGAGTCGGTCCGCCTTTTGGAGCTGGTGCGCGACAAACGCGAAGTGCTTGGCCAAGTCGAAGCCATTGCTATGCAGGCGATCAAGGTCTGAGCATCCCCATGCCCGATTGCCAGCGCACCATTGCCTGCACCCCCAACAACGCGGCACAGATGCAGGCCATCGTCAAAAGTCAACCGGCACTGCTCAACGTGGTCAAGTCACTGCAAACGCAGGGGCTGTTTCCCGGACTGCGTGGCCTGTCGATCACGCTGACGGGCAGTCCAGAGTTTGTCCAGCAAGGACTCGATGCTTTGACACCGCTCCCAGTGGACTCCATCGAACGCAACTTACCTGCGTTGAAAGGGCCATGACCGTGGACATCAACGCGACGATCCGTAATCAACAAGCGGTGGCTGACCTGCTGGCCCAACTCAGTGGCCCACAGGCCAAAGTTGCCTACGCCAAGGCGATCAACGACACCGCCTTTCAGGTGCGCCGAGAGATGCAGGCCGAGATGGGCCGTGTCTTTGACCGGGTAACGCCCTACATCCTCAAAAGTTCGTTTGTGCAGATGGCCACGCCCGAGCAACTCTATGTCCGCATCGCGCCAGAAAACCAGCGCGACAAGACAGGGGTTGACCCACAGAAAATTTTGCAGGCTCAAGAGTTTGGTGGCCATCGCATGGAAAAGCGCAGCGAGGTGTTGCTGCGCCGGGCTGGCATCTTGCCCAATGGCTACCTGACGGCCATTCCCCTTGACCCCTACCCCGGTAGCGATGATGGGCGCGGCAACCTGCGCGGGGCGTTCTTGCAGCAGCTCATCAGCTATTTTGGGGCGTTCACCGAGCAAGGCTCCAAGTCCAACATGACGGACAGGCGAAAGGAAAACATCCACAAGGGCACCAAAAAACAGGATGGCCGCCGGTATTTTGTTGCCTATGGCCACCTGAAGGGCGGCAGGGGATCGCACCTAGCCCCCGGAATTTGGGCGGCATCTGGCTTTCAGTGGTGCGTCGTGCAACCTGTGCTGATGTTTATCCGCAAGGCAAATTACAAGCCCCGCCTGAGCATGGATCGCATTGCTAAAAACGTAGATGTGCAGGAATACCTCGACAAGCGCGTGCGCTTTCGCATCCGTGAGGCCGCAGGCGTATGACCGCGCTGAACCCCCCGCTCCCCATGAAAAGTAGGTCGGCCACGGCAACAACAGCCCGCAACACCACAACCCCCGCCTGCGTTGCAACAGACCCACCGGCAAAAGGTACTCCCCCCATCTTGGCTGTGTCGGGTAATTCGCATCCCGACATAGCGCTAGAGCGCAACTTCGCCACATAGGCAACAAACCCTGCAAACGCAACATGAAAAACTACAACGACGTTCTGCTCCAGCTTCAGTTGACGGGGCTGCGGGTGGACTTTTTGGACATCGACGGCAAGGTCAAGCGCTGCGCGGTCAACGGATCGAAAGAGCGCAAGGGCTGGTATTTGCTGCACCTGTGGCGCACCAGTCAGGGCGACGAGTACGTCGTGGGCAGCTACGGTATTTGGAGCGGCAACAGCAACAACGCCATCAAGGTAGACATTGCCAAAGAGGTGCAGCTCGATGCCAGCGAACGCGCACCGCTCAAAGCGCGACTGGCCGAAGACAAAAAACGGGCAGCAGCCCAACGCGCTGATGAAGCCCAGCGCGCCGCGTACCGGGCCGCCAACGTCTGGGCCAAGGGACTCCAATCCCCACCGGGAGATGCACCGGCGGACTATTTGAGCCGCAAAAAAGTCTCCGACTACGGCCTGCGTTACTCGGCCAGCGGCGCACTGATGGTGCCGATGATGGACAGCACGGGAGCGATCAAAGGCCTGCAAAAACAGGGCCATTGGTTCCAGATTGGCAGCGTGTACGCCGGTGGGGTGTGTTTATTGGCCGAAGGGTATGCCACTGGGGCCACCCTGCATGCGGCCACGGGCTTGCCGGTGGCGGTGGCTTTCGATGCAGGAAACCTGCTGCCAGTAGCTTTGGCCCTGAAAAAAGCGCACAAAGTGCAGCGGATTTTGGTGTGTGCGGACGATGATTACCTGCAAAAGTGCCAGCACTGCGGCCAAAAAACCGAGGTGGCAACGCCAGAATGCAGCCATTGCGGCCAAGCACACGGCCAAGACAACCCCGGATGCAAAGCCGCCAGCACCGCAGCGATGGCGGTGGCCGGGGCATGGGTGGCGCCGGTGTTTCCCGGAGACCGGGGCGGGCAAAAACTCACCGACTTCAACGACCTGCAAGCACTACCGCAGGGGGGATTGGCACTGGTGCGCACCCAAATCGAAGCGCAAATTGCCAAAGAGGGCTGGGCGACGGCCTCGGGCGCGGTGCGCCTGCCCCCGAAACAGGGGGGCGGGGAGTCGCTGGGCAGCCCAGAAATGCTATCGCGCATCAGCATTGACGATGCGGCGCTGCGCTACGTGGGCACCTACGGCATGGGGGGCAAAGTGCTGTTTGACACCGAAGAGCGCCGCCTGATCGCCAAAGACGATGCCATGAACCTGCTGCCCAGCCACGGCTGGGACTTGCTCAAAAACCATCCCCAGTGGCGCGTGGTGCGTGACCACGAAATCGGCTTTGACCCGACCGAACGCGACCCCAGCGTCAAATGCAACATGTGGGGCGGTTGGCCGACACAGCCTAAAGAGGGCCAATGCACCGTTTTGCTGGACTTGCTGGGCTACCTGTGCGGCAAAGAACCTGAAGCGGCCAAGGTGTACGAATGGATACTGAAGTGGCTGGCCTACCCGATACAGCACCCGGGGGCCAAAATGCACAGCGCCATCGTGGTGCATGGCCCCCAAGGCACGGGCAAAAGCCGGTTCTTTGAGGCCTACTCGAAGATTTTTGGCGTTTATGGCCGGGTGTTGGGGCAAGAAGCGCTGGAAGACAAGTTCAATGCCGATTGGGCCGAAAAAAAGCTGTTCATCCTTGCCGACGAAGTGCTGGCCCGCCAGGACATGTTTCACATCAAGAACCGACTCAAAGGCTTGATTACCTGCGAAACCATCCGCGTCAACCCCAAGAACATTGCCGCGCACAACGAAAAAAACCAGATGAACATCGTGTTCCTGTCCAACGAGCGCATGCCGTTGGTACTGGAAAACGACGACCGTCGCCACTGCGTCATCTGGGTGCCACCCAAACTGAGCCAAGAGTTCTTTGCCGACGTGGACGCTGAGATCGACGCAGGCGGGGTAGAGGCGCTGCACCACTATTTGCTGCACCTGCCACTGGACGGATTCAAGCCGTGGACGAAGCCGCCCATGACATGGGCTAAAAACGACCTGATCCAGCAAAGCCTCAGCAGCGAAGAGCGTTTCTTGGCCGATTGGATGGCGTTGGAGATCGATGGCCTGCATGGCGAACCGCTACCCTTTATTCCCTGCCTTGGCAGCGACCTGTACCGGGCCTACGTCAGGTGGTGCAATGGCCAAGGCGAGCGCCCCCGGCGCAAACAAGATGTGATTGGTTTGGCTGGTAAATTGGATGGTTGGCGGGCAGGGATGGCCGTTTCCACATGGGCCACACTCCAAGATACCGCCATCAAAAGTAGAAAAATGGTCGTTCCCAGTGACGTGGACATGGCCAAGTCGCTCAAGCACTGCACGTCTGGCTACCAAG
Source organism: Burkholderiaceae bacterium (assembly GCA_019751915.1). Lineage (GTDB taxonomy): Bacteria > Pseudomonadota > Gammaproteobacteria > Burkholderiales > Burkholderiaceae_C > Simplicispira. The sequence goes on from JAIEMS010000003.1 coordinate 7,006, forward strand.
AAAAGTACCTGCGCGAACGGTTTGCCGTCAAGTCGGAGTGGCTCACGGCTTGCTACTTTCAGTTTCTGAAGGCCGTCGGCCCGGTTGCGCAGTAACTACGCTTGTGACGCTTCATGTTACGCATGAAACTACGCTTCAAGTCGTTGATTCTATTGGTTTACTACGCTTGTGACGCATCCCGCGCACCCGCACATGGGCGCAGGTGTGGTCATGCCCCTAGCGGGTGTATCTCGCGCACATACGCATTCATCCGTCACAAGCGTCACATAAGTAATAACAACAAGTTAGGGGAGATTTATGCGTAGTTTCAAGCGTAGTTCAAGCGCCTTGAAGCGTCACAACACCCTCATCCACGGGTTTTACCGGGGAAACCGCCCATGAAAAAGCTCACGCAGGCCGAATACGCCCGGCTCATTGGTGTCAATCGCTCCACGGTGAACCGTTATGTGGCCAATGGACGCATTACCGTAGACGACAAAGGCTTGATCGACCCACAGGCAGCAAGCCAGCAGCGCGAGGCCACGCAAAGCCCGATGCCGCACCACCAAGCGCGCAAAGCCCAGTTCGAAGAGATTCTCCAAGCCCAAGCACAGGAAAAACGCGCTGCCGACGTTGCACAAGCGGCAACAGACCTGCAACACAGCTTGCCGTTGGATCTGGCGATGCCAGAAGGCAGCGTCAGTGCTGCGCTCAAGCTGGAAACCTACAAGCTGCAAAAGGGCAAAGCCGAACTGGTCAACATCGAGGTGGACAAGGCCACTGGGGCGTTGGTCGAGCGCGCGGAGGTGGACTTTGTGCTGGCGGACTTTGGCAACACCTTGCGCTCCATGCTGGAGAACCTGCCCGACCGCATGAGCGGCCCCCTGGCGGCGTTGCGGGGCGATGCTGCGGCCATCCACAAGGCGCTAGAGGAAGCAGTCCACGAACTGCTGGGCGATTTTGCAGCGCACATCCAGCAAAAGGTAAAGGCACTCGATCCATGAACACCCCGACAACCCGGCAACGCAGCAGCACGACCCCGATTGCCCATGCGCGAGGCCATTTTTATGCCACGCTGGCCCGTGCAGTGCGCCCCCGGCCTGTGACGATGGTGTCAGACTGGGCCAACAAATACCGCATCTTGTCGAGCAAAGCCTCTGGGGAGCCGGGGCAATGGCGCACCAGCCGCACCCCATACCTGCGCGAAATCATGGACTGCCTCAGCAGCACCAGCCCAGTGCAGCGTGTGGTGATGCAGTTTGGTGCCCAGATTGGCAAAACCGAGGCGGCGATGAATTGGATTGGCTACGTCATGCACCACGCACCGGCCCCGATGCTGGTGGTGGTGCCGACGCTGGAGGTGCGCAAGCGCTGGGTCAGGCAGCGGCTTGACCCCATGTTGTCTGAAAGCCCGGTGCTTCGGGGCCTGCTCGATGGCCGTCGCCAGCGCGATAGCGGCAACAGCGAGGACATGAAGGACTTTCCCGGTGGCATGTTGGTACTGGGGGGCGCTAACTCCCCGGCCTCACTGGCCTCGATGCCGATTCGCTATGTGGTGTGCGACGAGGTCGATCGCTTTCCGTGGGAAGTGGGCCAAGAGGGGGATCCACTGGGCCTGATTGACGAGCGCACCAAGTCTTTCCCCCGGCGCAAAGTGTTGCTGGTGTCCACGCCCACCGTCAAGGGCATGAGCCGCATCGAGGGCGAGTACCTGCGCAGCGATATGCGCGAGTACCACGTGTCCCGTGTCCACACTGTGGCCAGTACCAAGTGTTGCGCTGGAGGCACCCGGACGGGCGCTATGGCCTGACCTACCTGACAGGGACGGATCGGGTGGTCTATGCCTGTTCCTACCCCGACTGCGGGGAGTACATCGATGAGCACCACAAAACGCAGATGCTCGAGCGCGGGAAATGGATGGCGCGCCATCCAGAGCGCCCAGTGCGGGGCTACCAACTGAGCGGTCTGTATTCACCCTTGGGGCTGGGCTTTACCTGGACTGAGCTGTGGGCCAAATGGCAAGACAGCCAGGGCGACAGCGCAGCCCTGAAACGCTTTGTGAACACCACGCTGGCCGAAACTTGGGAGGAGCAGAGCGAGGGGATTGAAGACATTGCATTGATTGCCCGGCGGGAGGTCTATCCCGAGACCTTGCCGGTACTGGCCCGCACGGCATGGGTGGACGTGCAGGGCAACCGGCTGGAAATGAGCGTGGTCGATTGGGGCGAAGGCGAAGAGTGCTGGTTGCACGACCACATCATCATCCCCGGTGATACGGCCAAGCAGGACGTGTGGGACACGCTGGCCGATGAAGTGGAGGGGGCGAATATTGACGCGCTGGGGGTCGATTCGGGCTACAACGCCACCCAAGTGCATGCCTTTGTAGCGGGCAAGCGCTGGGCCTATGCCACCAAGGGCATTGACGGGATGCAGCGGCCCATTGTTCAAGATGCAGCAACGCGCGCGCAGCGCCTGCGCAAACAAAAACGCAGCCAAGTCTCGGTCGAGCCGGTGGGGGTGGACAACGCCAAGGCGCTGCTGTTTGCCCGGCTCAAGCAAGACCAAAGTGGCCCCGGAACCATTCACTTTCCGCAAAAGCCGGCCTTTGATGACGAGTACTTTGCCCAACTGACCGCAGAAAAGCTGGTGACCAAATACAAGGGCACGCGCCCGGTGCAGCAATGGGTGCAGACGCGCAAGCGCAACGAAGCGCTGGACTGTTTGGTGGGCAATTTAGCGGTGCTGCGCATTGCCATTGACCTGAAATCGAGGGTGCAAAAGCGGGGCAAGAAGTCCGGCAGCAACCTCTTTGACCTTGCCTATGGAGGCTAAATTGAGCCGAAACCCTGAAAACAACGATTTGGTCTCCGTGCTGGAGCAAGAAGTGCGGGCCACCGCCCGATCATTTGGTATCAGTGCAGCCGATGCGATGGCGGCATCATTGATTGACCGGGTGCTGTTGCGTTTGGGTGGGGAGCAGGTATATTGCCCCAAGCGGACACACCATCTAGCTCGCCTGCGGCATGAAGAAATTCTGAACAAGTTCTCTGGAAATAATACCCGCGCGTTGGCCGATGAGTACGGTCTGAGCGTTAGTTTTATTCGTCGTGTCGTCAAAAAAGGGGATGTTCAGAAAGGGAACAATGGAACTAAGGTACGCTTAAGCCAGGGCGGATTCAAAACTGAAGTGCAACACCTGTCATCCAGTAAGGTACGCAGATGCACAGCAAGCCCGAGAACTACA
>JAIEMS010000048.1 GCA_019751915.1 Burkholderiaceae bacterium
TTAGAGCAGCCTGCATGGTTGTTTAACGAGAGTGAACTAACAAGCAATATTACCCATTGGCCGGGGGCTTGGCTGAAAAAGACTAAAATTTATTAAGAATAATCATTTTCGGATATTGTATGCATATATCCGAAAATATTTCCCGGCAAAACCCCATCATAAAAATGATGAATATGCTTAAAAAGCAGGTAACTGCCCAGCCTCTCATTACAAAACGCCAATGCTCGCCGTTGATTTTCATTAATTGAAACAGGCCTATGAAATTTTAAAAATTCATCGCAAACCAATCTTAGTTTATTTATTATCTCCAAAAATACCGAAATCGGGTACACCCCAAACTCCACACCACCAGGAATTAAAATAGGAAAAGAAATAAACTCAACAGCACTCTGATTAGATAAAACTCCAACATCTATAGCAATTGCCATGTAGCGCAAAAGATCAGATGGAAAATGGCATGAACTGTAATTACTAAAAATGCCACCAATATTAACTGGCTGCGACAATAAAAAATTCCCGGCAGAAGAATTTTGCATCTCCTCCAAATTTAAACTGGATGCACTCAACCTATCAATAACCTGCATTCCAGGATAAACCAATGAAGGTTTACCAAGCTTAACAGGAGATATAAATTTCCTGTACTGTATTACTGAAATTTTATCACTCGAATCCCAATTATTGCTTTTATCAAAAATTTCTGCAATGGCAAAAGAACCCGAAGATCCGCCCAAGAAATTATGCCAAGAGCAAAGGTGATCAGATACATCTGATATATAAATATTTTTCGCAGAATTTTCTGATAACCCGCCACCTCCAAGCCATATTATATTCAAACCATCAAATATCGGTATTTGAATATTTTTATGCGCTATGCAAAATGTATTTATCATACAAAGTATCTCACATCAATTAAATAATTAAGAATTATATAATTCACTACCAAGGCGCTGGCCGATGGCATGGTCTTTTTCTTGCCATAGTGCTTCTACCCAAGCTTGAAGCTGGGCACGTTGCTGAGATCCGGGTTTGAGCAACTCTGGTGGAATGGGCCTCTGCTGCACCAACACCACGACCTTACCCAAACGCCCGCACATAGCGTCGATAAAAGTGGGAACTTTGTCGGGATAAATAATGGTTACGTCGATCAAACTATCGAATAACTCGCCCATCGTGCCCAGTGCCATGCCCATGCCACCACTCTTGGGCTTGAGTAAATGCTGATAGGGCGATTGCTGGTGTGCATGCTTGGCCGGTGTAAAGCGTGTCCCTTCGACAAAACTCATTACCGAGGTGGGCAGTAGGCGAAATTTTTCGCAGGCTTGGCGCGCATCACGCAAGTCTTTGCGAGCACTGCCACCGCCACCGCCTCGGCGCATGAACGGAAAATCCAGTGCCCACCACGCTAGGCCCAAAATCGGGACGTAAATCAATTCCTTTTTCAAGAAAAACTTGAGCATCGGAATACGCTGGTTCAGCACCCGCTGGATAACCACAATATCCACCCAACTTTGGTGATTGCTTTGCACCAAGTACCAACCATCGCGGCGCAAACCTTCGGTGCCAGAAACTTGCCACGTACCCGAATTCACGGCAGTGAGCCAGAAATTGTTGACGCTAATCCATAACTCTGGAATGGTGTTGAGTACCCGGTCAACACCCCGGCGCACAGGTGCAAAAGGCAACAGGAGCTTGATGAGGGCAAACGGCACCATCAGCGCACAAAAAACCACGCTATTGCACACCAGCACGAGACTGGCAAAAAAGAACTTGAGAAGCGACATCAGCGACCAAAAAGAAGCAAAAATAGGCTGTAGCCTTTATACGATAAGCATTTATAGCTATTAATTTGCTAGCAATCTAAACGCATCCTGCGCCGCAGCAATGGTTGCCTCAATGTCTTGCGGGGTGTGTGCTGCACTGACAAAGCAAGCCTCGTACAGTGCCGGAGCAATGTAGACACCCCGGTCCAGCAATCCATGGAACAGCGTATTAAAGCGTGCGCCGTCAGAGCGCATCACCTGCGCATAGTTTTGAGGCAGCTCGGGCAGCAAGAAAAAGCCAAACATGCCGCCCTCGCAATCGGCACTGAACGGTACACCCTCCGCAGCGGCAGCCGCTTGGAGTCCATCGACCAAACTGCGTGTCGAAGCGGACAAGCTGTCAAAAAAGCCGGGCTTGGCAATTTCGCGCAGCGTCGCCAAACCGCAGGCTGTTGCCACCGGGTTGCCCGACAGCGTACCCGCTTGGTACACCGCACCCAAGGGGGCCAAATGCTCCATCACCGCGCGCTTGCCACCAAACGCAGCCAGCGGCATCCCACCGCCAATCACCTTGCCCAGCACCGTAATGTCGGGTTCAAAACCGGCAATGCTGCGGGCATAAACACTTTGCGCGCCACCCAATGCGACGCGAAAACCGTTCATCACCTCATCAAAAACAAACAACGCACCGTACTGTGTACACAACTCACGGCAACGCTTAACAAAAGCGACGCTGGCCCGGACAAAATTCATGTTGCCAGCAATCGGCTCAATCATCACACAAGCAATTTCGCTGCCGTGCAAAGCAAAAGCCTCTTCAAGCTGGGCCACGTTGTTGTATTCCAGCACCACGGTGTGCTGCACCACTTCAGGGGGGACACCAGCACTGGTGGCGTTGCCAAAGGTTGCCAACCCTGAACCGGCTTTGACCAGCAAGGCATCGGCATGGCCGTGGTAGCAGCCTTCAAACTTAACGATCTTGCTGCGCCCGGTAGCGCCGCGTGCCAGCCGAATGGCGCTCATACCGGCTTCAGTGCCTGAACTGACCAAGCGCACCATCTCCATGGACGGCACCAATGCAATGATGGCTTCGGCCAACTCGACCTCGCGCTCGGTCGGAGCACCGAACGAAAAACCATCGCACGCCGCTTTTTGCACCGCCTCCAGCACAGCCGGATGCCCGTGGCCCAAAATCATTGGCCCCCAAGAGCCGATGTAATCCATATAGCGTTGGCCGTTGGCATCCCACATATAAGCACCTTGGGCACGCTCGATAAAACGCGGCGTACCACCGACGGCTTTGAAAGCCCGCACAGGCGAATTAACACCTCCAGGAATCAGCGCCTTAGCGCGTTCAAAAAGAGCAAGATTGCGGTCAGTGTTGGGTGTCATGGGGAGGAAAAACAAAACCGTCAATCGACGGTACATCGGCAGCATCGCCGCTGGGTGTGGATGTATCCGCATCTTCGGGCACGGCCCAAAACATGCGGTCGGGAAGAATATGGCCCATACCGGGCCGAAAGCCGCTCTCTAAGCAAAGATCAAGGTAATCGAGTGCCTCGGTACAGGCCTGAACCAAATCCATGCCACAGGCCAACAGGGCAGTCAGGGCCGCAGACAAGGTATCGCCCGCCCCCATGAACGTCGCATCAAACGACTCAAAGCGGCTACTGCACAGCACAGTCGTGGGCGATGCCAACACGTTGTCGATGAACTGCTCAGGCAGCGCAATGCCCGTCACCAACGTGTAGGGCACGCCCTTTTCTGCGGCGGCAACAGCGATGTCGCGCGCTGTGGGTTTTTTGTCAGCACTCCAATCGGGTAGCAACCAGCGGCCCAAGGTGCTGTAGTTACCGACCAAAACGGTTGTTTGTGGCAGCAACAACTCGCCGAAGGCATCCAAATACTGGTCGATACGGTCATCTTGCCACCACGACAAATCGGGCATATAGCTGACCACAGGCACACCGGGGTAATCAGCCGAGAGGCCAGCAATCGCACTGATATTGGCTGGACTGCCGACAAAACCGACTTTGATAGCGCGCACTGGCAAGTCTTCCAGTGCCGCGCGCGCCTGCTCTTGAACCGCCTCGTCGTCCAAGCTAAAGTGGTCAAAAATAGCACTGGTATCGCGGGCATAGGCTCCCGTGACGACGGCCACAGGGTGACCGCCCACCGAGGCAATGGTCGAGATGTCGGCGGTCAGGCCACCAGCGCCGCTGGGGTCGCTGGCGTTAAACACCATCACACAAGCGCTACAAGGCTCTTGTGCCGGCGCATTTACCGCTGCCAAGGAAGCGCTTTCGGGGGGGTGGGAGGGTGTCATAGGCCCATTTCAGCAAGGGTGAGCGTGCAAACTGCAACCCGCAGGGGTGACTAGATACAATCACGACATTCTACGTGAAGGCACTTTAAGCTGTGTCAAACTCCAGAGGTTTTAGATCTGAAACAGCTTCGGCCCCATTGCCTATTTTCCCTCGGGAGCAGTAACAATTGACTACAACTGGTGCAACGTTCAAAGTGCTCGTAGTGGATGACAGCAATACCATTCGCCGCAGTGCCGAGATTTTCCTCAAACAAGGCGGACATGAGGTTTTATTGGCAGACGATGGTTTCGATGCCTTAGCCAAAGTTAACGATTACCGTCCTCAGTTGATTTTCTGTGACATTTTGATGCCAAAACTCGATGGCTATCAGACGGTTGCCATCATTAAGCGCAATGCACAATTTGCAAATACCCCTGTGGTAATGCTCTCGTCCAAAGATGGCGTATTTGATAAAGCGCGTGGGCGTATGGTTGGCTGCCAAGAGTATTTAACTAAACCTTTCACCAAAGATCAGCTGTTGCAAGCAGTACAGCAATTTGGCAATCCCGATCAAGGAGCGATTTAATGTCCATCCAAAAAGTACTAGTCGTCGATGATTCGAAGACCGAGTTAATGTATCTTTCTGACCTGCTGCATAAAAAAGGCATGAAAGTTCGTACCGCTGAAAATGCAGAAGAAGCATTCCAGCGTTTGGCCGAAGAAAAACCCGACTTAATCTTGATGGATGTTGTCATGCCGGGCCAAAATGGTTTCCAATTGACACGAGCGATCTCGCGCGATCCACTGTATTCGGATGTTCCTATCATCATGTGCACCAGTAAAAACCAAGAAACCGACCGTGTCTGGGGCATGCGCCAAGGTGCACGCGGCTACATTACCAAGCCGGTCGATCCAGTGGAATTGCAAGCCAAAATCGACGCTTTGAACTGACCCTCCAGCGCCCCTCATGGCCAACCGAGAAGCCCTCCGAGACCTCCAAACCCGACTCGCCGACCGCCTACAAGCCGCAAAAAAAGAAGCCTTGTCCGTTTCATCTTGGCTCGCTGTCGAATCAGGTGGGCAACATTACCTGTTGCCCCTAGGACATTCGGGCGAGATTTTTCCGTGGTCTGCAATTCAAACCGTCCCCTATACCCAAAAATGGTTCTTAGGCGTTGCCAATTTACGCGGCGGTCTGGTGGGGGTCGTTGATTTAGCGGTGTTACTCGGAGGCAGTTCCACTCACACTGAGAAAGCACTCGCTAACACCAGCCTGCTGGCGTTCAATGCAGCACTGGAGGTCAATGCAGCCTTGTTGGTAGATCGCTTGGCAGGCTTGCGCGGCATTGATGCCTTTGTCTCATCTGAGCCTCCCAGCCCAGATGCCCCATCGTTTTTTGGCATGGTTTATCTTGATGCCGGCGGTACCCGCTGGCAGGAGCTTAATTTGCAGCTCTTGGCACAACACCCCACATTTTTGAGCATCAGCGCTTGAGTTCTTCTTGAAGGTTGCACCATGTCCGTCGCCACACAATTCGGAAAACTGTTCAGTCGAAAATCTGAAAGTCAAGATTCTCGCTCTGACGCTGACCGCGATTCGCTGGCGAGTTCTTCGTTAGACGTAGACTCTTTTCAGATGGACACGTTCAACAGCGTCCAAGGCGGCGCTGGAGCCTACGCGGCCGATGCCAACGAGCACGCCGACGGGGAACTTATTGACCTTCCGATTTTAGGAAAAGGTACCGCTGTCGGCCACCAGCGGCGATTGTTGATTTTGCTAGCCGTCGGCGCGGTGGTGCTGGCACTGATTGCAGGTTGGATTCTCAAACAATCAGACCGGGTCGCCCAACAACTTGCCTCGACGGGTCAATCCTTGATGCAGTCGCAGCGACTGGCGAAATCAGTCTCGCAAGCGTTGGTGGGCAGCATGCAAGCGTTCCCAGATATCACTGAAAGCGCTGGTGTGCTGGCGCGCAACATTCGGGCACTCAATGACGGCAATGCCGATTTAGGCGTGCCCGCATTGGGCGAGCCATTCCAGCCTGAACTCGATGCTGTAGCTCCCCTGATGAAGCGTACGGAACACAATGCCACCTTGGTGATGGCACAGCAAAAAATCTTGACCCAAGTCGGCACTGCACTGCGCACCATCAACCGGCAATCGGCAGATTTACTGGAAATTGCCGAAACCGTATCTGCCCTCAAATTGCAGCAAAACGCCCCGATTGCAGAAATTTCAGCAGCAGGTCAACTGGTAATGTTGACCCAGCGCATTGGCAAATCGGCCAATGAGTTTCAAACAGCCGAAGGTGTTAGCCCTGAAGCGGTTTTTCTGTTGGGCAAAGACTTAAATTCGTTCAAAGAAATTGCCCAAGGCTTGCTCAATGGCAGTGCTGAGCTGCGCCTGACAGCCACCCGTGATGCCCAAACGCGCGAGCAAATCGAAGCACTCATCAAGCTCTACGAACAAACCCGCACCCAAGCCAGTGCCATTTTGGGTAATTTGCAAGGGCTGGTGTCAGCACGCGAGGCACACACCGCGATCATTGCCGACAGCGAGCCCCTGCGCCACCAATTAGAGGCTATGCAACTCAAGCTCTCGGCCCAAACCGGTATTGGCATGGGCGAATTGGCTGCGCTGGTACTGGCAAGCATCTTTGTGCTGTTGTGCGGTGTTGGTATTTCACGGGTGCAGTTGCTAGACAGTCGCAACCGCCAGTTGGCCGCCGAATTGCAAAACCAAGATGCCCAGCGCCAAGAGCAAGAGGCCAAGCGCATCAATGATGCCAACCAAGCGGCCATTTTGCGGTTGATGAACGAATTGCAATCGGTTGCCGAGGGTGACTTGACCCAAGAGGCTACCGTGACCGAAGACATTACTGGGGCCATTGCCGACTCGGTCAATTACACGGTAGAAGAGCTACGGGTGCTGGTGGGCAGTGTGCAAAATACCGTCACTCGGGTGGCACAAACCACTACGCAAGTCGACAGCACCTCGACCGAACTGCTGGCAGCATCGACAGAACAGTTGCGCGAAATCCGTGAAACCGGAAAAGCAGTGCTCGACATGGCAACACGCATTAACGAGGTCTCGATTCAAGCGCAGGAATCGGCTACCGTGGCGCGCCAATCGTTGCAAGCGGCTGATTCAGGACTGAAAGCGGTGCAAAACACCATTGGTGGCATGAATTCGATTCGTGACCAGATCCAAGACACCTCCAAACGCATTAAGCGTCTGGGCGAATCTTCGCAAGAAATTGGCGAAATTACGGAGCTGATTTCAGACATTACCGAACAAACCAACGTACTGGCACTGAACGCGGCCATTCAAGCGGCCTCAGCAGGCGAGGCGGGCCGGGGCTTCTCGGTGGTGGCCGAAGAAGTGCAGCGCTTGGCTGAACGCTCAGCCGATGCGACGCGCCAGATTGCTGCCTTGGTCAAGGCCATTCAGACCGATACCCAAGATGCCGTGGCAGCGATGGAACGCTCTACGCAAGGGGTGGTTGAAGGCGCGCGTCTGTCCGACAGCGCCGGTACAGCCCTGTCGGAGATTGACCATGTGTCACGCCGATTGGCCGAATTGATTGAACAAATTTCCTCGTCCACCTCGCGCGAGGCCACCTTGGCCAATGAAGTCGCCGAGAACATTCAGCATATTTTTGCCGTCACAGAACAAACCAGTGAAGGTACTCGCACCACTGCACAGCAGGTGCGCGAACTGTCCCACATGGCAGAGGAACTGCGCCAATCGGTGGCGCGGTTCAAAATTGCCTGACGGCTCGATCAACGAAATGGCTCTGTGCGGCCAGGAACGAATCCATGTCATCTATTGGCGTCAACCATCCACCCGCAACAGAGGCCAGCCAAGCCGAACAAGACCTAGGCCCGTTGGCTTGGGTCTTGGATGAGTTGCATAAATCGCTTGATGGAGCAGTCAAGTCTCTGCGCCGCTTTATCCACGATGCGGAGCTAGCCCCTGAGTCCGATTTGGCAGCCCGTGATGCCAGCCTGCTGCGCATTGCCCGCCAGCAGTTGCACCAAGCCAGTGGCGCACTCGAAATGATCGGCATGCCCCAGCCGGCACTGCTGCTGCGGGCTATGGAGGCTGCCGTACAACGTTATGTGCAGCAGCCCGAACTTTGCACCCATGAAGCGGCCAGCACATTAGAGCGGGCTAGTTTTGCGTTGAGCGAATACCTCGATACCGTATTGGCAGGAAAGAACGTCTCGCCAGTGGCGCTATTTCCGCAGTACCGCGATGTCCAAACGCTGGCCGGTGCTGAGCGCGTGCATCCGGCCGATTTGTGGCCTGCACAGTATCGTCTGCGTGATCTCGTGCTGCCAAGCACCGATGTGGCACCCATGCCCTATGGCCCCGAGGCCCGTTCGCGACTTGACCAAGCGGTGCTGAAAATTGTGAAAGGTGCCAGCTTGGATGCGGCCCGCGATCTGCGCGATCTGTCCTTGGGTTTTGTCGCTGCCCAAACTGAACAACCTGTGCGCGCATTTTGGAAGATCTGCGCTGGGTTTTTCGATGCCTTTGCACAGGGCGCTTTTACCCCAGACCTGTATGTCAAAAGAGTGGCATCGCGCGTTCTGATGCAGTACGCCACGCTAGCGCGGGGCGACACTGCCATTACCGACCGCTTAGTGCAAGATTTACTGTTCTTTTGTTCACAAACACAACTGCCTGCATCTCAGCAAGCGCCCGCACTCGAAGCGGTGCGCCAAGCTTATTCGCTAGAGCGGTTTGTTCGGGTCGATTACGAAGTGCAGCGTTTTGGCCGCTTTGACCCCGCCGTGCTGACCCAAGCACGCAAGCGCATTGCCACCGCTACCGAAACGTGGTCGGCACTGGCAGGCGGTGATCGCAACAAGCTCAAACCAGCCGTGGACCAATTCAGTTTGGTGTGTGATTCGCTGCGCAAACTGCACCGTAACAGCGAAAATTTGGCGCTGGCCCTCACCAGAGCTGTAGAGGCCACCGCCCGCACAGCCGAGCCGCCTTCTGCGGCGCTGGCGATGGAAGTCGCCACGGCAGTGCTCTACCTTCAAGCCGCTTTTGAAGAGCTTGATACCCCCGATGAGCACATGACACGCCGGGCCAACCGTTTGGCCGAACGCCTCGACAGCGTACGCGGGGGCGCAGAGCCAGAGCCGCTCGAACCTTGGATGGAGGAGCTGTACCGCCGCGTCAGTGACCATCAAACGATGGGCAGTGTGGTCGATGAACTGCGCGTTACGCTGGGCGAGGCCGAGCGAGCGATGGACCAATTTTTTCGCAATCCCGATAACACCAGTGTCTTAGCAACGGTTCCCGGCCACATGGCGCAGATGCGCGGGGTGCTGTCAGTGCTGGGGCTAGACCAAGCATCTTTGGCAGTGGTGCGGATGCGTGACACCATCGAGCGCCTACTCATCAACGATTACAAAGACCCCGATGAGCGCAGCCAAGTTTTTGAAAAATTAGGCAACAGTTTGGGGGCGCTGGGCTTTTTGATCGACATGCTGAGCTACCAGCGAACGCTGGCGCGCAAGCTGTTTATTTACGATGAAGCGCTGGGTGAATTGCGCATTTTGATGGGGCGCAGCCGAGAACATGCGGCAGACCACGCAGACGATCTAGCCCACAGTGTGCAACCTGCTCCTGCTCCTGCTCCTGCTCCTGCTCCTGCTCCTGCTCCTGCTCCTGCTCCTGCTCCTGCTCCTGCTCCTGC
>JAIEMS010000009.1 GCA_019751915.1 Burkholderiaceae bacterium
TATGCACAGACCCTGATTCAGAAACGAGTTAAATTAACCCCGGACTCCAAAGCCCAGTGCTACTGAAAATGGGGGGAAGTCGTATACAAAATAATTTAAGTGAGATAAATAAAGACGGTAGCCTTCTATTCCCAACCCATGGAACTATCAATCTAACTATTGATTCCAGCCCATGGCTGTTTGGTGCCTACCGAGAACTTGCTGCTCAAGCAGCACGAAATCTTGTCATAAATAACAATTCATTGATTAATAAATCAACAGAAATTAACCAACAGGAAACGGCATTCAGTGCTCATGATATGAAAATTGAAGCAAAGAGACTAACAAAAAATATTAAGCTATATGATGAAAAAAAACATCCAGAAACATTGCTGCTACCAGACCAGCGATAGCGACAATCACCCGATGAGTAAGGTGGCTGTGCTGGACATGGTTTGAACGGTTATGCCGACCAAGCGCCATGCACTTTCGCCGCTGCGCCGGGCGACAGCGCGAATGGCTTCAATGACTTAGCGCTGGGCGGACTCGATCAGAGCGATGCCTTCAGCGACCGCGCGCAAGTGGGCAAAGTGGTGCAGGCCAATGCGACGGACATAGCGCTTGGATGACGCGGTTTCTTTAGCGCGGAAATTGGTTGTGCAAGTCATTGATTTGGTTGGGAATTGGTGGGGTTTGGCGTAGAGGTGTGTTTTTGTCCGCAAAAAACGGGCCTGAGATAATTTACATTATCTTATGGCATAAGAACAAAATGCTATTAAATAGATAGCGAAAGGCCGCTCACACAACAGAAGCTGTAGCTACTGGTTTGATTCGCACTGAATCAAACACCTCAGTCAATGCTGACGCCCAATCGTCTGCTGACAAACAAGGATGTTTGCCACGGTGACCTTCGTTTGAAGTGGGCAGCTGAACCGTCAGTACTTGGCTTGGTTGGTCAGCTCGTCACCGTGTATCTGATCACAACATCAGTTGAATCGTCAACTGCGTTACATCATCTGTTGAATTCGATCCACGTCTATGGTGCGGTGGAGCGGAGCGCGCCCTCTGGCTGGCATTAATCACATGGTTACAACTTGAGTTGTGTGAACCTCAGGTGCGTCGGCCTCTTGCCATGCGCTGGGCTTTGTTTTCAAGCCGGGTAGCATAGGCTTCTAGCACCTGAGTCAGGGCTTCGCAGTACGGCTCAAACATGCCATCGATGTCTCGCTGGCGCAATTGCTTGGCACGCGCACGGGCTTTCGCTGCTGTGGGTTTGCGATCCAGCGCGCCTTTGATCTTGCCTTTTCTATCGTTCAGGAGGTGGGGGTGATTCAGGTGCAAAACCTTGGTCACGGTTTCATTGCCTTCTGGGGTTAGCCCCTGTACTTCCCCGTTCTCGCGGAAGTGGAAGTGGCCGGCAACGTTGCGGGTCGGGTTGACAAAAGGGCCGGTGGCGGGATCGTATGCGCCCTTTAGTTTGGCGCCGTAGCAGGCATCTTGGTTGGGGTTTGGAACGCAGGCCACCATGTTTCCCCAATTCACCGATTGAGCGGCGGGATGGGAACTCCTTGGAAGAATATGTTCAATATGCGCCTGCCAAACACCACTGATATTCTGGATACGTTTCATTGTGTAGGCGCAAATGCCGCCCTGTTCTCGCACCATGTCATTCAACATGGGGTCGCGTTGCGCCGCGCCCAAATAGTCATAGTGGATGTTCTGTGGCGAATTTGCATTTAGGATTTTCCATTTGCGCAATTCTGTGCATTCGGCACCTTTGGTGATGGTTTTCATGCACGATCTCCAGAATCGGCGGGTAATTCATCAACACAATCCACCTGATCGAACCATTTTAGTGATTCATCCAACCTTAAAACTTCGGGTAATTCGCCAAATTTGTTGCGAAGGGTTTTGAGCATATCACTGGCTTGGATATATTTTTCATTTTCCAGTAGACATTCCAATTCGTTGATTTTTTTTTGGAACATGATGTTGCGTGAGGTGCCTTCCATCAACTCTTCCAGCACTTCACCGCTGCTCAGGCCGAGTGAGCGGGGCGCTTGAGTCAGCACACCGTCGCGCAGAATCATCACAGACTCCGGACGCAACTCCCCCACCACCTGCGGTGAATGCGTGGACACAATAAATTGGCAATTCGGGAAGGTAGCTTCCAGCTTGGCCACCACTTCACGTTGCCAGCGGGGGTGCAGGTGCAAGTCGATTTCGTCGATCAGCACCACGCCTGCGCCTTCGTTCAAGTGGTCAAGGCCGAAGAAATTCAGCACGCTCAAGCGGCGGGCAATGTCGCCCACCAAAGCCAGCATGTTGCGTTCACCGTCTGACAACTGCAAAACGTTGAGTTCTTTTTCAGCTTTGGTGACGGTCATGCGCATGGTGGGTTTGCGGCGAATGCGGAGGTTTTTAAAGCCCGCAAAAGTTTGAACTGCTTGGCGTGTCGCTTCCAGGCCACGCTCCCTGAATCCTGGATCGTCAAGCCGCACTTCGTTTTCCACGTCTTCAAAATCGCGGAACCAGATGAAAAATCGCTTAAAGTCTGCACCGCCGTGATCCAATGCATCTTGGTAAACCTCACCTGCGGAGTGCTCTAGTTTTTCACGCACGCGCAAGGGTACATCCAAAACGGCGCGGTGAACGTCGTAATAAACCGCCAGTGGCAGGCTGTTGAGTTTTTCGTTTTTGTGGGCGGCCAGCAGGGGGGCGCAGAACGCATCCAGCGGCTCCAGATTACTTTGCGCCTCAGGCTGCTCCAAATGGTCTTTGATGCTGCAGGCAACCGCCCAACTGACCAATTCGCCGTTCATGGCCACGGTGATTTCAATCCGTGCGTATTCAGTGCCCAAGCGAATATCGTCGGGGTCAATGGTGCGGGGCGCTTGGCCTTTTTCGTGCAACCGGCAGGTGAGTTGCGAAAGCGCAATCGCCAACGCATCCAGCACGGTGGATTTGCCCACGCCGTTCACACCCACAAAGGCAGTGGTGCGCTGGGTGAAATCCACGGTGAGGTACTCAATGCCTCGGAAGTTCCACAATTTCAGACGGGTGACTTTCATGGGGTGCTTTCTCGTTCGGCTTGTTTTTCAGCAGGTGTCAAATGGTGGGCATTAATGCGATGGGTATCAGACGGGTAGTACCTGTCCTCTGTTGACATCTGCCTTCTTGACCCACTCGTGCAGGGTGTTCGGCACACAGCCAATCTTGAGTGCAATAGATTCAATGGTTTTGCCCACAGCAATGGGTGTAGGTTCGGTGCTCCCGCACCACATGCACTGCATGTACGCACACTTCGGATGAGAACTTGTTTGATTTTGTCATGGTTCAATCTTCTCAGGGATCGCCTCACAATTCGGGAAAAATCTACAGGGACTTCCCAAGTGGTCAAGTGTAAAGTGCGGATGTCGCCACGCTCAGGAATGCCGACCGAGCAGCTTGTCGCGCCCGTAACGATGGACAGCTTTGCGCGCGCGGCAATGGCCGAAATTGAGCGGCGCGAGGGGTATGAGGGGGTTTTGCGAACGGCGCTAGCAGCTTGCACTGCACCGATTTAACGCCCTTTGATCCGGGCACCGGCGCTATAATTGCGCCACTGCTTGATGCGTTATTGAACGCCAGAAATGCGAAAAGCCCCTTACTGCCAAGACAGGGGCCTTTCTTGCACTAGAGCAGTTTGAAGAAGACCGGAAAAGTCCTGCTGTCATGCGTTCGGTGTGATTGTAAGACAAATCCGGGGAAGTGCAACGCCTACCGGATTTTGAAAATGTCATTTGAGTTCCTCATCGCGGCCCGTGAAGTCACATCACTCAAGCCCACCCAGAAGTACGTTTACCTCACCCTTGCCTCCCATGCAGGAGTCTCTGGTCTTTGCTGGCCAAGAGTTGACACCCTCGTTCGGGAGACTGGACTCAAGATACGAACCGTCCAACGCGCCCTAACCAATCTAAAAAAGGCTGGTCTCGTGAAGTTTCAGGAGCGCTCGGGGCGAAGCACTCTCTACTGGATAACGCCGCGTGGCAATGAATCAGCTGAATCAAGCGACACCCACACCCCCGTCACCAGTGACGCTCCACCCCCGTCACTGGTGACACCCCTACCCCCGTCACTGGCGACACCCATAGAACTGCAATCTGAACTTCCATCTGAACTACCAATAAAAAGCGATCAGACGAAAGCGCGGGTTAAGCAGGCTGCGCCCACCGCAAAGAGCAGCCCTATTGTTCTTGTTGACGATATTCCCCAAGACCTCTTGGCCGACTGGCAGGCAGTTCGGGCAAGCAAGAACCAAAAGGTGCTCACTGCCACTGCCATACAGGCTTTGCGTGATGAGGCAGCAAAGGCCGGTTTGTCCGCTGCCGAGGCCGTGCGCCAGTGCGTAATCTCGAACTGGGCCCGTTTTCAGGCCAGTTGGCTAACCCCTCGCCAAACTGAAACGACCGCAGCCCCAGCAACTCCAGCCGCCCCAGTGCGCCCACCAGAGCCAGAAGTCATCGCAGTACCGCCCAGCCCTGAAATACTCGCTCGGATAGCAGCAATAAAGGCAACGCCTGTCGAGCCAAAAGACCCCAAAACCAACGCCCGTGCCACGATTGCGCGCAAAACCGCTGGCGAACACGTCAGCCGTGCCTCGCTGGAGTTCGCATGCTTTGTGCTGGGTGTCAAAAGCTGGAAGGATGCTGCACAATGCGCCGTATGACCAACACCGCAGCTACCCCCATGACAACCCGCATGATCGCGGGATCACTGGCAACCGTTGTCACGCTTGTTTGCGCTGGCATGGCGGGCTTATCGGCTGTAGAGCGCTCTCAGACTGCATCAGGCGCTATTATGTTTGTAGCGCTTGCATTGGTGATGGTGGTGTGCAGCCACTTGTTGCCAGCGCTGGCCCGCGACAGCAAAGTCGTCCGGTGGGTCTTTGTTGCTTGCGTTGGGGTCACGCTTTACAACCACGCCTACTTTTTTCAGTCAGAAAAAGACGCATCTTCAGCAGCAGCGGTAGCGGCGGTGCAGCCATCGGCAGACGTATTGGGTATTCAAGCCCAGCTTGATTTGATCGTCGCCCGTGCCCTGCCCGTGGTTGCGGCTGATATGTCCAATGCCAAAGCAAGCGTTGCCCGTGCTGTGGCGGCCCTTGAGCGTTGCAGTAGCCGTGATGTGCGTTGCACCAGTGCCCAAGCGACCCTTGAGGTGGCAAAAGCCAAGGTAGATGCACTGCACGATGAACGTGCCCAAGCCATACGTGCCGAAGGCTTGCGCGAACAATTGGCGCTTGCTATGACCGCCCATAGCGCCAAGGTAGCGGCTGCTGGGGGCAACAAGGTCGATATTTCAATTGCCCGGATGCTGGGGATTGACGCATCGACCGTGGCGACTGCAACGTCGATTTTACAGAGCGTGGTGCTTGAGGTGGTTGGTGCCCTTCTGTGGGCCGTGGCCTTGCCACAAAAGCCCGTTGCGACACCAGTCCACGAGGTGCGCCGTGATCGCAGAATCCACATTCGATTGCCTGAAGTGCGCGTGGTGCGTCCTTACGCAATCGAAGCCCGTCCCGTGCCTCCACGGTTGATAGGCTGGGTGCAAAAGGCAATGGCCCAGCACGTTGGGCACCCACGCGACTCCCCAGCGGCTGCATAACTTGATGCTGTTTCTGAATGCGGGATTTCCCCGTATTTGAGAAGGCGGGCTGTGCCTGCAAAGATCATAGTTTGCGATTTTGCGCAAACTGGCATGAATCTCAAATACCCAGAAAATCGGGTATTTGGTAGCGCCTGCAAAACACCGTTCCAGAAACGAAAAAGCCACTCAGAAGTGGTGGCCGGTGGTGCTCTGGTTTTCTGGCGCTCAATGCACAACCGTTGAGCGTAGCCTCAACAGGCCACGCCATCGCCAAATGCTGACCGGGCTGCAATCCCGCTTCGGCAGCAGCAACTTGCATCTCGGCCACAGCTCGGGTCATCTTCACGAATTCCTCAAACTCGGCTTCAACCGGGTACTTGGCCTTGAATGTCGCAATCAACTCCTCTCGCGTTATGCCTGACATTTGAATGGTAAGTGTGCCCATCATGAGATCGGCCATTGATTCGTAGGCATCTGCCATCAGCGCATTGGGTTGTTGTTGTTGTGCGGTCATGCTGCACCTATCGAAAACAGATCAGCCTGAAGTGGTACGTCATTGAGATTTGAATAAATGCCTTTGCTCATGCCACGGCGCAGCGCCGCACGTTTCAGGCGCACTGTGCCAGCATGAATGTTTAGCTCTTTTGCGATGGCTTCATCAGTGGCCCCAGCGTGGTGCATTTTCAGCAACTGGAATTGCTTGTCGGTAAGCGGGCGCTGTTTCATTACCACTCCCTCGTAACTTTTGTGACGCGGCGCGTGGACTTGGCTGCACGACGCTGTTGTCGATTTAATGCCATAGCGCTCATGATCTGGCCCCTGCCCAATTAGATTTTTTGTACTCGGTGCACAGAACAATATGGGCGCGCTCGTTTGGCGCATCGTAAGCCGCCATAACAGGCATTTTCTCGAATTGCAGGCTGCTGCAATCGCGGCTCTTTTTTGAGCACTGGCAGCACATGCTGCCCTTGGGTTGATAAGTGTTTTTCATTTTCCCACCACAAAAAAGCCGCCCGGCGCTTATGCAGCGGGCGGCTGTTGCTATCAAGTTTGATGATTTATGGCTGATCTACGCGCTTGAATTCCAGCACCCATACCCATGGGTTTTCGTCCCATGAGTCGGGGTCATTGACCCGATTCCACAAGTCTCGGTAGGCAAACCCGTTCGGTCGTGTAATGCCTGCAACACGCGCAAACGAATTCGCAGCATTAGGATCAATGCCTTCGGCCAGTGCATCTGCTTCGCTGATGTCCTGCAATCGTTCGACACGCACCCCGGTAATTTCTAGCGTGATGCGGCTGGCCCAGCGTGGCATTTGAGCGGGAGGTCGCCTTCTTCCGTCCATGCCACCAAAAAAAGAACCATGTCTGAGTACCGCTCCGTCTGCTTCATAACGGACAGGCCAGCCTGAAAAATCAATTGCCAACTTCCCGTTAAGTCCTGCATCTGCACGCCAAGACTCCCGCACCCAAATCCGGTCGCCTGTCTTACCATACGGGCATAGCCTCAGCATTTGCATCCAGCCATTAACGTCTGCCCGGCGCGATGGCGGCATGTATTCACCGTTCTTTAGATTTACCAGCCTACGCTCCTGCGTCTTTGCGCCACTCAAAATTGCGCGAACCGCCTGACCGGAAAGGTTGATTGGCCGTTCTTTCATGGCGCGCTCCTGTCGTCTGTAAGCGGTTGATGAATGGTCTGCGTGGCAAAAATCTCTGTCGGCAGGCTTTCGCGCGCCGCAAGGTGGCTGATAAGCAGGGCCATCAGTAGCGCTATGGCCCAAACAATCGGGTGTTGCATGGATTTGCCTTTCAGTCGTAAAAAAGCCCGCTTTGTTGCGGGCTGGGTGGTTCAATCAAAGGACAAGCTGGGCCTGCTCCTGACTTCGCAGCCGGTAGCCCTGCCCGTGGCGCTCGATCACGCCCTCATCGAATAGCCGTTGCTGCATGGCCCGCACTGACAAGGTGCTGCCCCCGATGGCCGCTTGCAGTGCCCGCACACTGGGCTTGACGCTGCCGTCGATCACGGCGGCACGGGCTTTGCTGTAGCGGTCGCATTCCTGTGAGTCTTTGGCCGGTGGCGGTGGTGGCACGTTCTGCGCTACAGGTGCGCTCGGTGCCTTGGGTGCGGTCGGCACGGTTACAGCAGGCGCGGCCATGATCGTGGGCGCTACGGTTGCCATCGCAAGCCCCACCAAAGGCACAGCCGCCCGGCTACGCCATGTGCCAGTTTCCGGCGCTACAGTGACAGCAGGTGTGCATGGCGGACTTGCTACGGTTTCGGTAGCGTTTGAGCCAGTATTTACGCCAGCTACAGCGCATCTTCCGGCCCGTAACAGCGCACCGGCTGCACCGCACATCACCAGCCCCATGACCGTCACCAGTACGGCCCGCGCTACGCTGTAGGCCAGCATCCCCGACTGGCCCAGCGCATCCGCCAAGGTCGGACGTTGCTGGGTCTGCAAAGCCGCCAGTTCGGCCACCAGCGGGGCCATCTGGCGCTCCATGTCGGTGGCCCGGTTCAGGGTGTTGGCACCATCTTGTCGAATCCAGTTAAACCGGCTCTCTGATTGCATGGTGCCGTTCTCGCGCAGTGCCGTGGCCGTCATGCGCTGGGCCTTGATGCTGTCTTGGAGCTGCTCAATGCGTGTTTGCAGGCTGCTGTGCTGGGCATCGGCACCGTGGGCTAGCACCCGCTGCGTCAGGTAGATGGTGGCGCATTCAAACGACACCAAAAGCACGGCCAAGGTGAGCAACTGCACCCGCAAAGCCCGCAAGCGGCGCGCCGGTAGCAACGCGGCCAAAAAGAAGGCCGCCAGCTCGGTGACGATCATCAAAACGCCAGCGGCCACCAGGGCATGGCGCGCCGGTGCATCGCCCTCGATGCGCTCAAGCCCGACGATAAAAAACTGCGCTGTGACCACGCTGGCAGCGATACCGATCACGGCTGCGGTCAGTGCCAACAGGTAGTAGGCCCATGTGGGCAAGTTGATTTCTGTGTCCGACGTGGGGGAGTAGTACATGCTGTCTCTCCCGCTCAGGCTGTGGCCGCTTCGGTCTTGCTGGCAGCAATTTCAGCTTTTAGTGCGCTGTAGTTGATGCCCAGCACTTGGCAGGCACTGGTCAGCGCATAGTGGCTGACGTAATCACCACGGCGCGCTCTTTCGACAAAATCAACCCACTTTTGCTTGCCATCGGTGCGACTGGCGACGGTTTTGGCAGGTGCCATGCTCTTGGGTATTTTTGCCATCATCGCCCGGAACTTGGCCTGCTCCTCTGCACCATCTGTGCTGTCACTGCCACCCGGTTTTGCTGGCACTTGGGCAGGCGTGTAGGGGTTGGGCACTGGCGCACGGGCCACGGTGGTGGCAGGGCTGGCTGGCTTGTCAATGACAGGGGGTTCTTGCATCGGCAGCTTGGGCGCTGGGCGCTGGTTTTGCAGCCACGACTTGTCAAAAGATGCCCAGTCGTTCAAAGCCATCACCTGCACTATCCAGCCGAGCGGTTTGCCAATTTCGCGCGCTTGCGCTACCAGCAGCTTACATTGCAGCGGTGTCGGCAGTGCCGACCGCTTTTTGGCAATGCGCGTTAGTTGCCAGTTCGACAGTGCTTCCTGTTCAACGGCTGTTTGGAGTTCTTCAAAAAAAGACGATGACGACGATGATGGCAGTTCAATCCTTTTTGCAGGCTTGGACGGTGCCGAGTTATGTACCGCTGCGTTTGTGACAGCGACGGCCTCATCCGTTCTTTTCAGTTCAATACCGGGCGGATTCAAAACTGAAGTGCAACACCTGTCATCCAGTAAGGTACGCAGATGCACAGCAAGCCCGAGAACTACAG
>JAIEMS010000026.1 GCA_019751915.1 Burkholderiaceae bacterium
GTGGCATCCATGGTGTGGTTGTCATGAGCGGTAGCAACTCCGTCACACCATCGGAATTGATTGATGACAAGCCCTAGACATCATTCAAGGTAAGACCACGCTCTCAGAGGCTAGCCGTGCCTTTGACCTTAATCCCTCAGAGGTTGAGTACTGGGTCGATGAGGGCAAGCACGGCATGGAAAACGCCCTTCGCAGCAAACCTCTGGAGATCAAAGAGCAGTACGAACGCCAGCTCAGTGAGCTGCAACAAGTCTACGGCGAAGCCATGCTGGAGTTGCGCGCAAGAAAAAAGCTGGCGTCCCTGCTGGGTCAGGAGGTCGAGAAATGATCTTGAACCTTCAGCAGGGACTGGCACAAGAAGGCGTGCAGGTCAGCTTGGTCAAGCTGTGCCAGTGGTTCGATGTTGCCCGGCACACCGTGTATTACCGCAGCACAAAATCAGCTCCCAAGGTGCGCGAACATCTGGCCCAACCGATCAAGGCACTGATTGAAGAACCCCCCTCCTTTGGTTACCGTACGGTGGCGCACTTGCTGGGGTTTAATAAGAGCACCGTGCAACGCATCTTCCAACTCAAAGGTTGGCAGGTACGCAAACGTCCAGTGGGCTTGAGGCCCAGGATTGAGGCCTTGCCTTCAGTGGCCAAGGCCCCCGATGAGCGCTGGGCCACCGATCTGTGTCGTGTCTGGACTGGGCGCGATGGCTGGGCCTCACTGGCTCTGGTGATCGACTGCTACAGCCGCGAGTTGTTGGGCTGGCACTTGAGCAAGCGCTGATTGCTCGTTACGGGTGTCTGGGCAAGGTCAAAAATTCCTTCTTGCTCAGATCGGACAACGGGCTGGTGTTTACCAGCCGCAGCTACACCGCCTTGGTCAGAAGCTATGGGTTGCAGCAAGAATTTATTACACCCTGCAGCCCAGAGCAAAACGGCATGGTCGAGCGCGTGATCCGCACGCTCAAAGACCAATGCGTACACCGTTACCGGTTTGAGAGCCTACAGCACGCCAGTCGCGTGATTGCAGACTGGATTGGCTGGTACAACCACCAGCGCCCTCATCAGGCGCTGGGAATGAAGACCCCCGCTGAGGCTTATGCTTTAGCAACTTGACCTGTGCAGAAACCGCTGGGTCAATACAGACCTGGGTTCCCTATAACCAAGCGTTTCCACGGTGCGAAATGGTTATTCACCACGGCGGCGCTGGAACCACGCAATCCACACTTCTGTCTGGTAAACCTTCAATCATCGTCGCGCATGTGTCAGACCAGTTTTTCTGGGGGCAGGAACTCGAACGGCTGGGCGTTGCAGGGAAGACTCTGAAACGCAAAAGCTTAAAAGCAGCCAACTTGGCAAAAGAGATACGGAATGTTTCGAGCACTCCTGAGATGGCCTTGGCTGCGAGTGAGATTGGTAAACGCATGGCGATGGAGGATGGCATCACAACCGCGATTTCCAGCTTTGAAAAACTGGTGCTTGGAAAATAAGCGATGCCGACTGCACCTCAGATCCTCACCACAAATTTCCTGCAAACTCACTGGGTCGATTTTTCTTATCAGAATGTCAAGGACGTTCGCCCGCTGCCAGGCGGTGTGCGATGTCTTTCAGAATCGGGCCCAGATCGGCCACGCTGTCGATCACGTAATGGGTACCAGCGGCCTCAAATGCCAGCGTCACCTGGCGACGAATGGCTGCTAGTTGTTCTGCCGTTGCACCTTGGTACTGCGCTAGCGTCAAGCCCGCCGGGCTACCGGAGAGTGCTAAACCCACTGTCCACATACCGGCGCTCACGCCTTCCGAAATGCCAGGCAGCGTGTCATCGACCTTGACACAATGGGCAACGTCGCCCACCTTGAGTTCGAGTACACATTGCAGTGCCATCCAGGGGCCGGGGCGCGCCCCAGCAGCCAGATCATCCGCGCATACAGTGCAATCCGGGCGGTAGCCTTTGGCGGCCGCGTCCAACATCAATCGCTCCATCACTTGGCGTGGGTAGCCAGTGGTAGAGCCAATTTTGAGGCCCTGTCGGCGTAACGTGGCCACGGTTTCCCGCGCGCCTGGAATGAGGTCGCTGTGCGCGCCGACACGCTCGACTTGCAGGGGCAAAAAGGTGCGGTAAATGTGGTCGATATCGTCATGGCCCATGGGCCTGCCGAACTGGGCTTGCCAGCGTGCGCCTATCACCGGGTCGTTGCCCAAGGCTTCAATGTGTTGCCACTTGCCAAGGCCCATTGGACCGCGTGCCTCTTCTAGCGAGAGTTTGAAGTCGAAGGCGGTGGCAAAGGCATCGACAAAAATCTGCGTCGGTGCGAACGAACCAAAATCGACAATGGTGCCGGCCCAGTCAAAAATGACGGCTTCGAGTGTGTGTTTCATGCTTATGTCTTTCTGGTTGAAGTTCAAATTAACCGGTAGATTTGGTGGCGCGCGCGTGGGCGCAGGTTTGGAGAAAATCGGGATCAAAAGGGTCAATCTGCAAGGCGCGTGCGGGATCAAGGCGGCTGGCATCCACAAAAGGCACATCGCCACAAACCAGCTCGGCGATGAGTCGCCCGACCCCAGCGGAATAGGTGATGCCTGATCCGTTGCAACCGCTCGCTACCAACAAACCACGGATGCTTTGGCTGGCACCCACAATGGGTTGCCCATCCGGCGTGTAGTTGCTCGGGCCGGTGATGTAGTGGGCAATACCCATTCGCTCTAAAGCCGGACAGTAGCGGCTCAAAGAGCCAAACGCATCGGACAGATTGCCCCAGCCGTCCGGATCTGCCGCATCAAAAACGAAGCCCTGCAGGTTCTCGGGTAATGCCTGCGGATGCGCCACGGCGGGGGCACTCTCGCGCGCACCGAACAGGAGTGCCCCCACTTCCGAGCGGGCGTAGGCACGGATATCGCTCATGAAAACGATAGGACCATCGGGAGTGAATTCTGACGAGCGCTCTGTGATCCAGTACTGGCTGCGCACCGGTGCCATAGGCAAGGGCAAGCCCAGCGGGACGCTGAGCAAATTGCTCCATGCTCCAGCGGCGTTCACCACCGTGCGGACTGGCAGCACAGTGTCGTCCTCCAGTACGACACCAGTTACTGCGCCCGCCTTGTGCTGGATATGCGCCACACGGGTATCGAGCCGTAGTCGAGCACCCATCTGTTGGGCACCGCGCAAGTAGGCGCTGGACAGCAAGTAGGGATCCACAAAGCACTCGTCCGGAAAGTACGCCGCCACGTCAAATGCCTCGGGATCCAGCCAAGGCGACTGGGCCAGCACCTGCGCCTTGTCCAGCCACTGTCCACGGATGCCTGCTGCGGTGCATACCGCCAGCATGTGTGCTAGCGCTGTTTGCTGGGCCAGCGGGCCGATGTGCAGCGCACCAACGTGGTGGCAGCCCACGTCTTCCCCGAAATGGGTCTTGAGCAGCTCAATGGCGACCAGCGTTTCGCCCGCTAGCGCTTGCAGGGCAGGATCAGCGCGTACCTGGGTGACTAGGCCAGCTGCCCGACTGGTGGCACCACTGGCAGCAGGCTGGCGATCCACAATCAGCACCCGCTGCCCTAGGCCCCGGCGCCCTAGGGACCAGGCAATGGCAGCACCAAAAATGCCGCAGCCAATAATCAGAATATCGCGTTGCACGGTGTACCTCTACTACTGGCTCAGGCGACGGTCATCACGCCCATCGCAATCAGGGTCGCGGCGATGGCCTCCACCACATGCACCATGTCCTGCGGCGTGAGCGCACCAATGCAGCCCACCCGGAAGGTCTCAATCTGAGTGAGCTTGCCGGGGTAGAGGATGAATCCCCGCTCGCGCACACCCTGATAAAAAGCCTGAAAATCATAGGCAGCGTGTTGGGGCGCATGAAAAGTCACGATGATGGGTGCCTGTGCTTGGGCGGGTACATAGGGCTGCAAGCCCAGCCGTGCCATACCTTGCGTCAGCGCTTGGCAGTTGGCCCGGTAGCGCGCACCGCGCCCGGCCAGACCGCCCTCATCTTGGTACTGGGCCAGCGCTTCGTGCAGTGCTACCACCACATGCGTTGGCGGCGTGAAGCGCCACTGGGTTGTTTTTTGCATATAGACCCACTGGTCGTGCAAATCCATGGCCAGCGAATGGCAGTTACCGGCGCTGGCGGCCAGTTTGGTGCGTGCGGCAATCACAAAGCCCATGCCTGGCACGCCTTCCAGACACTTGCCGGAGGCGGCAATCAGGGCATCAAACGGCATGGTGCGAACGTCAATCTCTATCGCACCGAAAGAACTCATGGCATCGATGATCAGGCCACGCTGCTGGCGCGCCACGGCCGCAGCAATCTCCGGCAGCGGATTTAAAATACCGGTACCAGTTTCGCAGTGAACAAGCGCCACATGGCTGATGCCGGGGTCCGCCACCAATGCAGCCTCAATCGCCAGCGGATCAAAAGGGCAGTTTTCGGCGATGGACAACTCCACTGCATCCCGTCCCAGAGTTTTGAGGATTTTTAGAATGCGCGTGCAGTAAGCGCCATTGTTAGGAACTAGCACCTTGCCCCCGCGCGGAACCAGTGTGCCCAGTGCCGCTTCGACCGAGAACGTGCCCGAGCCTTGGAGGGGTACGCACACATGGGTGTCGGCCCCATGGACGATATCTACGAGTTGTCGGCACACCTCGGCGGTGATGTGGTTGAAGGCTGAGTCCCATGAGCCCCAGTCGTGCAGCATGGCCTGCTTGGTGCGCAGGCTGGTGGTCAAAGGGCCAGGGGTTAGCAACAGTGGGTCGCGGTCAATGGCGTACATGGTTTGATTCCTTGAAAGTTAATGTTTGAGTTGGCGCCAAGCCTGATGGCGGCGCAGCAGAAAGTGGGTGGCGATGGAATACAGGAGACTCACGGCAATGGTGGTCAGTACGATCAACGTGGCCATGGCCGCAGCTGGTCCAAGGTCGCCGGCCTCGTCCAGATGCAGAATGGAGACCGACGCGGGCATGTTCCCCGGTGCGTACAGGAACACCAGCGCCGACACCGTGGTCATGGCGTTGATGAATAGGTAGCGCGCAATCTCCAGCACGGTCGGCAGGCAAATGGGCAAGGTCACGCGCCAGAAAGTTGTGGTCTGCGATACCCGCAGCGAGGCAGATACGGCTTCAAACTCGCGGTCAATGCTTTTCAGGGCGGTCAGTGCACTCAGGTGACACGATGTGTAGTAGTGCACCACGTTGACCAGCACCATGATGGACAGGGTTTGATACAAGCCGTTGAGTGGGTTGCCCGGGGCATTGAAAAACAGGATGTAACCAATGCCAAGCACCAGCCCCGGCACGCCCATAGGCAAGATGGCCAAGATGCGAATCAGGGGCCGCAGCCAGCCCGGTCCGGTGTGGGTTTTCTCCACTAGATACGCAGTCCCAAAAATGAAAGGGGTGCCGACCAGCGCTGTCAGGGAACCAATGATCAAGCTGTTGAGGTAGGCATCAAGTACCCCAGCCTCAGCCAGACCGTACAGGTAATGGTTCAGCGTTAGTTCCAGGTTGTAGGGCCAAAAGCGCACTAGGGAGGTGTAAGCCGCCATGCCCAGCATGGCCAGCATGACTACGCCAATCACACTGCAGTACACCAGCAAGGCCAGATCGCGGCGCAGATCCGGCTGCGCCACATAAGGCACGGCACGGGCACTAAGGCTGGCGTGCTGTTTGCGCTGGATGTACCAGTCCGCTGCAAACGCCATCAGCACCGGGGCCAGCAGTAGCAAAGCCACCACAGCGCCCCGGCCAAAGTTGTGCATGCCAACGACCTGAATGTAGATTTCCACCGCCAGAACGGGAAAGTTGCCACCAATCACCTTGGGGATGCCAAATTCGCTCACTGAATAGGAAAACACCACCAAGGAGGCACTGATGAGTCCATACTTGGCGCTGGGCAGGGTAATAGTCCAGAACTTGTGCCAGCGTGATGCTCCTAATGCATCGGCGGCCTCGTACAGACGGCCATCGGTGGTAGCCAGCGCCACCACCAGCAACATCAGGGCATGGGGAAAACTGGCGTACACCGTAGCCATGGTGATGCCAATCGGGCCGTAAACCGTGTGTTCACCCAGCCAGCTTTTAAGGACACCCTGAGTGCCAAACCATTGAATGAAGGCAATGGCTCCCACCAGCGACGGCCCGGTCAGCGCCGACAAGCCCACAATGCGCCACACCCCGGTGAGCGGCAGACACGCGCGCTGCAAGGCGTAGGCATAGACAAATGCCAGCGGTACCGTGATCAGTGTCACCAGCGTAGCCACCCACAAGGTGTTCCAAGTGGCAGTGCCCACACCGGGGGTATTGGCAAAGTCAACAAACCGTGACAAGCTCCAATGCCCTTGGTCATCAAGTACGCTGCCGATCAGCAAAGTGCCCAGCGGTACCAGCATGAAAACACACAAAGCCAGCGCACTCAACAACAGTAGGCCCGCAGGCCAATAGGCCGACCCATGGCGCAGGGAGCTAGCTTTGCTCATGTGGATGACTCCATCGGGCGCAGATGTTCAGCAGGAATACTCACCCGCAGCAGCGCACCCTGATGGATGGGGCGACCCTCCAGGTAGTTGCTGGAGAACTGTGCCAACAGCGGTTTGTGTTGCCCCATGTCCGCATCGAGTGTGACAAGGTAGCTCGAACCCATGAACTCAGACTTACTCACCGTGGCGGTGAAGCTGTTTTCTGGCATTTCGGTGATGGAATGTAGGCCAATGTCTTCCGGGCGCACATAAAAGCGGGGGGCGGCAGCGCCCCGCGCGGCACTGGCACTGCGCAAACTCACCTTGCCAAATTTGAAGTTACCCTGCACTTGCGACGTGGCCTCCAGCAAATTGCCGCGCCCGATGAAGTCTGCAACAAAATCATTGCAGGGCGTGCGGTAAATGTCTTGCGGGGTGCCGATCTGCTGAACCCGGCCACTCTTCATGACCACAATGCGATCGGCCATCGACAGTGCTTCCTCTTGGTCGTGCGTCACCATTAGCGTGGTAATGCCCAGTTTGGATTGCAGTTGCCTGATTTCAGAGCGTAGACGGACACGCTCAATGGCATCCAACGCCGACAAAGGCTCATCAAGCAGCAAAAGGTGCGGCGACGTGGCCAGTGCGCGGGACAAGGCCACGCGTTGCTGCTGCCCTCCAGATATCTGGGTGGGGTATTTTTCCTCGATACCGGGCAAACCAACCAAAGCCAGCATGTCGGCCACGCGCTGTCGCGCCCCGACCGCCCCCGGTGCGCTGCCTTTGCGACGGCTTTTGAGGCCATACGCCACGTTGTCGCCCACCGTCAAGTTGGGAAACAAGGCATAGGACTGGAAAACGATACCGTAATCGCGCTGCGCTGGCGGGGCGTGGGAAATGTCCTGACCCGCGTGCATGATCTGGCCACTGTCTTGGTGCTCCAGCCCTGCGATGGTGCGCAGTAGCGTGGTTTTGCCGCAGCCCGAAGGCCCAAGCAAAACAACGAACTCGCCCTGCGCGATGCTCAGGTCGATACGATCGAGTGCCGTAAAGCCCCCAAACCGCTTGCTTAGTTGCTTGATTTCAAGATGCGCCATGGCCGATCACCCGTTCTAATGCTTCACAGGACGAATCGCCCATTACTTCTTCGGCTCGGACTTGGATGAATAGCGCTTTTGCCATTCAGCTAGCACCGCAGCGCGCTCTTTGCCTATCTTTTCAAAATCGTTCTTTATCAAGCGCTGCTCGTAATCGGAGGGAACATGCTTCAAACGGGTCGTGACACCCGGCCAAGCCACCACAGCAAAGTTCTTGGCATACAACTCATTGGCTTGGCGGCTGGAGGCCCAGTCGGC
>JAIEMS010000001.1 GCA_019751915.1 Burkholderiaceae bacterium
CAAAATGGCAATGAAATATCGCTCACTTACTTCGAATTCACCACACTGGCGATCTTGCGCCTGATGAGCCATTCGCTGCTCGATGTGGCAATTCTTGAAGTCGGACTTGGCGGACGCTTGGATGCCACCAACCTGATCGATGCTGACTGCGCCATCATCACCAGCATCGACATCGACCACACCGAATACCTCGGCACCGACCGCGAAAGCATTGGCCGCGAAAAAGCCGGCATCATGCGCACGGGCCGCCCCGTCATCGTCAGCGACCCCATGCCACCGCAAAGCATCATCGACCACGCCCGCGAAATCGGCGCTGATCTGTGGCGCTTTGGTCAAGACTTCAACTATGCGGGCGACAAACAGCAGTGGGCTTGGAGCGGTCGTGGCCGCCGCTACGCAGGCTTGGCCTATCCAGCGCTGCGCGGAGCCAACCAATTGATGAATGCCTCAGGAGCATTGGCCGCCCTCGAGGCCCTGCGCGAGCGCATCCCCGTGACGGCGCAATCAGTGCGCAATGGGCTAGCGCTGGTGCAATTGCCGGGGCGTTTTCAGATCGTGCCGGGCCAGCCCACGCTGGTGATGGATGTGGCGCACAACCCCCACTCGGTGGCAGCACTGACGGCCAATTTAGATGCGATGGGCTACTTTCCAACCACCCACGCCGTCTTTGGTGCGATGGCCGATAAAGACCTCGCCCCGATGCTGGCAAAAGTCGGGCCTCTGATTGACCGCTGGTACTTCACCGACTTACCGACACCGCGCGCCGACACCGCGCTCCATTTGCAGAACAAGTGGAACGCGCTGCAAATTGTCGCCGGTGGCCGTCGCCAAGTACCCACCAGCATCCACACTAGCCCCGAAAAAGCGCTAGAGGCTGCTGTCGCTGCCGCAGACCCGGCTGATAGAATCGTTGTCTTTGGCTCGTTCTACACGGTGGGCGGCGTTTTGCAAAACGGCACCCCGCGTTTGCAAGCCAAGCATCTGGACGCATAAGTCCGCACCGGTTTTTGCTCATTCATGGCACTTTTTAAGTTTCGATGGCCAGGCCAGCAAGGGCAGGGCGACAAGCCAACAAGGTCTTCGCGCGTCCCACATCCTGAGAGCATCGAGGTGATGCGTCGGCGCGCCCGGCACCGCCTGATCGGCGCTGCGGTGTTGGTGCTGGCCGGGGTCATGGGTTTTCCCATGCTGTTTGATACGCAGCCGCGCCCTATTCCGGTAGATACCCCGATTGAAATCCCCGACCGCAACAAAGTTGCACCCTTGGTGGTGCCAGCGAGTCGTGCTTCCGAGGCCACAGGTTTAGCGGCAGGGGAAAATACTGCGCCACCCGTACCCGTACCTACGCCCTCAGCGCCGCCAAATCCAAAGGCCCAAGCCTTAGTGCCACCGGTTGGGATGCCATCGTTGGACACCCGCGCCCAGCTGCTCAAACCGGAACCCAAGCCCGTGCCTAAGCCTGAGCCGAAACCGGAACCTAAGCCCGTGCCCAAGCCTGAGCCCAAACCGGAACCCAAGCCCGTGCCCAAGCCTGAGCCGAAACCGGAACCTAAGCCCGTGCCCAAGCCTGAGCCGAAACCGGAACCTAAGCCCGTGCCCAAGCCTGAGCCCAAACCGGAACCTAAGCCCGTGCCCAAGCCTGAGCCGAAACCGGAACCTAAGCCCGTGCCCAAGCCTGAGCCGAAGCCGGAACCTAAGCCCGTGCCCAAGCCTGAGCCGAAACCGGAACCGAAACCCGAGCCTAAGCCAGAGCCTAAACCGGAACCCAAGCCCGTACCGAAGCCGGAACCCAAGCCTGAGCCTAAGCCCGCACCCCGTCCCGACGATGCTGCGCGGGCACGGGCTTTGCTGGAAGGCAAACCTTCGGCACCGGCTCCGTCTGCTGCACCTGCCACAGCCAAATCCGACGAGGGCCGCTTTATTGTGCAAATTGGCGCTTTCGCTGATGAAGCCAAGGCCAACGAGGCACGCCAAAAACTCGAACGCGCAGGCCTCAAGGCCTACACCCAAGTCGTTGAAACCAAAGACGGCAAACGCACCCGCGTGCGCGTAGGGCCGTTCTCCGGGCGATCAGACGGTGAGAAGGCCGCTGATCGTGTTAAGGGATTGGGCTTGCCCGCATCCCTGCAATCCCAATAAAACGGGCGTTGCCTATGGTGGTGTTCGACTGGTTTTTGCTAGCGGTGCTCATCAGCTCGATGTTGATCGGCGCTGGGCGCGGGTTGGTGTTTGAAGTGCTATCGGTGCTGGGTTGGGTCGCTGCATTTATAGCGGCGCAGTGGTTTGCGTCCGATGCAGCAGCCCAGTTGCCCCTCAATGGTGTCCAAGAGTCAGTGCGCCATGCCGCTGGTTTTATCGTGGTACTGGTGGCTGCAGCCTTTGTTTGCGGCTTTCTGGCGTGGCTAGGCAAGCAGACCATTGAAGCCATTGGCCTGCGCCCTGTTGATCGCGTGCTGGGCGCTGCCTTCGGTGCTGTGCGGGCGATACTCTTGTTGTTGGTGCTGACCGTGGTTGTCGAATTGACACCGTTGCAGCAAAGTATGTGGTGGCAAGAGTCGCACGGCGCACCGTTGCTTTCGACCACCCTCAAAGGGCTGAAGCCGGCTTTGCCGCAAGAATTTGGAAGATATCTTCCTTCGTGATTAGAGTGGACGGGCCGCAGCCACGGGCCTCGTCCAGCATTGTGGTGGTATGCGGGCATGGGCCTGCCAAGGGATGGAATACATATGTGTGGAATCGTCGGTGTCGTCAGCACGGCCCCAGTCAATCAATTGATCTATGACTCACTGCTCTTGTTGCAGCACCGGGGCCAAGATGCCGTAGGCATCGTCACCCAGCAAGGACGCAAGTTCTTCATGCACAAGGCCAAGGGGATGGTTAAGGACGTGTTTCGCACCCGCGACATGCGCGCCTTACCGGGCAATTGCGGCCTCGGCCAAGTGCGTTACCCCACTGCTGGCAACGCTTTTAGCGAAGAAGAAGCGCAGCCTTTTTACGTCAATGCCCCCTTTGGCATCGTATTAGTGCACAACGGCAATTTGACCAATGCCCAAGTGCTCAAGGCCGATCTCTTCAATACCGACCACCGCCATATCAACACCGAGAGCGACTCCGAGGTGCTGCTCAATGTGTTGGCCGATGAGCTCGACAAAGCCACACGCGGCAAGGTACTCGATGTTCAAGACGTGTTTGCCGCCGTGCGCGCCATGCACAAGCGCTTGCGCGGATCGTATGCCGTTATTGCCTTGATTGCCGGGCATGGTGTGCTGGCTTTTCGTGACCCCTACGGTATTCGACCCCTGTGCGTTGGGCGCAGCCCGGACAACACCGTCATGCTGGCGAGCGAATCGGTGGTGCTCGAAGGCACAGGCCACTTGTTTGAGCGCGATATTCAGCCGGGCGAGGCCGTATTCATCGACCTGCAAGGCAAGATGTCGGCACAGCAGTGCTCTGATAGTCCGCGCCTGAATCCTTGTATTTTTGAATATGTCTATCTGGCCCGTCCCGATTCGGTCATGGACGGTATTTCGGTCTATCAGGCACGCCTCAATTTGGGTGAAGTGCTGGCTAAACGTGTGGTTTCCACAGTGCCCCCTGACGAAATTGATGTGGTGATCCCCATCCCCGAGTCCAGCCGCCCCAGCGCGATGCAGTTGGCGCAATTGTTGGGCCTGCCTTACCGTGAAGGTTTTGTCAAAAACCGTTATGTGGGGCGCACCTTTATCATGCCGGGTCAAGGAGTACGTAAAAAATCGGTACGCCAAAAGCTCAATGTGATTGGCACCGAATTCAAAGGACGCAACGTGCTGCTGGTCGATGACTCGATCGTTCGTGGCACCACCAGCCGCGAGATTGTGCAAATGGCCCGTGAAGCCGGTGCCAACAAGGTTTACATGGCCAGTGCCGCACCACCCGTGCGTTACCCCAATGTTTACGGCATCGACATGCCCACCAGCAGCGAACTCGTCGCACACGACCGCACCATTGAAGAAGTGCGCCAGCTGATTGGCTGCGATGCGCTGATTTACCAAGATGTTGATGGCATGAAGAGTGCTATTGGTGCCCTGAACGCAAACATCGTTGATTTTGATGCTTCCTGTTTCGATGGTGTTTATGTCACCGGCGACATCACGCTGGCCGATATTGAACGCCTCAACGACGAACGCCCCGGTGGACAAGAAGACTCCGAAGACACGTCACGCCTTGCCCTGCCTAATGCACGGGAATCTTAAGGTTTTGCACCCATGACCGACGAATTACCTGCGGGCCTACACCCTGACACCCTTGCAGTGCGCCAAGCCATTGCACGCAGTCCCTACGGTGAGCACTCCGAGGCGCTGTACCTGACCAGCAGCTTTGTTCAACCCGATGCTGCTACGGCAGCACGGCGCTTTGCGGGCGAGGAAGATGGTTACACCTATTCGCGCACTTCTAACCCTACGGTCACCAGCTTTGAGCAACGCTTGGCTGCACTGGAGGGTACAGAAACGGCCATTGGCACCTCCAGCGGCATGTCGGCCATTTTGCTGATGTGTATGGGGTTGCTCAAGGCGGGCGACCATGTGATTTGTTCGCAATCGATGTTCGGTTCAACAATGAACCTGATCGGTAAAGAGCTAGCACGCTTTGGCATTTTGTCGAGTTTTGTCTCGCAAACCGATGCCACAGCTTGGCAAGCGGCGCTACGGCCTGAAACACGGCTGATGTTTGCTGAAACGCCGACCAATCCTCTGACCGATTTGTGCGATATCCGCGCCTTGGCTGACATCGCCCATGCTGCCGGAGTGTTGCTAGCGGTAGATAACTGCTTTGCTTCACCTGCCTTGCAACAGCCTACCCGGTGGGGGGCCGATCTGGTCATTCACTCGGGTACGAAGTTTTTGGATGGACAAGGTCGTGTGATGGCCGGTGCCGTCTGCGGCCCACGCCCCCTGATTGACGACAAGTTGGCTCCACTCATTCGCAGTGCGGGCATGAACCTCTCGCCCTTCAACGCGTGGGTGGTGCTCAAGGGGATGGAAACTTTGTCTATCCGTGTCAAAGCGCAAAGTGCCAACGCCTTATTGCTGGCAACGTGGCTGGAGAGTCACCCGGCAGTGGCGCGGGTCTATTACCCTGGGCTGACCTCCCACCCCCAACACGCACTGGCCATGCGCCAGCAATCGGGTCTGGGCGGTGCGGTACTGTCGTTTGATGTCCGTTCGAGCGACGCAGCTGCGGGACGTACCCGTGCGTTTCACGTCATTGACTGCACCCGCGTGTGCAGCATTACCGCCAACTTGGGCGATACCAAAACCACCATTACCCATCCAGCCAGCACCTCGCATGGCCGCTTGACCGAAGTGCAGCGCCAAGCCGCTGGTCTGGGCCAAGGGCTGATCCGTGTGGCCGTGGGCCTAGAACACATCGATGATTTGAAAGCCGACCTCGCACGGGGTCTGGACACCTTGCCATGACCGAACAGAATACTTCTTCAGCTGTGCGTGTACGCACCCGGTTTGCACCCTCGCCTACGGGTTTTATCCACTTGGGTAATATCCGCTCTGCGCTGTACCCTTGGGCGTTTGCCCGTGCAACGGGTGGTGACTTTATCCTTCGCATTGAAGATACCGATGTCGAGCGCTCCACCCAAGCGGCTGTGGATGTAATTTTGGAAGGAATGGACTGGTTGGGCATGAACCCCGACGAAGGCCCGTTCTACCAAATGCAGCGCATGGATCGCTATAAACAAGTGCTAGCGCAATTGCAGGCCGCAGGCCATGTTTATCCGTGCTACACCAGCATGGCGGAACTTGATGCGCTGCGTGAAGCGCAAATGGCGGCCAAAGAAAAACCCCGCTACAACGGCACTTGGCGACCTGAAGATGGCAAAGTGTTGCCACCAGTGCCAGAAGGCATTCAACCGGTACTGCGCTTCAAGAACCCACAGGGTGGCGTGGTGGCATGGGACGACAAGGTCAAAGGCCGGATTGAAATTCGCAACGACGAGTTGGATGATCTGGTGATTGCCCGGCCCGACGGCACGCCCACCTACAATTTCTGTGTCGTGGTCGACGATATAGATATGGCGATCACCCATGTCATTCGGGGCGACGATCACGTCAACAACACCCCGCGCCAAATCAACATCTTCCACGCACTGGGCAAAGAACCACCGGTTTATGCCCATTTGCCCACTGTCCTGAACGAGCAGGGCGAGAAGATGAGCAAGCGCAATGGTGCCAAACCCGTCACCCAGTACCGCGACGAGGGCTATCTGCCCGAGGCCATGATCAACTATCTGGCACGTCTAGGTTGGAGCCATGGTGATGATGAGATTTTCAGCCGCGAACAATTTTTACAGTGGTTTAACTTAGACCATCTGGGGCGCAGTGCAGC
>JAIEMS010000051.1 GCA_019751915.1 Burkholderiaceae bacterium
CTACACCGCTTTTTAGCAACATATCAACAAAACTTAGAAACTTTTTTCAAAGCCCCTCAACACCACCATCCGCAACCCCAGCTCTCGCCGAAACCACAAACCATCAATCCCAAAAAGAATCAATCAGCAGCGAAGCCCTCGATTATGGCACAACTTACGCCACCAACGCAAACCCTTTAACAAAAACTTCCAGAAAGTTGCTGTTCTAGGGCATCTATGAACAGTGCAGCCACATCGCAGCCCGTTTGCTGTTGGATTTCTTGAAAGCACGTCGGGCTGGTGACGTTGATTTCAGTGACGCAATCCCCAATCACATCCACACCAGCCAACAACAAGCCTCGGCTGTGCAAAATCGGCCCCAAGGCGTTGCCAATTTCGAGGTCGCGTGCAGACAATGGCTGCGCTACCCCTTTGCCACCAGCGGCCAAATTGCCACGCACTTCCGTACCTTGCGGGATACGGGCCAAACAGTAAGGCACCGGCTTGCCTCCAATAATGAGGATGCGCTTGTCGCCATGGACGATTTCTGGCAAAAACTTTTGCACCATCAAACTTTGTGCGCCATCTCGGTTGAGCGTTTCGATGATGCTACCCAAGTTCAAACCATCTGGGCCAACGCGAAAAATACCCATCCCCCCCATGCCATCGAGGGGTTTGAGGATGATGTCACGGTGCTCGGCATGAAATTGCCGCACATCACGGGCATCGCGGGTGACCAGTGTGGGGCCAATAAACTCCGAAAACTCCATGATGGCGAGTTTTTCTGGGTGGTCGCGCAGTGCCCGTGGTTTGTTAAAAACCCGTGCACCTTCGCGCTCGGCTTGCTCGAGCA
This sequence comes from Burkholderiaceae bacterium, assembly GCA_019751915.1. Classification (GTDB taxonomy): domain Bacteria; phylum Pseudomonadota; class Gammaproteobacteria; order Burkholderiales; family Burkholderiaceae_C; genus Simplicispira. Next base: position 833 of record JAIEMS010000051.1, read on the forward strand.
GGTGTGTGGCGTAGAAATACTCGCTGTCAAACGGTGGGTCTTTTCGCATCAGCACCGCATCGAAAGTCGCCAACGCCACCGAGCGCTCTTGCTGCACGCTAAACCAGTCTTGCGCTTGGCCGGTCAGGGTGATGTCGCGCACATGGGCCTGCACACGGCCACCGCGTTGCCATTGCATGCCTTGCGGCTGGCAGGCGGCGATGCTGTGCCCCCGGCGCTGGGCCTCGCGCATCATGGCAAAGGTGGTGTCTTTGTAGGTAACAAAGGCTTCTAACGGATCGGCAACAAAGAGTAGCTTCATGGTGTATTCACAGTTTGATGCCCACCCGGCAGACATCTTTATGCTATCAAATGTATAGCTGCAAAATGTTTACCATCGAGCGCTATCAGCCTATTTGATCTGAAAAAACCTCTCAAAGGCTCTTTCAGAGCTCTGCCACTGGCTCAAATTTCGATCTTCGAGCCTAACTCAACCACGGCATTGTTGGGCAGATGCAAAAAGTCGGCTGCACCGCTGGCGTTGTGGTGCATTTGGGCAAAGAGCTTTTCACGCCACGGAGCCATGCCCGCGCCCACGGTAGGAATCACCGTATCGCGCGACAAAAAGTAACTGGTGGTCATTGGATCGACTTCGCAACCGCTGGTGCGCAGTTGTTGCAGTGCCAACGGCACATCGGGGTTGTCTTTAAAGCCGTAGTTAATGACCACCTGCCAGCAATCGCGTCCTAGTGAACGCACCACCAGCCGTTTTTCTGGCTCAATCCAAGGAATCTCGTGGTTGCGCACGGCAATGAACAGGTTTTGTTGGTGCAACACTTTGTTGTGCTTGAGGTTGTGCAGCAGGGCATTGGGCACAGCACCGGGTTCAGGACTTAAGAAGACGGCAGTGCCCTCTACCCGCGTCGGTGGGCTGACAAAAACGGCATCCAGAAAGGACTCCAGCTCAATCGCATCCGAACGCATTTTTTCGTTGAGCAAACGCCGGCCCTCTTTCCAAGTCATCATCAAACTAAAGACAATGCCGCCGATCAGCAGCGGGAACCAGCCACCTTGGAACAGTTTGAGCAGGCTGGAGGTAAAGAAGGCAAGGTCAATAGCAAAGAAAAATCCCGTGGCACCGATACACAGTATCCACGGATATTTCCAGTCGTAGCGCAACACAAAAAACGTAAGGATAGTCGTGATTAACATGACCATCGTGACGGCAACACCATAAGCTGCCGCCAGATTGCTCGATGAGCGAAACATCACCACAGCCAACACAATGGCAACAAACAGCCCCCAATTGACAAACGGAATGTAGATCTGTCCAGTATCGTAAATGCTGGTATGAAGGATGTTCAGGCGCGGCAAGTAGCCCAGTTGGATGACCTGCTTGGTGACGCTAAAGGCCCCGGTGATGAGCGCCTGCGAGGCAATCACGGTGGCCATGGTTGCCAAAATCACCAAAGGCAGCAAGGCCCAGTCAGGGGCCATCATGAAAAACGGATTCTTTACAGCCTCGGGATTTGCCAGCAACAGCGCACCCTGACCAAAATAATTAAGTATCAGGGCGGGCATGACCACAGCAAACCAAGCAATGCGAATGGGTCGTTTACCAAAATGCCCCATGTCGGCATACAACGCCTCTGCGCCGGTCACACACAGCACCACAGCCCCCAAAATAATGAAGGTCGTACCGGGCTGTTGAAACATAAAACGCAACGCATGGTGCGGACTCATGGCCCACAAAATGTCAGGCTGGCTCAAGATATGTGGAACGCCAAGCACGCCAATACTGACCATCCAAACCAACGTGATAGGCCCGAAAAATCTTCCGATCCCAGCAGTGCCGCGTTTTTGCACCAGAAAAAGACAAAACAACACCAGCAGCGTGAGTGGAATTACCGCTCCGGTGAAATGGGGCGAAACCATTTCCAGCCCCTCGACCGCCGACAACACCGAAATGGCCGGGGTAATCACGCCATCGCCATAAAACAATGCAGTGCCAAAAACGCCTACCGCTAACAAACCGCTACGCAGACGGGGCTGGTCTTTCACCGCCTGCGAAGCCAGCGCCAGCATGGCGATCAGCCCCCCCTCACCGTGGTTATCAGCACGCAGCACCAACGTCACATATTTGAACGACACGGTAATGGTCAACGTCCAGAAGAAGATGGACAAGATGCCAAAAATGTTGCTTGGGGTGAATTCGACGTGACCAGAGCCAAAGACCTCCTTGAGTGCATACAGCATGCTGGTGCCAATGTCACCATACACAACACCAATGGCACCGATGGTCAGCGCGGCTATCGAGGATTTTGAACTTTGCACGAGAGGCTCCCCCCATGAAGGCCACTGCTGACCGACGGGGTTTCATGAACTTTGGGAAGCGTATTCTGCGCCAGCGGCACCCGTGTCAAAAGGACAAACTGCACACAAACACTACATTTTGTTGCACGGATGCTACGCACCCCTCCCACTCTAAGGCCGACGCGGATTTTTCATCTTTCAGTCGTACACCTCGGCATGGGGATCGGTGGCTTCGAGTTCATAGCTGGCCGCCAGCATGGCCAAGCGCGCCACCACGCCATACATATAGAAGCGATTGGGAACGCTAGCGCCGGGGCGGGCACCGGGCTGGGGCAGTTGGGTGCTGTGGTGAAAAGCCAAGGGTACAAAACCGGCACCGGGGGCGTTGAGGTTTTCGTCGGTGCCACGGTCGGGGTGAATGCGGTAAAAGCCGCCGACAACGTAGCGGTCCATCATGTAGACCACCGGCTCGGCCACGGCTTCATGGACGCGCTCTTGGGTCTGTACGCCTTCTTGAATCAACACACTGCCCGCACTTTGCCCCTCTTTGAGAAGCGGCATATTGCTGTGCACAGAACCATCGAGCGCCTTTAAGTCTTTGGCATCGCGCACCGTTATCACGCCCATGGCATCGGTACCGCTGTCGGCCTTGACCAGCACAAACGGTTTTTCGTGAATGCCGTACTCTTTGTATTTGCGCCGAATTTTTCCCAGCAGGGCATCTACGCTGGTTTGCAGCGCATGAAGCCCCGAGCCGGTAGAAAAGTCGGCATGGGCGCATTGGCTGAACATGGGGTTGATCAGCCACGGGTCGATGCCCAACAATTTGCCAAAACGTTTGGCCACTTCCTCGTAGCTGCGAGCGTGGTTGCTTCTGCGGCGCACACTCCAGCCCGCATGCAGCGGCGGCAGCAGGTACTGCTGGTGCAAGTCTTCCAAAATGCCGGGCGCACCCGCCGACAGATCGTTGTTGAGCAAAATGGTGCAGGGGTCAAAATTCTTCAGGCCGATGCGTCCGCGTTCGCGCACCACAGGTTCGAGGGTGATGTTTTCACCGTTGGGCAGCTCGATGACGGTGGTTTTTTTCACGTCGGCGCTGATGGAGCCGATGCGCACATTCAACCCCGCCATGTTGAAGATGCGCTGCAATTGCACCAAGTTGCTGAGGTAGAAACTGTTGCGCGTGTGGTTGTCCGGAATAATCAGCAGGTTGCGCGCTTCAGGGCAGATTTTTTCGATGGCAGCCATGGCCGCCTGCACTGCCAGCGGCAGCATCTCGGGGGTGAGGTTGTTCCAGCCCCCCGGAAACAAATTGGTATCGACCGGGGCCAGCTTGAAGCCGGCGTTGCGAATATCGACCGAGCTGTACAGCGGCGGTGTGTGCTCCATCCATTCGAGGCGAAACCAGCGTTCAGTCGCTGGCATCGAGTCGATGACGCGCTGCTCCAGCTCGTTGATAGGCCCGGTCAGGGCGGTGATGAGGTGCGGAACCATGAAGATGTCCTTGTAAGACGGTGGCGCACCATTGTAGGGAGTGTGCTGCTGCGCTAGCCGCTAGCCCCGCTGGTTTAACTCCGCACTTCGCCCTCACCCAGCACCACGTATTTGAGCGAAGTCAGTCCTTCGATCCCCACCGGGCCACGGGCATGGAATTTGTCGGTGCTGATGCCAATTTCAGCACCCAAGCCGTACTCAAAACCATCGGCAAAACGGGTGCTGGTGTTGACCATCACGCTGGCCGAATCGACCTCGCGCAAAAAGCGCTGGGCGTGGCGGTGGTTGGTGGTCAAAATAGCGTCGGTGTGGTGGCTCGAATAATGGTTGATGTGGGCAATGGCCTCATCGACACCGGCGACCACCTTGATGCTGATGATCGGTGCAAGGTATTCTTCTGACCAATCGGACTCCACCGCATCGACCACCAAGGCCGGTGGCAATGCTCCTGTTTTAATAGCTACTGATGCTGGCTGGTCGTCGGCTACAGGGCTATTTGACCGCAAAATCTGCGCCGCAACCGGATCACAGCGCATTTCAACCCCTTTGGCAGCAAACATCGCGCTGACCAATGGCAAGAAGGTCTGGGCCACGCCGCGTGCCACCAGCAAGCTTTCGGTGGCGTTGCAGGGGCTGTATTTTTGCGTTTTGGCGTTCTCGACCACGCGCAGGGCCATGGCCAGATCGGCGCTGTCGTCCACATAGGTGTGGCAATTGCCGTCGAGGTGCTTAATCACCGGCACTTTGGCCCCGGCGCTGATGCGCTCGATCAGCCCCTTGCCGCCGCGCGGAATAATCACATCCACGTACTGCGGCATAGCAATCAACTGGCCCACAGCCTCGCGATCGGTGGTTTGCACCAATTGCACCGCTTGCTCGGGCAAGCCCGCTTCTTGCAACGCCTTTTGCACCAACAGCGCCAGCGCCTTGTTGGAGTAAATGGCCTCAGAGCCACCGCGCAAGATGCAGGCATTGCCGCTTTTGATGCTCAAACTGGCTGCCTCGATGGTGACGTTGGGGCGGCTCTCGTAAATCATGCCAAACACACCAATGGGCACACGCATCTGGCCGACGCGAATGCCACTGGGTTGTTGGCGCAGCGCCGTGATCTCACCAATGATGTCGGGCATAGCGGCCAATTGCTCGCAGCCTTGGGCACAGGTTTCGAGCACTTTGGGCGTCAATTTGAGGCGATCGACCAGCGGCTCGGCCAAGCCCGCAGCGCGGGCATGGTCCAAATCTTGGGCGTTGTCGATTTGCAGCGCACTGGTGTGCTCGCGCAGCAGCCGAGCCAAGGCATGCAATGCTTTGTTTTTGATAGCTGCAGGGGCTTTGGCCATCAAGGCTGAAGCTGTTTTTGCCTGCAAACCGAGGGTTTGCGTGTATTCGGTGACGTTGAGGGCGTTCATGGGCTAGATTTTGGCAGAAGCGCACGCAGGGTGCAGGGTGGCATTGTTCGTGCGTGCCTTTTTGAGAGGGCAAAAATCGTCCTAGAAACGGATCGTTGATGGGCACACAGAACCGAAAACTACACTGGCAGCAAGTCATCAAGCATGCCAGATGGTGTTTTTTGATTGGCACCACCGACTGCAGCGACGTGCCGACCAGACCCTGTACCCACCCACAAACGCTGACCGCAACCGAGAGTTTGCGTAACTTAGAGTGGCTAACACAACCTATCCACGAACCGAGAGCAGATGATGGCAGCGGCCAATGTCAGTAACGCTTGGTG
>JAIEMS010000014.1 GCA_019751915.1 Burkholderiaceae bacterium
TAGTTCTCGGGCTTGCTGTGCATCTGCGTACCTTACTGGATGACAGGTGTTGCACTTCAGTTTTGAATCCGCCATCAATAAACCTTCTCTTGCAGCAATCGCATTAAATACTGCCCATAGCCGTTTTTAGTCAAGGGCTTTGCCAGCCGCTCCAACTGTTCTGGCGTAATCCAACGGTGCCGCCATGCGATTTCTTCGGGGCAGGCAATTTTTAAACCTTGGCGACGCTCCAGCGTGGCAATAAACTGACCGGCATCGAGCAAGCTATCGTGGGTGCCGGTATCGAGCCAAGCGTAACCCCGGCCCATAATTTCGACATGGAGCTGGCTTTGCTCTAAATACAGGCGGTTTAAATCGGTAATCTCTAATTCACCGCGCGGCGAGGGTTGGAGGTTTTTTGCCAACTCCACCACTTGGTTGTCGTAAAAATAGAGTCCCGTCACGGCATAGTTGCTCTTGGGTGCGGTCGGTTTTTCTTCCAGCGACAGCACCTTGCCACCGGCATCAAACTCAGCGACACCGTAGCGTTCAGGGTCTTGCACATGGTAGGCAAAAACACTAGCGCCTTCTTTGCGGGTATGGGCGCGGGCCAGCAAAAGATGAAAATCGTGGCCGTAAAAAATGTTGTCGCCCAACACCAAGGCACTGGGCGAGTTGCCCAAAAATTCCTCGCCAATGATGAAAGCTTGCGCCAACCCATCCGGGCTAGGCTGCACCGCGTAGCGCAGATTGATTCCCCACTGGCTGCCATCGCCGAGCAACTGCTCAAAACGCGGCGTATCTTGCGGCGTGCTGATGATGAGGATGTCGCGAATACCCGCCAGCATCAACGTGCTGAGGGGGTAGTAGATCATCGGTTTGTCGTACACCGGCAGCAGTTGCTTGCTGATAGCCAAGGTAGCCGGGTGCAACCGGGTGCCGGAGCCTCCGGCGAGGATGATGCCTTTGCGTGCGGTCATGGGATGTTCTGCGGTTTAAAGGATTTCAGTGAGCATACGCGCCACGCCCTGTTGCCAGTGCGGCAGCGTCAGGCCAAAGGTGCTTTGCAGCTTGCTGGTGTCAAGGCGCGAGTTGTGCGGGCGTGTGGCGGGCGTTGGGAAGGCACTGGTGGACACTGGGGCCACTTCCATCGCTTTTATTTTGATAGCACTCGATGCTTGCTGGGCTTGGGCTAAAACGTATTTCGCATACAAATGCCAGTTGGTTTCGCCGCCAGCGACCAAATGGTACAAGCCCGCATCTTCGGGCCGCTGCTGGAGCTGGCGCAGGGCATGGGCCGTCACATCGGCGAGCAAATCAGCGCCGGTAGGCGCACCCCACTGGTCGTCAATCACCGTCAGGCGTTCGCGCTCTTGTGCCAAGCGCAGCATGGTTTTGGCAAAGTTGCCACCGCGCGCGGCATAGACCCAACTGGTGCGGAAAATCAGGTGTTTCGCGCCTGATTGTTGAATAAGCTGCTCACCTTCGAGCTTGGTGCGGCCATAAACACTGAGCGGTGCCGTCGGATCGGTTTCACGCCAAGGGCGATTGCCACTGCCATCGAACACGTAATCAGTGCTGTAGTGAACCAGCCAAGCGCCCAAACGTGCCGCTTCTTCGGCCAAAACGCCGGGGGTGGTGGCGTTGAGGGTGCGGGCGAACTCGGGTTCGCTTTCGGCCTTATCGACGGCTGTGTGGGCCGCCGCATTCACAATGACATCGGGGCGCAAGGCGCGCACTGTATCGGCAATACCGGTGGGATTGGCAAAATCACCACAATAATCGGTACTGTCGTGGTCAAGTGCCGTCACGCAGCCCAACACCGACAGGCTGCGCTGCAATTCCCAGCCAACCTGACCGCCTTTACCAAAAAGCAGAATGTTCATGCGGCTCCTTGCTGGGCATATTGGGTTTGCACCCAGTCGCGGTAAGCGCCGGTTTGCACATTGGCAACCCAATCGGCGTTGTCCAAATACCACTGCACGGTCTTGCGAATGCCGGTATCGAAAGTTTCGGCAGGTTTCCAACCCAGTTCACGCTCGATTTTGCGTGCATCGATGGCATAGCGCCGATCATGGCCGGGGCGGTCTTTGACGTAGCTGATTTGGCTGGCGTAACTCAGGCCATCAGCACGGGGTCGCAACTCGTCGAGCAAACTGCACACCGTGTTGACGATGTCGATATTGGGTTTTTCATTCCAACCGCCGACGTTGTAGGTCTCCCCCAATCGACCCGACTCAAGCACCCGGCGCACAGCACTACAGTGGTCTTTGACATAGAGCCAATCCCGAATCTGCATCCCATCGCCATACACCGGCAGCGGTTTACCCGCCAGCGCATTCACGATCATCAGTGGAATCAGTTTTTCAGGAAAATGGTACGGCCCATAATTGTTGCTGCAATTGGTGGTCAGCACTGGCAAACCGTAAGTGTGGTGCCAAGCCCGTACCAAATGATCGCTGGCAGCCTTGCTCGCAGAATAGGGGCTGTTCGGCTCGTAAGTGTGGTCTTCGGTAAAAGCGGGTGCATCGGCAGTGAGCGTGCCATAAACCTCATCGGTGCTCACATGCAGAAATCGAAACGCTTCTTTGGAGTCGGTGGGCAACTTTTGCCAGTAATTCCTGACGGCCTCCAACAATTTAAAAGTTCCCACCACATTGGTCTGGATGAAATCATCCGGGCCGTGGATAGAGCGATCGACATGCGACTCGGCAGCAAAATTAACCACTGCACGGGGTTGGTGCTCTGCCAACAAACGCTCGACCAGAGCGCTGTCCCCGATGTCGCCTTGCACAAAAATGTGCCGCGCGTCACCCTGCAAGCTTTCGAGGTTATGCAGATTGCCTGCATAGGTTAATTTATCAAGGTTTACAACAGACTCATCGCTGCTGCGAAACCAATCGAGTACAAAATTGGCGCCAATGAAGCCAGCGCCGCCAGTGACAATAATCATGGGATAAAAAGCTATCGAGTGGCGAAGTGGAGAATTATCTCATTCAGACTGGCAAGATAATTTTCTATTTCCCCAAAGACGAAACCCCCCACCTCTTGCGGGGTGGGGGGTTTGCTGCTGTAAGAGCCTGACGATGA